>NZ_JBVVQO010000030.1:0-90943 GCF_055811215.1 Mesorhizobium sp. WSM4819
ACGGCGGTGTCGGCGATCCTCGGCGTGCTGCCGATCGCTTTCGGCCTCGGTCTCGAAATCTTCCATCACGAGACGACGATCAACGCGCCGTCGACGCAATGGTGGATATCGCTGTCGTCGGCGATCGTCTTCGGCCTGTCCTTTGCCACCTTGCTGACGCTGGTAGTGACACCGTCGATGCTGATGGTGTTCACGCGCAGTAAGAACAGCCGCTTCTATGCATTCTTCCGACGGGTATTCCGGCGCGGCAAGAAGGTCGGTGCGACTGTAGAGACCCGCAAGACCGGGCTCGCTTGACGAGCCGGCGATCGCCTTCCCGAAGGCCGCCGAATAGGCCAACTTTGCTTGGAGCGCCATGATGAACAAATCGTTGACCGAGATGACACGCATCGAGTGCCGGGGCGCGTCGATCAATGAAGACTGCCTGCTGGCCCGCTTCCGAAAGCCGATTTCCGCTTCCTGATGAAACGAATTGTCGAAGTTGACTTGGAGACACTGTGCGCTCGTGGTGTCAAGCTGACCCTATATGTGGACGTATAAGAGCGCCCGATTGCAACAAGTTAGCTGGATCAGTTGATGCTCACAACAGCTGACATATATCCGGCTTCTTCATGCGGCTCGATGTTCAGCGCGGCGAGCCTCGACGGGTTTTCGCCCGCTTCCACCTCAACGGCCCCAGACGTCGGCCGAAGCTTTTGCGGTCCACACATCAGGTTCGCAAGCGACGGGGTGACCGTTTCACCGTCTCTGCCATTTTCCTGCAAGGCCGAGGTGCGCCCTCCTTCTCGCTCTCCAGGTCCGTCAGGCTGCTCTAACCGACAGTACCGGTTGCCAGGCAGCGAGCATCGACCAAACGATTCTTGTTGCCGAGCGCGACCGCCGCGCCATTGGGATGGCGCCTTTGCCGCAACTTGTCGAGCCTGAGGCTTCGCGGAACCTGTTTGCCGCCGGCGCGATCCAGAGCTGCGCGATCGCCTATGGATCATCAGCCTGCGTCAACGGTCGCCGCGTTTGCTGACGCCTAACAGTCGGGCCCATCCTCCACTTGATCGCTGCTTCGGCACGAGGTCTGCCACGCCGCTGGCGGCCGCTCTTGAAGCAGGTTGTGTCACCGACAGCTGCCTCGGTGTCGCTTTATGGGCCAATCGAGCACGGCCGGAATGTTCAGGTCATGGGCCTTCGAAACGCATGGCGTTAACATCCATGGCGTGGATGCTCGCGATCTAAACAATCAATTTTACCAATCTGGGCGGGTCGTTCATAGACCCCCCACATGACATGCACCGCGTTGCTCTGCCGCGTGAGGTGCACAAAAGAACCCGAAAAAGAGGAAGTCTTCGCATGCGCTCTGACGTGCAGTGGAGGTTGTGCTGGGAAAATGAGTTGCGGCTTTCCGATCACCTCGAACTCTCTGAGTTCTTCCGGACGACCTATGAGCCTACCGGAGCCTTTAATGGAAAGCAATTCGAAGGCGGTCGAAGTTGGGCCGGTGCGAGGCCGGAGGTCCGCGCAATCGGCAATGATGTGCACGGGATAGCGGCTCACTTGGGCCTGCTGCGCCGATACATCAAAGTTGGCGACGCTGATCTGCTTGTCGCTGAACTCGGTCTATACGGGGTGCGTCCGGATCTTGAGGGGCTAGGAATCGCCCATTCGATCAGCGCGATGTATCCAGTGCTGCAGCAGCTTGGCGTTCCATTCGCTTTCGGCACGGTTCGGCACGCGCTCCGGAACCATGTTGGGAGGTTCTGCCGCAAAGGCTTGGCGAGCATTTTGTCGGGCGTTCGCGTGCGTTCAACCCTCCCGGACGTGTACCCCGATCTGCCTCCCACGCGCGTCGACGACGACGTACTCGTCATGGTGCTCCCAATTGGACGCTCAATGAGCGAGTGGCCGGCCGGCACTTTGATCGATCGGAACGGTCCAGAGCTATGAAGAGCACCCGCAACGATATCAGTCAGCGCGACCCGCCCCTCATCGCATTGATCGATCTGAATACAGCATTGACCGCGGATTTATTGTCCGCTCGCTTCCTCAAATTCACTGAAAAATCTGACATCTCATGAACCTCTTTGCCCCAGCCAGTATTGTTGCAGTCTGCTCTTATGCGCTGCTGTCGACCGTCTATAAGACCGCGCAGGTGTTTTATACCCTGCCTGCAAACGTACCGCCGACCTCGGGCGAACCGGCCAGCTGTGAGCCTTGGCCGAGCGTCGATGTCATTATCCCGTGCTACAACGAGGCTCCTCGCACCCTCTCTGACTGCCTGGCTTCCATAGCAAGTCAGGACTACGCCGGAAAACTGCAGGTCTATGTTGTTGATGACGGTTCTCGAAACCGCGATGCCCTCGTAGGTGTACACGAGGAATACGCTCGTGATCCGAGGTTCGACTTCATTGCGCTCCCAAAGAATGTCGGAAAGCGCAAGGCACAGATTGCGGCGGTTCGCCGCTCGTGCGGAGATTTGGTGCTCAATGTAGATTCGGACACGATACTCGCGCCGGACGTCGTCACAAGGCTTGCGCTAAAGATGCAAGATCAAGCGATCGGCGCCACCATGGGCCAGTTGGCGGCTAGTAATCGCAATGAAACTTGGCTGACGCGGTTGATTGACATGGAATACTGGCTCGCCTGCAACGAAGAGCGGGCAGCGCAGGCTCGGTTCGGTGCCGTCATGTGTTGCTGCGGTCCGTGTGCCATGTACCGGCGATCAGCGCTTGTTTCGCTGCTGGATCAATACGAGACGCAGCGCTTTCGAGGGAAGCCGAGCGACTTCGGTGAGGATCGCCACCTTACGATCCTGATGCTGAAAGCAGGCTTTCGAACAGAGTATGTCCCGGAGGCCGTCGCGGCAACAGTCGTTCCCAGCAGCATGGGTCCCTATCTGCGCCAACAGCTTCGCTGGGCCCGGAGCACGTTCCGTGACACGTTGCTGTCGCTCCAACTGCTGCGCGGCCTTAATATTTATCTCACATTGGACGTGATCGGGCAGAATCTTGGCCCATTATTGCTCTCTTTGTCGCTCCTGGCTGGGCTCGCGCAATTCATAACGACAGGTACTGTGCCTTGGACGGCATGCCTGACGATTGCGGTCATGACTATAGTTCGCTGCAGCGTGGCAGCGTTTCGTGCGCGCCAACTTCGATTCCTCGGATTCTCGCTCCACACACTCATCAACATCTTTCTCTTGCTCCCGTTGAAAGCATACGCGCTGTGTACATTGAGCAATAGCGATTGGTTGTCGCGAAGCTCGGCCGCCACTGTGACAGACATCGACGGCGCCCTTCCAAAGCCCGCCTTGGTGGGATCTGACGCAGCTTACAGCGAACAGCAATAGTCACGTGATCGCAGGTAGATGAGTTTTGAGCCAGGACCAGAAACATCAAGTGTTGACGCGAAAGTTGGGCCCAGAGGATTTGCGGCAGCCGGAGACTCCTCCGATCGAACGGGAGTCTCACCGGCAGGCAAGCGCGAAAAGCTCCGTGCATGACTCTCTGTCGACCGTGGCAATCGATTTCGCCGGCGTAACCAAGTCGTATGGGAACAAGGTCGTTGTCGACGACCTGTCGTTCACCGTTGCGTCGGGAGAGTGTTTCGGCCTCCTCGGACCAAACGGGGCCGGCAAAAGCACGATTGCGCGTATGCTCCTCGGCATGACATGCCCTGACGCGGGCACGATCACGGTGCTCGGCGTCCCGGTGCCGGCGCGCGCTCGGCTGGCACGTAGGGGCATTGGCGTGGTCCCGCAATTCGACAACCTTGACCAGGAATTCACGGTACGCGAGAACCTGCGGGTGTTCGGACGCTACTTCGGCATGAGCACACGCGAGAGCGAAGCGGTCATCCCGTCGCTTCTCGAGTTCGCTCGCCTCGAGCGCAAGGGGGATGCGCGCGTCTCGGAACTGTCCGGCGGCATGAAGCGATGCCTGACGATGGCGCGGGCTTTGATCAACGACCCCCAGCTCATTGTGATGGACGAGCCGACCACCGGCCTCGATCCGCACGCGCGCCACCTGATCTGGGAGCGGCTGCGCGCGCTGTTGGCACGCGGCAAGACGATTATCCTGACGACCCATTTCATGGAAGAGGCTGAGCGACTATGCGATCGGCTGTGCGTGCTCGAAAGGGGTCGCTACATCGCCGAAGGCCGCCCGCAGGCTCTGATCGACGAGCATATCGGATGCCAGGTCATGGAGATTTACGGCGGCGATCCGCACGAGTTGCATTCGCTGGTCAAGCCACATTCTCAGCGCATCGAGATCAGCGGCGAAACCCTCTACTGCTATGGGCCAGACCCTGATCAGGTGCGCACGCAACTCCAGGGGCGACCAAGTCTGCGCCTTCTTCTGCGTCCAGCCAATCTCGAGGATGTTTTCTTGCGGCTGACCGGGCGCGAGATGGAGGAGTGAACGATGATTGAAGGTCTTGCGGCGGTGCTGCCCGCCAATGCGTGGAACTGGGTAGCGGTGTGGCGCCGCAACTATCTGGCATGGAAGAAAGTCGCATTCGTGGCGATTCTCGGTAACCTAGCCGATCCAATGATCTACCTTTTCGGCCTCGGTACCGGCCTCGGCATAATGGTCGGCCGCGTCGACGGTGCGCCGTACATCGCCTTTTTGGCGGCCGGCATGGTCGGGGTCGGTGCGATGACCGCCTCTACCCTCGAAACACTGTACGCGGCTTTCGCTCGCATGCATTCTCAACGCACATGGGAAGCCATGCTGTATACGCACGTTACCCTCGGCGATATCGTTCTGGGGGAACTGGCGTGGGCAGCCACCAAGGCCTTCCTGGCCGGTATGGCAATTACCATTGTCACCGCAGCCTTGGGCTATACAGCCTGGCCGTCCGTCCTCTATGCGCTGCCATTCATCGCTCTGACAGGGTTCGTATTTGCCAGCCTCGCGATGGTCGTCACCGCACTTTCGCCCAGCTACGATTACTTCGTATTTTACCAGACGCTTATTCTTACACCCATGCTGTTCCTGTCGGGCGCCGTTTTCCCATTGAATCAGCTGCCTGACACCTTTCAGAAGATAGCGCGATGCATGCCGCTGTCACATGCGATCGACCTTATTCGTCCGGTTATGCTTGATCGCCCGATCGGCGGCATCGCCCTGCACATCGGTGTGCTCGGCCTGTACGCGCTGTTGCCATTCTTCCTCTCGATGGCGCTGTTGCGCCGCCGACTGATGCGCTGACGCGAAAGAGAAGGAGATAAACCATGCGCTATGGGCGCAAATAAAAACGACATCGCCAGCGTGTGCCGCGAAGGGTTTTGGCTGGCGTCGATTCAATCCCACAACGCTATGTAACGCCCGGCGTCTCGAGCACAGGATCTTATGTTGATCCCGGCGGACCTCATAGAATTTCCTTGAGGCCGGTGATGTTTGGCTGGCGTTCGGGCGCGAGCGACAACGCGGCCTGTCTTTCTGATCGAACGGTCTCGAGACAGGCCAATTTAGTATTCCTATACGACAAATGGAGAGCGAGATGCTGTGTCTAGGATTGAACGGCGGATTGGACAAAGTCTATGAAAACAGATTTCAGATTCCAAACACATTCATGCACGATGGCGCTGCGGTGCTCGTCCGGGACGGACAGGTCATTGCGGCGGTAGAAGAGGAGCGCCTCAATCGGATCAAACATTCCAACAAGCTCCCAATTAGTGCGGCTCAATACTGTCTTTCAGCAGCTGGGGTTCAGCTCAGCGAAATCGATCGAGTGGCGTTCTACGCTACCGAAGACTATAGCAACGCAATGCTTGAAAACATGCTTGTTTCCCAGCCGGACGCCTCCATTCCGTTGGATGCTAAACTGTTGATGCAGCAGCTGCTGGCGCAGGAGTTCGGTACCGAGCTCGACGCTTCGCGTATCTCATTCGTAAGTCATCATCAGGCGCACGCCGTGAGTGCTTTTGCAATGTCGGGCTTCGAGCAAAGTCTGATTTTCGCGATTGATGGCTCTGGTGATTTCCTGTCGGGCCTTGTGGCAGTTGGATCTGGTACTGAAATTACGCAACTTGCGACTTTCCCAGAGAACAATTCTCTCGGGCAATTTTATCTCGAGACGATCCGGTATCTCGGCTACGGCTTGTTCGATGAATATAAGGTAATGGGGCTTGCCCCCTATGGCGATCCCGTCCCCTATCGCGAGCTTTTCGAGCAATTCTATGAACTCTCTGCAAACGGCGAGTATCGCGTCCACCTGGACCGCATCGGTCCGACTTTGCTCCGCAGCATTCAGGTTCGGCAAAAGGGAATGCCATTCACTCAGCAGCATATGGATGTGAGTGCGTCGTTACAGGAAGCGCTCGAACGCATCGTGTTTCACATTCTTCGCCATTATCGTGAGGCCACCGGGATGACGCGGTTGTGCCTGGCCGGCGGAGTTGCGCACAATTGCTCCATGAACGGCAAGCTGCTCTATTCAGGACTTTTCGACGACATCTTCGTGCAGCCCGCATCGCATGACGCTGGATGCGCATTAGGCGCCGCGCTAATCGTGTCTAATGAGCTGGGCCGCCCAGCGCCGCGTACGCGATTGCAGGAGGTCTATTGGGGGCCGGAACTCGCGAGCGATCACGCTGTCGAAGAGGAACTAAAGGCATGGGCGGGGCACCTGGAGTTTGAACGCACTGAGGAGGTGGCGGATAGGGCAGCCGAGTGGATGGTCGGTGGCGCCGTGATCGGCTGGGTGCAAGGTCGTTCGGAGTTCGGGCCGCGAGCGCTCGGAAATCGCAGCATTCTTGCCGACCCCAGGCCCGCTTCAAACAAGGACCGGATCAACGCTATGGTCAAGAAGCGGGAAGGATATCGCCCGTTCGCCCCATCAGTGTTGGAGGAGGATGCGCGCGAATTTTTCGACCTCCCGGGCAGTGCGTGCGAATTTCCCTTCATGAATTTCGTAGTTCGTGTGCGCGATTCCAAGCGTGACTTGCTCGGCGCCGTCACGCATGTCGACGGTACGGCTCGGCTGCAAACAGTATCGCGCAAGGCCAGTCCGGCCTACTGGGATGTCATCAATGCCTTCAAGCAGCGGACAGGCATCCCAATTCTGCTCAATACGTCCTTTAACAACAATGCAGAGCCGATCGTAGATTCAGTTGCAGACTCGATTGCCACGTTCCTGACAACAGAGCTGGATGGACTTGTGGTCGGGCCGTACCTCGTCAAAAAACGGGCCGCAACGCTGCAGGATTGGACTGCGCTCGCGGTTTCATTGCCGCCTTATGTATCCCTGCATAAAGTCCGCGCATACACGGCGCAGGATCGCCACGAGACCGTCTGCGAAATCCGAACGGATCACCGTGACTGTGCGCGTATTTCACATGGCTTGTTCGATCTGCTGACGCGGATCGAAGGCGAAGCCGTGCTCGCGGATCTCCTCGACACAATCACGCTGGATCAGGGCCTGCGCGAGGCTCTCACAGGAGAACTGCGACTATTGTGGGAGCAGCGCCACGTTCGGATGCATCCCTCGCGAGCTGCTCGCGTCCACCAAAGATGCCAAAGTCTGGACGACCGATAACAGCTGCCCAAACACCGGTCTGCACTTCATATGACGGCCTCCAATCCAATTGACCGAGGCAAGGGTCCTGATGATTGCGTCTGGCGCGGGCATGCATGTTCGCTCCAGCTAACGCTTATTGCAGTCGCGGAACAGCAATGGATTTGCTTGCCGGTGGCTCAAGACAGCGCCAGTTCGTCGTTTCTCGACGGCGTACCGGGTCGGTGACCGACCCTGCGACATCAGCTTGGTGTTACGCATAGCGGATGGGACGAGCGTTGGTGGATAGATTGGCGTGGGTTGACCCCGGCGGCGAGCGGGCTGGGCCGCTTGCGGGAAAGGCGGCGGCCCTTCGGCGCGCCAAGCCGGCATGTTCGTCGTTGAGCTGCTTTGGCAAAATGCGTCGGTGGGACGACGATCTTGTCTTAATGCGGCTTGATGCTTCGGCCTCCAATCATCCGGCCCTGTTGTTGGCATCCTTGATTTACGGCAATACGACGCCGGTGCAGATTTCGACGACGCCATCTTCAGGGAACCGAGGATCTGTTGGTCAAGGTCACGCAGGGGTTAGCGTTGGCGATGCCCGACATCTGCTCTCGGGCAATCGCCTGATCGGGATGGGAGTCGAGGAAGGGGAGCGCCCCTCGAGCACCTGCGCGATCGCAAGCGTCATGGTCTGTGCCCTTCGCGAAGCGCAAGAGTCTTCAGCCCGCGCAGAACCAGGTAGGGCCGAACATAGCGAGAGCGCGGCGCCGGTGATGTAGGTAAGCCCGTGTGGAGGGTTTCCGCGCCGCCGAGGATTGCGCCGCCAAGGCGGCGGCCCCATTCGCCGCAACGCTTTCGAAGCCGTAGGTCGAGTTCAGAATGACGGATGGCTGAACGGCACTGGAAACACCAGCCGGATCGTAGCAGGATCGCGCGGGTAGCGAAGCCGATTGGCTGTTCGCAGACCGGGCCAGTCTTGGATCGGTGGGCGGGCTCGGGCATCCACTTCGGACGTGCTCTTGGCTTTCAGGAAGAGTAGCTGCAAACTGGTTCAGTTGGCAGGAAAAGAAATGGTCCAGTCTCCAGCTCCCGGTGGCTCAATCCGCCCGCATGGCATGGGGGCGCGCCAGATCTACGAAGCGCTTCGTGAGCAGATACTCAGAGGCGTCTACGACACCGGCAGCGTCGAGATGCTGCACGAACGCTCAACTCTGAGACGTCGACGGTTCCGCACGCGGGGTTAGAACATTCGCGACCGCTCATCGTAAACAGGTCATCGTTGAAAGCAGTTGGGCGACGGCCGCGCTCATGGCCGGCTGAATTAGCTGATGCGGCTTGCCGCCACCGTGCCGTTGCGCTGGTCAGCAGTGCGTGGAGCCGACGAGGAGCTTCACATCAAGGGCCCTTGTCTCATCGTCTCATCTATCCGCAACGTGGATGCTTGTCATCGACACATTCGATTTTGACTATCGGACAGGACATTGCATAGGAAGAGTTCAAGGAGCAGGCTAGGGAGATTGTCGATGTATGCGGTTGGCTCCGAGAAGCATTTTTCTGGTGTGTGCATTCTGGTCTGCGCCGAACATTAAGCGAGCCGATCCCCTTTTCGACCAGGTACCTCGGTGATCGCGCAAGCTGCATCGCGTCGGCTCTTTCGCCACAAGCCCCCAACTGACGTAGGCGCCTACCCCAAGGATCAACAAGTCGAGGTTTCCCATGCGCTCCCAAGGACGGTGGAGGCCACTCAGAAGTGCTGGATCTCGACATGCCGCCTCGCGTGGAGGACGTGCTCCTCGTGCCGATTGCGCGGCCGATAGCGAATGGCCGACCGATGCAACAATTGACCGGAAGGATCCGGAGCTATGAAACATCTTGATGACGGATGGGAGGTGCAGAGTGAGTGCGCTGATGGAACCGGTCGTCGGAGCGTTTATCTGACGTTTGACGACGGTCCCGATCCATTCTTCACACCACAGATACTCGATGTGCTGGCGCAAAATCGGGTGCCAGCGACTTTCTTCGTGATTGGTGCCTACGCCGCAGAGCACCCGGACCTCATCCAGCGAATGATCGCAGAAGGGCATGAGGTGGGCAACCACACGATGTCTCATCCGGATCTGTCCAAATGCGGCTTGGGCGACGTCCAACGTGAGGTATTTGAGGCGAACCGTGCCATCATGGTAGCATGCCCCCAGGCCTCGATCCGCTACATTCGCGCGCCATACGGCGCCTGGAGCGAAGAAGTGTTCACTGCGTCAGAGATCGCCGGGCTGGCGGCCCTTCATTGGTCGATAGACCCAAAAGACTGGTCGCGCCCCGGCACCGATGCGATCGTCGATGCTGTGCTCGCCTCGGTCCGGCCCGGCGCAATCGTGCTCTTGCACGACGGTTGTCCTCCCGACGAGTCGAGACGGAGCACTCAAGCCGGTCTGCGCAACCAGACCGTTATGGCGCTATCCAATCTGATTCCGGCATTAGATGCCTGCGGATATGAAATTCGCCCGCTTCCAGAACATCACTGAAATGCGAGATCCTATGAACCTGCTTTCCCAGCCAGTGCCTTGGGTCTCGCTTATGAAGGCTTACAGACTTCGTCGACATCGGACGAACTGTCGGCTCCGACCCGTTGACTAAGCGTAGACGTTTGTTGTCACCTGCTACAATGAGGACCCGCGCAGCCTATCGGCATTGCCTGGCATCGCCGGAACCTCTTCGACGGTTCTTTCAATATGGTCTCCGGGATCGCGGGCTGCGTCCACAAGGTTTGGCAAACTAGTCGCCATTGCCGGGACACGCCCGACCCCTCGGCTGCGAAGGACCAGGGGTTCTCCGATTCGCACACCCTGCTTGGATCTGCTCCTCGATCGTCACGATGATCGGGCGCGATGCCGTTTTTCTCAAACTGGACCACGTCGATAGCTTCTGACTGGCTGTTTCTAGCAGGCCAGCTTGCCGGTATGTGATCGGTAACGCAAGGAGTTTCGCGATGTACATCCCTCCCGCTTTCCGCGACGACGACAAGGAGTCCCTGCGCGCCACCATCCGCGCGGCGCTGCTGGCGAACTTCGTTACAGTCACGGCGGAAGGGCCGCTCGCAACGCCACTGCCCCTCTTCCTTGATGAGAGCGAGGGCGAGCACGGCGTGATCTACGGGCACCTAGCGAAGGCTAATCCCCAGTGCCGTGTTCCGCCGATCGGCGACGGCTTGGCCATCTTCATGGGGCCGGACGCTTATGTGACGCCGGCATGGTATGCGACCAAGCGGGAAACGGGGAAGGTCGTCCCAACCTGGAATTACATCGCCGTCCACGCCTATGGTCCGGTCGAGTTCTTCGAGCATGCGGGAAGACTGCTGGACGTCGTGGATCGTCTGACTGACCACCACGAGGGCGAGCGGGCCTCGCCTTGGGCGGTGTCGGACGCACCGCCGGATTTTGTACAGGCGCAACTCCGCGGAATCGTCGGCCTGCGCATGCCGATCACGAGGCTGGAGGGCAAGCGCAAACTGAGTCAGAACCGGAACGCGGCCGACCGCGATGGCGTGGCCGCGGGCCTTGCGGCGAGCGAGCGGGCGGTTGACCGCGAGCTCGCGGCTCTCATCCCAAAATAATCATGAACTTTGTCGGAATCGACCCATGTTGCCAGAACTGACCCCATTCGCCCTGTACCTCGCCGCGGCCTCCGTGGTCGCCATCACGCCCGGTCCGGGCATCTTCTACGTTGCCGCGCGCACGCTCGCCGGCGGTCGTCCGGAGGGTATCGCTTCCAGCTTCGGCACGGGATTGGGGGGCATGATCCACGTCCTCGCAGCAAGCCTAGGTGTTTCCGCGATCGTGCTCGAGAGCTCGGAACTGTTCTCCGCATTGAAGCTGTTCGGCGCGGTCTACCTCGTCTGGCTAGGCTTTCGTACCTTTCAAGCCGCCCGCCGCAAGGGAGCGACTGGCGGCGATGATGGCGCCCCGGTGCGTTCAGTCGGACCCCGGCGGGCGTTTCGTGAAGGGGTGCTGGTCGAGGCTCTCAACCCGAAGACGGCAGCCTTTTTTCTAGCCTTCCTTCCGCAGTTCGTGAACCCGAGCGCAGGGCACGTAGCTCTGCAATTCGTGGTGCTTGGCTCCGTGTCGATTGCGCTCAACACGCTCGCCGACATCGTGGTTGCCGTCGTAGCCAGCGGCATTCAAGACGGCGCGGCAGCGCGTCCCGGGTTGATCCGCCGCCTGAGAGAGGCGTCGGGCGGCGCGATGGTCGCGCTGGGTGTCGGTCTCGCTCTGGCGAAGCACCCTGCTGCCTGAACCTTGAATTCGATGGGTTGGGCATCTCTCCGGGTTGGCGGGTTAGTTTGCGGAAGCAGATGGATGGCTGCGAGTTAGCTTCGGTCATTACACCAATTCAGGCGATGTCTGAGCAGGCGCGGCACCACAGTGAGGGAAACGTGAGTTCGACTGCCTGGCCTTCCTCATGACCATCATTTTGGCCCTCGCGAATCAATGCACGTAGAAGCCAGTCAGCCGAGAATGACTGCCGTTTCATAGGAAAGCCAAGCCATGCGCCAAGCATCGCCCGCTTTGCACTCGATCACATGGCGACGCCCGGACTTGACGTCAGGGCACTTTTCGCTTTTGCCGACCAGGGCCTAACCGACGCAGCCGACAGTACAGCAATGCTATTGCACGCGGCAGCCGGCGGCGGACGTCCGGTCTGCCGCCGCTGAAGCAGGCGTTGGGATTTTTCCATCAATGCCTTGCAGCGCTTCAACGAGTGGACTCCTGCCCCCAGGGCCGAGGCGAGCAAACTCGCCGATTTATGCGGCGGCCTGCGGAGGCAAGACGCTCATGCTGGTGCCGGTCAACGATGGCTCCTGGCCTGCCAATGGCGAGCGCCGGGGCGATCTCCGCGTCGCCTTGAAGGCGCTCAAGCCGATCCTCCAGCCGCGCGGACCTGATCGGTCTCATCGAGCCGCTGGGCTTCCAGACTTGCTCGCTTCGATCGAAGAACGGAGCGGCTAAGGCCATTGCCGCCATTGATGGCCAGTCCGTCTTCCGCCTCGTGCACGACACATCACGCCGCTCGCCGGGGAGCCGTTCTTCTCCTGCGACCTGGCCGGTCTCGTGCACATCTCAACCGTGAACAATCCGATCCACTGGATTTACCCGGATCGCGTCCTAGTCGGTTCCGACAATGGCAGCCAGATCCGGGCGCTGCTTGATGGCGGCTATGGGGGGCCCCTTCTCATTCCCACCGTTTGTCGACGCAGCCCACCCGCTGGACGACCTCGCAGGCGCACTTTCCGCGACTATCGATCTCGTTCGACACGCCTGTTGACACGAGTGCCGGTGTGAGACGCGGTAGTCAATCAGGGCTTGCGACCCTTTTTGGTGTCCCGCGGAGAACTCATTCGAGACGCCTCCTGTAACAATATCTCTCGCATCCAGACGCTTGCCGCATCACTGTTGTGAAGGGCGGGCCATTGGAGGGCCTCGGTAAATGCGGGAAGCGGCAGCGGAAGTTCGATGATCTGCAGTGGGAAGGTTTTCTTGAAATGCTGAACCAGCCGGAAGGGCATGGTCGCTATACGAGCTGTGCCTGAGACCATCGGCGGGATCATGCTAAAGGCCTGCACGATAACCTCGACACGTCTCTTGAGGCCATGCTCAAGAAAAAACCGCTCCTCGATGGAGGGCTTCAGCGCCCGCCCGAACTTGGCCGCAACGTGCCTCATCGACATGTATCTCTCGAATGTAAGCTGCTGTGGCAGCTGCTTGTTCGTGGGGCAGCCTACGCACACGAGCGTGTCGTCGAACAGCGCCGCTCTTGGATGTGCGCTCGACATGAACAATTCCGGACAAATCAGAAAATCGACGTCACCGCGCCGGAGAAGCTCATCGGGCTCGTCGTCGAGCGGCAGCAATTCGAAGCTGACGGCGGGTGCTTCGCGTGCAACACGCTCCACGACCTTTTCAAAAAACACCAGTGTGGCGAAATCGGAAACTATGATCCGGAAGCGGCGATCGGATTGAGCCGGATTAAACGGATCCCAAGAAATAATCGAGCTCTGGATTTTCAAGAGTGCGCCGCGAACAGCGGGGGCGAGTGTTTCCGCACGTGGGGTTAGAACACGTTCACGGCCGCTCATCGTAAACAGTTCATCGTTGAAATAATCGCGCAGCCGGGCGACGGCCGCGCTCATGGCCGGCTGACTTAGGTTGATGCTGCTTGCCGCCGCCGACAGGTTGCGCTGGGTCAGCAGTGCGTCGAGCACGACGAGAAGGTTCAGATCAAGGCCTTTGAAGCGCATCGCTTTCACTTATCCATAGCGTGAATGCCCGCGATCTAAACAATCGATTTTACCAAACTTCCAGGGCGCTGCATAGATGACCGGACCTGACATGCACCCGATCACGCCACGGCTTCTGTAGCGTGTGCTGGGAAATGACTTGCAAGTAGCCGATCATGTCGAGCTCTCCGCTTTCCTCCGAAAGGCCTATGGCCCGACAGGGGCTTTCAGGCGGTCGTAGCTGGGCCGGTGCAAGGCGGGAGGTTCGCGCAATCGGCTCTATGTGCGGCGTAGCGGCTTACTTGGACCTGCTGCGCCGTTCATCACGGTTGGCGAGGTTGATTTCTTGGTAGGCGAACTCGGATTGTACAGGGTGCATCCGGATCTTGAGAGACTCGGAATGAGCCATTCTATCCACGTCATCCGTCCGGTGCAGCAGCAGCTTGGCATTCCATTCGCTTTTGGCACGATTCGGCACGCGCTGCGGAATCATCTTGAGAGGTTCTGCAGAGACGTCCTGGCGACCATAGGGCCGGGCCATCGCCTCGCCACACATGATCGCGACCGCCACTGCGCTCCAGGTTTGCGATCAGGCACTGGGATTTCGTCCGCTCGGTTGCAGCCAGTCGGCCGCCGATACCACGCCCCGATCCGCGTAAACTTCGATCTTTTCACCGAAACTGGCGTGCTCGCCGTGCCCAGAAACGGCCGTAGCAACCGCAACAGATGGGCTGGAGTCTGATGCTTGATCAAATAACAGTCGGAGCGAAGGGACGCGGCTCACGCCCAGCAGAGACGCACGACCGAGACCTAAGCCTTGATTTCGCCAAAGGTATACTAATTACTTTAGTGATAATTGGGCACTTAGTACAATATTTAATTTATCGAGGCACTGACGATTTCTGGACGTCTCCGTATTATAAGTCGATCTACATGTTTCATATGCCTCTCTTTATGGCGATAAGTGGATATGTTTCTTCTGGGGCAATTTTGCGAAAACCGTTCATTCAAGGGGTCGGCAATCGAGTAACGCAGTTACTACTACCAATGCTTTTTTGGTGTGCGTTAATTTGGACACTAAAGTCCGCCATGATCCCTCCTGCGACAAGCTTAACTGATGGATTGCTGGACTTTTCGAAGGAACTAATTGGAACATACTGGTTCATATGGGCGGCGTTTATCTCATTCATTCTAATTAGACTGTTTACGATTTCCAATCGCGTATCGATGTGGATTATAAGCGCATCTGCAATTGCAGTCGCATGCGCGCCCATCACATTATCAATAGCCCCGTCATTAAGATACACTTACCCATTTTATTGTCTCGGGTTCTTGCTTGCGCAGCCGATTGGATGGCAGAAAATTATCATTTGGGCAGACAAATCAATTTTTGTAGTTTTGCTGTCAATAACAGCTTTGATATGCTTTATTTTGTGGGGAAAGGAGACTTACGCTTACAACAATCTCGTATTAATTCATGATAAACAGTCGGCTGAACAAGTATTTCTGATGTTCACTGGCTCGGCAGCAGCTTCTGCAGTAGCGATGCAGCTTATGTTCCGGTGCTGGAGAATTGTCTATTCAACTAGAGTAGCTCAGTTTGTCGCGGTGGAGCTTGGTCAGAGCACGCTGCTGCTTTATCTGGTTCAGGGTGCCGTGTTTCGCCTCACGGATTTTATACAGTTTGGAGAAGTCTGGAATCTCACGACCAGAATCGCGTTCGCAAGTGTTCTGGGAGTGGCGATTGTCGTCACAGCACTGGCAATTCGCAAGATTGCGCGCGACCTTGGATATGTGTCGCAGATCCTTGTCGGAGCGCCGCCACGCCCAAGTCTGCTCAAATCTCAATCTGCAATGAATTAGCCGCCCACAATGGTCGCGATGACAAGCAACCACGTTACGGACAGATGAGGCATGCGTTTCAAAGGCCTTGATCTGAACCTTCTCGTTGTGCTCGACGCACTGCTGACCGAGCGCAACCTCACGGCGGCGGCAAGCAGCATCAACCTAAGTCAGCCGGCCATGAGCGCGGCCGTCGGCCGGCTGCGCGATTATTTCAACGATGAACTGTTTACGATGAGCGGCCGCGAACGTGTTCTAACCCCACGTGCGGAAACACTCGCCCCCGCTGTTCGCGGCGCACTCTTACACATCCAGTGCTCGATTATTTCTTGGGATCCGTTTAATCCGGCTCAATCCGATCGCCGCTTCCGGATCATAGTTTCCGATTTCGCCACACTGGTGTTTTTTGAAAAGGTCGTGGAGCGTGTTGCACGCGAAGCACCCGCCGTCAGCTTCGAATTGCTGCCGCTCGACGACGATCTCGATGAGCTTCTCCGGCGCGGTGACGTCGATTTTCTGATTCTTCCGGAATTGTTCATGTCGAGCGCGCATCCAAGAGCGGCGCTGTTCGACGAGACATTCGTGTGCGTAGGCTGCCCCACGAACAAGCAGCTGCCACAGCAGCTTACATTCGAGAGGTACGTGTCGATGAAGCACATTGCGTTCAGGGTCGGCCGTCCGCAGATGCCATCCATCGAGGAACGGTTTTTGCTTGAACATGGTCTCAAGAGACGTGTCGAGATTATCGTGCAGGCCTTTAGCATTATCCCGCCGATGGTCTCAGGCACAGATCGTATAGCGACCATGCCCTTCCGGCTGGTTCAGCATTTCAAAAAGACTTTCCCTCTGCGGATCGTCGAACTTCCCCTGCCACTACCCACGTTCACTGAGGCCGTCCAATGGCCCACCCTTCACAACAGTGATCCGGCAAGCACCTGGATGCGGCAGATAATGTTGCAGGAGGCATCCCGCATGTGAAGCCGCGGGCGCTCCTGGCGAACGGCACGCAAAAATTGGGCCTGACTCCAATTCGATGATTTTTGCATAACAGTGTGCTGCTGATTTCCGATGCTCGTAGCCGGCAACACCAAAAACATGAAGGGGAAGAAGTACTTTTACCGGAGGCTGTGCGAGTCTGAAGGTCTACCCCTTGGACCGCGCCCAATTGCCGGGAATGCAATGATTTCAAAAGCTGCTTCGGCCCGGAGGCATGGAAAAGCCGCCTCACACGGATCAAACACGGGTTCGCCCTTGTATTAATAGCCATACGAGGCGAGCGGTCGACGCGAGGCGGTCCGCTTCGGTCCGGCACTCTTAGCTTCTCTCGTCGGCACTATCATTCAAAACGCCGCCGCTGGTCGAAATCGACCGGACAACAACCTTCGACCGCGCGGAGACTATGGCTGCAATCGCCAAAAAATCGTGAGCAGGATCGCACCGCGCGGCTGATGCGATTGCATCTTTCCCCGTGCTGCACTGGCCTGTGTCAGGCGGTCTAGGTTCGCGCTTCGGTCCGAGCAAGAACACTGTCAGGGCAGCGAGGAACGAGGCAACGGCGCTGTAGGCAAAGGCACTGGCAACGCCGGCATCGTCCACCAGCAGTCCGCTGAAAATCGCGCCGGCGGCGATGGTCACTTGGAACGTTGCGGCCATCAGCCCACCGGCGTTTTCGGCCTGCTCGGGAGTGGCGCGCAGCACCATGCATTTCTGCAGTCCCACCGGCACCGCGCCGAAGGCAAGCCCCATACGGTACCGCAATCGCCGAGGCCCAGGCCGATGCTCTCAACGTCAGCAGCGAGACAGCGGCCATCGCTATGAGCAGGGGGGGCAGGGCCGCGACTGCCTTCAGGCTGTGCTCGGCCAAGAATCCGCCGGCCAAATTGCCGAAGAAGCCGCCGATGCCAAAGGCGAGCAACACGAGCGAGATCGTCTCGATGTTGAGCGCGGGAACATTCTCGAGGAAGGCGCGGATATAGATGAAGCCGGAGAAATGCCCGGAAGCGACCAGCAGGACGACCAAAATCGCGACTTTTGATCATCGGATTCTTGGCCATGTCCAGCAGACTGCGGAAGCTGGCCGCTCCAATCGGAGGCAGCCTCGGAAAAGTCATGAGTTGCACTACTAGTGTAACGGCGCGGAAGACCGCAGCGATCATGAAGGCGCTTCGCCATCCCAGATGTCGCCGACATAGGCGCCGATTGGACCGCGCAAACGGCAGCGAAGGTACGCCGGTGAGGATGATCGACATGGCGCGCGCGGGCGGTCAGAAGAACCGGCAGCGACCCCGCGACGGCACCAGGATCGTGCGCTGGCAATTGTGCTCTTCGGCACAGGGTTGCTGCAACCGATCTCGCACGTATGGGTCCTGAATGGAGCATGCTCAAGGATGTGGACCTCTACTCCGACTTGCTGACACTGACGGAGGGTGTCGGGGTCAACGTGGTTGGCCACGTGCCCGGCGCTATGGCGAGTGGCTCGGTGCTGAGCAAAGTCGCGGACGGCAAGGCGGACGCTCCAGAGATTAACGCGGCTGGCGCAGGCAATGCGGGATTCCGTTGGCAGAAGGAGCTCAAACAGCTAATTCGCTCAAGCTTGTCACCACCGCAGCACACGAATGGCGTGCCGGTCGGCAGGGCCGTGCAGGCCCTGGTGTTCGAACCCTCCAGTCACATCGCTAAGCAAAAGCATTCGCGTGCTTGCCAGCTCAACAGCACAGTCTCGGCGCTTTATCGGCCATGACGATCAGATTCGTTCGTCAGATCAGGGCAGCTTCAAGGGCCGTAACCGCACGCACCCGCAGTATCCGGCTCCCTCAGCGATGCTGCCGGCGATTGCAGCGCTAGAGCGCGGTAACTCAAGTTCGTTACAGCCCGCCGCTCAGCCCTCGAATTGACTTGCACCTGTCTTGGTCAACAGCAATCCATCGCACCAAACGTGGTCTACGCATCCCCACTCACAGGCGGCAGCCGCATCCGGGAAAAAACCACGTCCATTGAGATTTGCACTCGTGTTGCAGAGCAGCGAAATACCCGTGAGTTTCTCATATTCTATCAGAAGTTCTGCAATTGGGTGTTCAGAAGTTCTCGAAACTGTCTGAAGTCGCGCAGTCCCGTCGAGATGGACGACCGCCGGGATTTTTTCTTTCCACTCCGAACGGGTTCGGTGATCGAACAGCATGTAAGGATCCGGCGTGCCGGGGTCAAACATGTCAGGTGCACGATCCTCCAAGCATATTGGCGCTACCGGTCGGAAGTGCTCTCGAACTTTGATTTTGTTGAGATGGTCCTTCATTTCCGGCGAAGTTGCGGCCGCCAGGATGCTTCTGGCTCCCAAAGCACGTGGACCAAGCTCTGCGCGACCTGCAAGGAACACCACAGGCTTGTTGTCGGCGAGCACGCTGGCAAGTTCTTTCAGGCTGCAAGCAGCAGATTGCCAACCAGGCGGAACCTTGCCATGGCTCACATTTGGCCCGCTGTAAACTGACCAGTCGAGATGCACGAAACCTTTGTCGGCGGCCAGCGCGCAGCAAGCGGCACCGATCGCCGATCCGCTGTCGTTTGGAAACGGAGGCACCCAGACTGCGTCGAACAAACCGCTCGCCCGAAGAGCGCTGTTCCATTTGATGTTCAGCCCGCATCCGCCGGCTATGCACAGGTTTCGGGTTTTGGGGACTGAGTACCCACGCAGCGCCCTTGTCATCCCCTGGACGAGAAGACGCTCCACGAAGGCATGGAACGAAGCAAGTATGTCCTCGGGCGTTTCGGGGATTAACCGCGACGCGCTTGCATCGAAGAAGTCGTGCACAGCCGTGAGTAACGCGTCTTCGCTGTGGCTGTTGTTCCCGTAGCCAAAAGCAAGGTCCGTATCCCAGGCAAAATGGTCGTCGTAAAGCTCCTGAAACACATTCACGATGTGTTCATGGACTACTCCGAGCGCAATATAGGCCATCAACTTGCCGGCGATACCGAGATTCCAGCCAGTCCGCAGTTCTTGCCTGTAAGGACCGAAATGTTGGCCCGCGGCCGCATAGGCATGGCCTATCATCGGAAACAGGCACCCAACAAATCGGACTCCACTTGGCTCGGCGTAGTAAAGCCGCGGAAAGATGCAGCCGTCCCATACCAGACAAAATGCCGGTTCCTCTGCTTTGGCGAATGAGCTGGTGCAGTATGCGGAAGCTACGTGCCCAACAACATGCGGGTAGCTTTCATAAGAACATACCCCATTGTCGAGCATGAGACCGGAACCTTGATAGGCTGTCAGAGGATTTTCGGCGTACCGCTCCACATATGGCGCGCCGTTGAGAGTGATAGGGGAGCCGTTACTCAGAACCTGGAATTCTGACTGGATTTCACCGTCCCATCCGTCAATAACGAACCGGTCGATATCGCGCGGAGCAAGCCCGTTTTCCGCCAAAACGGCGGCGACCGTCTCAAGCCGCTCGATATGTTGGTATCGTGGGTTATTGTCGAGCTTCTCCTGCTCGATGCAAAAGACTAATCTGCCGTCTTCCACGACAGCGATTCCCCCGTCGTGCGTCAGTTTGATACCGCAAATACGCATAGTAGATCCTTGTCGAGGTGACCGTAGAGCAACCGCAGAAAACGACTGGAAAACATGGTCGTGGGTTTTGATGTCGCGCTATGCAGGATCATAAGAAACCGGTAAATTAGATTGTTTGGATGTGAGGCATCCGCGCGATGAATGATAAGGTCTGCCGCGTGATCTAGAACAAAATGGCTGACACGCAAAAATCACCAGAATTGCGAGGCAGCGCTGTGCGGCACGGTGAGAAGGGCTGCCCGCCGCAAGCCGTTGGGCAAGGATGTCCATGGTCACACGTCACCAGCGCCCCGGGAGGTGCCGCGCTCCCTCGGCACCGAGCGCGCGTGCTGAGCACGAAGGTGGTCGCGCTAGAAGAGAGCCTTCCCTGATCAAGCTACTCTTTAGGTCTCAATCGACAAGAGTTTCGATGGCGAGGGCAGCGCCCAAAGGGCCTATTCGGCTTTTTGAATCGCGCCGTCATGTTGGAGGAACAACCTCCGACAACCGGTGGATCCCGCCTGCAGATCGGCAGCGGAACAGAGCGGCTAAGCGCGTGTGAGGCTAGCGCGGGGTCGGTCACAGGGCATTGTCTCGGCTCACAGATGCAGTGTCGGCTCGGCAAAGAAGACGAGCTCGGCCCTATTGACGGATGATCGCCTTGGGGGGCGGAGAGATGACCGGCTTGCACAGATTTGAGAGGGAGGTCGTTGTTCAGGTTGGCCGCCACAGTTCTGAGCGTATCGTATTCGATGTCAACCAGGCGGCCGCTATCCTTATCCGTGACCTTCATCATCGGACCGAGAAACGGAGGGTAGCGATGACGCTTGTCTGCAGGTAGTGCGTGGTGAGGCCCATCCACCAGCTGCTAGAAGGGCTTTTGTGGCAGCCGCGCTTGAAGCAAAGATCCTGCGCAGCGATTGAATGCTGTTAGCTCAAGGCTTTGATGCTTCGAGTGGAAGTCGTCTGGCCTGCACACTCTGGAGAAATGTAAGCGTTGGCGCCCCCGGAACGCCTACCTCTCTCGCCGATAAGACGTTCTGCCAATCGAACACGTTGATGAGGACGTGATTGGCGTCGAGACCTGTCGATCCATCGGTGATCAGCACGCCGCGCGCATTGTTCCCGATCAGATTATGGAGAACATCTCGGCTAGTCATCGAAAGGGTCGGTGCGTAAATTTTTCCCTCGGCAATATGAAGTCGCGCGGCTTACGATCCGACACCTCATCCTAGACGGTCCAGGACGCCGGCGAGCTGGCCCTTCGCGGCAGCGGAAAGCGGCTTGATTGGCCGTGGGGGCTCGGCGGAACAGATTTCGAGGAGCTCGGCGATTGCGTAGACGACGCGAAGGCTCGAGAACGTCTTAAAAAGCTCCCACACCGGGGCCAGGGTGGCGTCGATCCGGTGTGCTTCTGCGTGGTCGCCGTGCTGAGCGGCTCTGACCATCCTCAGGCAGGGGTCGGGCAAGATGCCACCGAGAACGCTGTACCATGTATCGGCGCCGGCGATCAGGGCCTCGGTGGCGTCCCAGTCGCCGCTGTAGCCGATCGAGAATCCTTTCGGCACAATTTTTTTCTGGTGCGCAAGTTGGCCTTTGATAGCATCGCCCCGGTCGGCTGAGTTTTTAATAGCGAGGATCTCAGGCAGCTGTCCCAGACGCTCGATGAGCGCTGGCGTGAAGCGAAAATGCGTGTTTGCAGGATTGTCGTAGATCACGATCGGCAGGCCGCTTTCGCGCGCCACTGTCGAAAAATGCTCGAAAACTTCGTCGTCAGTAAGCGGGGTGTAGGAAACAGCCGCGAGCAACCCCGCGGTTGCGCCAAGGGCCTTCGCATCACTTGCATAGTGTACCGCTTCATCGGTGCGCAAAGCGCCCACGCCCACCACGAGCGGGACTCGTCCACGCGTCTCGTCCAGCGCCTCGCAAATCGCCCGGCGGCGTTCCGCGCGCGACAGATACATGTAGGTGCCTGTGCTACCGAGCAGGCCGATGGAATCCACCTTTGCTGCGCAAAGCCGCGCTGTCAGCTTTCGAAGCGCCAGGACATCGACGCCGCCGTCACTGTCGCTTGGCGTTATTGGGAAGGCCGAAAGGCCGCTCAGGAAAGCCATGCTGAAGCTCCCGTTGTTACATTGGGTGAAGCGTTGGGCGTCAGACCCCGTCCAGCGCCTGCTCTAGATCCGCGATCAAATCGGCGGCGTCTTCGAGCCCTACCGACAGACGCATGAGGTCGTCGCCGACTCCGTCAGGCAAATGCGCGTCCTTGCGGATTGACTTGCGCGAGCGGGTCAGGCTTGCCGGATGATAGATGAGACTGTCAGCGTCGCCGAGGCTGACCGCCCTGATGATCAGCTTGAGCCGGTCCATCATACGGCGCGCGCCCTCGAACCCCGTTTGGAGGCCGAGAGCCAACATGCCCGAGCCTTGCGACATCTGTCTGCGCGCGATCTCATGGTCGGGATGAGAGCCGAGAAATGGATAGCTAACCCAAGCCACAGCCGGGTGCGCCTCGAGCGCCTGAGCGACCGCAAGCCCAGAGACACTGTGACGCTCCATACGCAACGTAAGTGTCTTCAACCCGCGCAAAATCAGGAACGCCGACATGGGCGAGAGCGCTGCCCCGGTGAGATAGCGCAGGCCAGTTTCGCGCAGCAGGTGCAGTGTTTTCGCATCGCCCAGTATCACACCGCCCAGAGCATCGCCATGGCCATTGATGTACTTGGTCAGCGAATGGATCACGATGTCGGCTCCGAGTTCCAGCGGACGCTGGAGGGCGGGCGAGGCGAAGGTGCTGTCGACGGCGACCTTCACGCCGCGAGAATGGGCGTGTTCGGCAATGGCAGCGATGTCGAGGATACGGCTCAGCGGGTTGATTGGCGTCTCGAAGAACACGAGCCGGGTCCTGTCAGTGATGGCGCGATTGAGATTGCTCGGATTCGACAGGTCGACGGCAACGACCTTGATGCCAAACTGCGGCAGCCCCTGTTCGACCATGGCGAGCGTATTCGAATAGAGTGTCTTGTGGACAATGAGTTCGTCACCTTGCGAAAGCAGCGAAAGGATCAGCGTGCCGAAGGCGGCGATCCCCGAGGCGAGTACCAGCCCAGCTTCGGCTCCTTCGAGATTGGCGAGCCGCTTTTCAAGGATCTCGGTGGTCGGGTTGTATTCGCGTGCGTAGAGCCTTCCGCCAAGCGCTGCGACGGCTTCGTTTGCTGCCACGCTTTCAAATCCATAGGTCGATGTAAGAAACACCGGCGTCTGAACGGAATTGGAAAAGCCGGCCGGATCGTAGCCATGATGGATGGCCCGGGTGGCGAATGCGAGACCGACGTCGTTCCGGGACGGCGTTGATGTTGCCTCGGCTTCAAGCTGATCTTCGGCGCTGGTCATCGGCTTTAGCCCTCTTGATTTCGGGGACAATGCCGTCACACTAACTCAGATGGAACGTCCAGTTGGCGATGAAAGAAATGGTCCAGCCTTCTCCTGAAGCGTCGACAGCTCGCTCGAAAGGTCTCGGCGCGCGCCAGATCTGCGAAGCTCTTCGCGAGCAGATCCTAGGTGGGATCTATGAAACGGGCAGCCAGCTGCCGTCGTCACGCGGCCTCGCAAATGAACTCGGTGTGTCGCGAACCACGGTCACCGTGGCGTATGATCAGCTGGTCGCCGAAGGTTTCATCGAGGTCATTCCAGGCGCAAGACCTCGCGTAGCATCTTCGCTAGTCCGAAGTAAAGAGACCAGCGCGGTGCCGAAACGGACTGGCCCGATCCACCTTTCCTGTTACGGCGAGCGACTGCGCGCCAGTCCGCCACGGCGCGATTACCTCCCCAACCGCCTCAAGGTCGATTTCCGTTATGGCGACCTCGCCCCATCTGATTTCCCGGCGCTGACGTGGAAGCGTGCGATGAACGCGGCGATGTCACAAAGCCCCGGAAGGCTGGCCTATCACGATCCACGCGGCTCGCATCGCTTGCGCCAGGCGCTGCAGGGATATTTGTGGCGTGCCCGAGCGCTTAGCTGCCAGGTCGAGCAGATCCTCGTCGTCAGCGGATCACAGCAGTGCCTCGATATGTGCGCGCGCCTGCTGCTCGATCCTTCTGACAGCTTCGTGATCGAGGATCCCTGCTATAGAATGGCGCGCCTAGTCTTTGCCAGCACAGGAGCCACGCCCGTCGCTGTCGCCGTCGATAGCGAGGGCATGAAGACCGAGCTGCTGCAGGAGATCCCAGCGCGGCTGGCCTATGTCACCCCGTCGCACCAGTTCCCGCTCGGCGCCGTCTTGTCGATTTCGCGGCGGTATCAGCTCCTCGAATGGGCTCGGCGCAATGACGCCTATATTATCGAGGACGATTACGATGGCGAGTACCGGTACGACATTCGACCGGTGCCCCCGCTGCATAAGCTGGAAGACCGCAGTTCCGTAATCTATGTTGGCACGATCTCCAAGACACTGTCGCCGATGCTGCGCATCGGCTACCTGGTGGTTCCGGCCGAGTTGCAAGACGTCTTTGCGATGGCCAAGCAGCTTCTCGACAGGCATTCTCCGGTCGCGGAACAGGAGGCCCTGGCCTCACTCATCGAGAGCGGTGGTTATGAAAGCCATGTGCGCCGCGTCCGCCGTCTTAACGGCGAGCGGCGAGAGGCACTGCTTGCTGTCCTTCGGCGCGCGTTCGCAGACAGCATTGCCATCGAGGGGGCCGATGCAGGGCTGCATGTCGTCGTCTGGTTCAAGGATCTTTCTCGGTCGCTGGAGGACGTCCTGGTTGAAGAGGCGCGGCGGGTCGGGGTTGGCATCCATCCGATTTCATCGCTGTACATCCGAGATGAAGCCCGCGCTGACCGGATTGGACTGGTCATGGGCTATTCCGCCCTGAGCATTCGGCAGATCGAGAATGGCGTTCGGCTCCTTACTGGAGCTATCCAACGGGTAAGAAGCTTTGCCGAAGATTCGGCAAGATGCTCAACACCCGCCCTGACAGCGAGCGGGCCTGGCTCGTGACCCCAGAGTTGCGCCGGCATTGATCGCAGACTGAATCAGCAAGACCTGCCGGGACTGGCTCTGTCGGCCAGTCCGGGTCCCGGGCAGGACTCTGACCCTGGGACCTGGGGAAAGGAATTCTTGAGGAGACTCTCAAATCCGGTGGAAGCAAAGCGCCGTCGCGGCCGGCTTAAAGGAGGAAGCGTTGTTGGATTTTCCGCTGATCGACGAAGAAATAGCAGAGATCGGCACCTGACTTTCGCGCAATCAGCATTCTTGTTGATGCAGAGGACAGTGCGCGAGGCGTCATGGCTCGGGACGTGTTGGGAGAGGCTTGCGATTTCGCCCGAGCGGGGGGACCCGCCTGGGGAGAAGCGCACTTGGCCAATTGGGCGGAGGCATACGTCCGGTTCGGCGCGAAACCATACCGGACGGCGTGCTCGGCGCAGGCATTGAAAAACGGGTGGAGAAGGATGGCCGCATCCCACCAATAAATCCTGTCGTTGACCTCTACAATGCAGTGAGCCTGCGTTCCTCAATATCCATCGGCGGCGAAAATTTCGATGCATATGTCGGCAAACCGCGGCTGACGATTGCCGTAGGAACGGAGTCCTTCCACACTGTTTTGAATGGGGAAGCGGTCGTCGAAAGCGCTTCCAAGGGGGAGGTCATCTGGCGCGACGATTTGGGAGCTACATGTCGCCGCTGGAATTGGCGGCGGGGCACGCGCACCCGGTTGGAGGCGGTGGGCGGCCGCCATGTGGCTTATTTTGGAAAGCTTGGCAGCGATGCCGGAAGAGGCGCTCGAGCAGGCGGCTAAGATGCTCGTGAGCGGTCTGAGATCTGACACCAGGGCGTGCCCAGCGTAGCCACGTTCCAAAGATTGCGCACCTCTTCGGGTTGCTGCTTTGATCAATCTCGACGTCAGACGCTCCCGGGCGAGCTTCAATCCTGGCACTCCGAGCCAGCATAAAATCTCGCCGCGAAAGCCGGATTGCTTCGGATCGAAGCGGTTGCGAGACATCTGCCATGCTTGGGGAGACTCGCTCTCCGCCGAGGGGGATGCGGATGACGATTCATTTCCGCCTACCTCATCGACGTGTGTGACGACCAAGGCAGTTGTGCCCGATCCGCCGTTGGCCGCGTACGCCTGCCGTGCGGCAGTGCTCGAACGCCGAAATGACCTTGAGCTGCCGAGGCTGAGCTGGCCTGCATGCGCGACCTGATAGGCAGGCCGGGCAGCACGGAGCATATCGGCGATCTCGCTCGAGTCGCCGCACGCTCACCCGTCGGGCGAGCTCTCCGCCTCCTCGAAAAGGCTAAGTTCTCGAGCTGACTGGCCTGCAGCATATCTACGGGTCGACCCCCAGCAGGACCCGGTTAACTCCGACTTCGGCGCCGGCCTCCAGGCGTGGCGAAGCTGTGACGCAGCGTGTGCCGGCCGGGCCCCTTTACGGGGTTGGCGCTTTTGCAGTCTCGGCGACAATCCGATGGATCTGCAGCGTCGGGTAATCGCGTGCTCTCCCAGGGAACAGCCAGCCACCGCAGCGACGCCCTGCTGCCGTGCGACCTACATGCGTAGCGCAGTCGGCTAAGCCGGCCGGCTGACAGCATGGCATCACGGCACCGTGCGCCGTGCCACGCTCGATCGGCAGCAGCATGCGCTCGTTGTGACCGTGGGCCATAATGCACTGGCCGCTCCTCCTCCCTTGAACGAGCCGCACGAGATGCGCCATCTCCGGGTAGGTGTCTTCAACAGCACCCTATCAGGGCCGCCAGAAAGGCTGCCCCTGATTCTATCTTTATCGCCCGGCAACTCGATCGGTAGCGGTACGCTGGCGACGGCGGAGCCACGGACGGTTGGGCGAAGCCAAGAGATGTCGGGGGCGCAGAAGCCGGAGGCCTCATTGTTGGACCGCCAAATTGTTAGCCCGATGATCCCCGCCATGCCACTTCACCAACTGGACGGCTTCAATTGCAACGAACTGGCTGTTTCCAGAGGGCCAGATTGCAAGTATCTGACCTGCAACGCACGCAAGGAGTTCCCCCGATGTACACCCCTCCAGCCTTCCGAGATGATGATATCGATTTCGCAGCTAGCCACATCAGTTTGGCTCCGGATCGGTTCAGCATCTTTCCGGGTTGGCGCCTACTCTGCGGAAGCAGCTGGATAGCCTCGATCGATCTTCGGTCATTTCGCCTAGCAGATCAATGTTCTCAAGAGGCGCGGTAGTATCCGTTGCGTGAAAGTCGGCTCACAATGAAGCACAATCGTGTGAATGAAGAGCGGGTCAGTTTGATTGACTCGCTTCCCTATGCCGATCATTTCGGCCTCGTGAATCAACAAACGGCAGAAGCCAGTCAGCCGAGAATGGCGGCCGCCTTCAAGAAGGAAAGCCACTCCGTGCGCCAGGCGCCACTTCGGTTTGCACTCGACTACATGGCGACGCCCGGGCTTGACGTCAGGACGTTCTTCGCGCTCGCCCGCGATCTCGGTCTGACCGACGTGCAAATCCGGAATAATCCCTGCAGTAAGGCTGTTGTGCGCGGCAAGCCGCCGGCGGATGTTCGGTCTGCCGCTGCCGAAGCGGGCGTCACGATCATCTCAGTCAACGCTCTACAGCGGTTCAACGAATGGACTCCCGCCCGCAAGGCCGAGGCCAGCAAACTCGCCGATTATGCGGCCGCCTGTGGCGCCCAGACGCTCATGCTGGTGCCGGTGAACGACGGTTCGTGGTCCGCCAATGGCGAGCGCAATGGCAATCTCCGCGTCGCCTTGAAGGCGCTCAAGCCGATACTTCAGTCGCGGGGTCTGATTGGGCTCATCGAACCGCTTGGCTTCCAGACCTCCTCGCTTCGGTCGAAGAACGAAGCGGCTAACGCTATTGCCGGGGTTGATGGCCAGTCCGTCTTCCGGCTTGTGCACGATACATTCCACCACACACTCGCCGGCGAGACGTCCTTCTTCTGCGATCTGACCGGTCTCGTGCACATTTCAGGCATAAACGATCCAACCTTGTGGGTTCACCCGGATCGCCTCTTGGGAGGTTCCGACAATTGCAGCCAGATCCGGGCGCTACTTGATGGCGGCTATACGGGTCCCTTTTCTCTTGAGCTCGTCGAGGAAGTCCACGCATTGAATGACACTGCAGGCGCATTTGCCGCCAGCATCGATCTCATCCGACACGGGCTACTGGCGCGAGTGCCGGTCTAAGGCGCGTAGGAAAAGTGAGCGGAGAAGTCATTTCGAGATCGCTCCTGTATCCCGCTCATGCGGATGCTTGCCGGATCACCATGGTCAAGACTGGCCATTGGACTGCCTTGGGCGGCCGCGGCAGTTCGATGGCCCGCCAGGCGAAGGTTGGATCTGATGCTGAGGGCGGCGGACTATCGGAATTTTCGGACGAAGAGTAACTGGTGGCGGGCAGGGCGAGTGCGCGAGCCAACCGCAGGTGGTCCTGAGGTGATCTTTTTTTAGGACCGCGGTCGCGCAGCTGCTGTTTCACCTCGGCGGCCTCTCCGGGATCACCGACGACCGCTTCCTCCGACCAAAACTGCCGATACCAGACCCGTAGCTATGAGCTCTCGATAGTGCGTCGGACAAGAATTCTGGCGCTCCGATCTGCGATTCAGCGTTATTAAACCCCCAGCTTCCTCTTCAGTTCCGCGTTCTCCTTGCGCAGGCGTTCCGCGAGCAGGCTCTTCAGTCGTTTGTTTTCTTCCTCAAGCGCGACGAGGTCCTTCAGATCGTCACCAACCGATGCGGGCAACGCAGCTTTCTTCCATTGATAGTAGGTCTGTTCCGAAATGCCGGCCTCCTTTACGGCGCTCTTGAGGGTGGCGCCGCCACTGATAGACTTCTGTATCAGGGCGAGCATCTGGGCGCGCTCCTTTTCAGAGTAGATCCTACGTCCGGTCCGCACGGTCGCTGCTGGTGCTTCCTCCGCCTGAGACGCCGCATTGGGCGCTTTCCTAGCAGGCGGCCTAGCCTCAGCCTTCGCTCTCGGCGACCGTTTGGCTTTCTTCTTTTGAGGCCCCTCTACCTTGGCTGCCGGTTGCGTTGCAGTTATTTCTGGTTCTGCGTCCAGGGGATTTGCCATGAGATACTCCGCTCGCGGTTTGTGAAAGTGTTCAGCATCAAGCGCTACAACACTTGAGTCAACAGGGCGACCATTTGGCAACTCCATCTCCTCGAGTTCCCTTGTTGTCTCGGCCATTGCTGCGGTAAGATCGACATCGCTCCAGATCGAACGACTCCGTTTTTGAGAACCGCGCTTCTGTCTGATCTCCACCGTGAATGCTCGGGGCTGCCGCCTCATAGGTCGTTCCTTGTGAACACGAATTATGCAGGAAGTCGCGGCAGACGACGAATGAAGGTCTGGCCGCTTCTTCTGTAGCCGAGCTATATGCATCCGACCGCCCGAGCAAGCCCCGCTGGCGACGCACACCCCGGAACAGACCGGTCCCTATGAGCACCTAAGAGCAAGTAGCAATGCCATCTCGGGACCGAGGAGGTGGTGGATTCCTGCAGCATGCAAAAGCTATCTCCCGTGTTTTCGATGGAGAGCGACGGCTGGCATCCGAACTGAAAGGAGCTGCTCAAGAGCTGCGATCCAATCTGCGCTGGCAGTGCAGGACGGCATACCTCCGAAGGCCGGTGCTACCGACGCTAGCCCGCTGATTAAAAACATGAACCGACATCGGTTGGAGCAGAAGAACAGACAGCTGCGCAGAATTGGCGCGCTGGGAGAGTGGAGGGCACGAGCCGAGTCGAACTCGCACCGAGCGTCGTCCGGCAGCGGCAGAGCATGACAGGCTCCTTCGACAAGAACGGAGCCTGACCGAAGCTACTCGTCGTCGCAGTCGTCGCTGGGGCGACCCTTTTTCCACGAGTACCGCGGCGGCCGCCTGGTCGGAACGTCGTCCCGGTACTGACCGAGTGAATTTTGCGGAGCCACGCAGCGGCGTCGTGCGCAATCGGGAAAGCCAATATAGGCTTGCCCTGGGCAGGACGTTTTCGTGGCCCGCGGAGTGCATAAATTCCCCGAGCCTTTACCGGGCCGCTATACCTCTTGGGAGCGAGTTTGCCACGCTCACGATATGTCCGGAAAAGTTGTTTCCCCTTTCACGCCGAGCTTCAAGCCGCTTCACTTGTGTTCGCCTCCTCCTGAAGGCCTGCCAACCCGCTTTTCGCGTTCGATCGATGGCGCGTTCTCAAGGCCGATCATGGCCTTGATGTCGACGGTCAGGTTTGGGAATGCTGAAGGACGCACGCCTGGTTGCCTCTCCGGCAGCCAGGCGATCACGGGGGACTTCGCTGAGCCATCAGCAAGCATTGCTGCAAAACGGCGCCAAAACTGCCCCCGACCGGCGTCGGCGTCGCCCGACCATTAGTGAGCGGTCCGACTCTGGGCAACGCACCGCTCCTGTTCGGAACACCGCATGAAGCGAAAGAGCCATTTTGGTGGGCCCGTTATGCTTCGTCCAGCAAACGATCGGCGGACGCGAGCTGCTTGTGAGGGATGCAGCCGAATGCAGCGCTGCTCCCACAACTGGCGAAGCTCCTTTGTAAGAGCTTCACGCTTAGCTTCATCTAACGTGATTGAATTGAGGAGATCCCCCAGCACGGCTTCGGCCTCGATCTGAATGAGCAGAGCGTACACTTCATTTGAAATGCGCACACCGTCCCGAGTGGAGTGGACCGCGCGGGCATTTATGAAAGGAATGTCGGCCATGGCGATAGATCACATCATTTCAGATGTTTTCCGGCAGATAGATGTCAAACGGGAGAAATGTCTGCCCCGGCGTCTCCGCGGTGCCGGTCTTGATGGCGCGATCCATCAGCAACATCAGCTCCTGGCAAAGTCGGCGCAGTGGCGTCGCCACCGCCATCGTGATGATGTCGTCCGCGAGGGCCTCCCGCGACTCCGGCGTGATTTCATTCACGATCGCGACGAGATCCTGGCCTTTGCCCTCTTCCCGGAGCGCGGAGATAGCCCCCTCCATGCCACCGCCGGCCATGTAGAAGCCGACGAGCTCAGGTTCCCGCTGCATAAGATCCAGCAGCGCCTCGTAGGTGATCTGTCGCTTCTCAAGATTGACGAGCGTATCCAGCACCTCGAATGCTGGCTCGTTCTCACGGAAATAGGAACGAAACCCGCTTTCCCGCAGCTCATGACCCTGGAAACGGTGGCTGCCGACAAACACGGCCACCTTGCCAGACTGTTTAGCGACCTTGGAGAACATCCAAGCTGCCGTCCGACCGACGCTGCGGTTGTTGAGACCAATGTAGCCCTCGCGCACGCCGGCGGCGAAGTCAGAAAGTAGCGAAAAGACCGGGATGCCTTTCGCCTTGAGCTCCTCGACTGTTGCCGTGATCTTCGGGTGATCTGGCGCCACCATGGCGATCGCGTGGCATCGGCTACCAAGATCCTTAAGCAGTGCCGTCAGATCCCCAGGCAAATGTGACGGCGCGAATTCGATGAGCGGAATGCCGTGGAAGCAGTGGGCCGAACTGACCGACGCCTCGACCTCGCGCGCGAACTCCTGGTAAAAATGCTGGGCCGGTTTCCTCAAGATGAAGCCCAGCCGGTAGCGGGGCAGGTCCTTTCCCATGCGCTGTTTGATAAGTCCCGCAGCATGATAGCCGATCGCGTGGGCCGCGTGGTGGACGCGACGCGCGGTCTCCTCCCGCACCGGAAGGCGAGCGTTCAGCACCCGATCGACCGTTGCCACGCTCACCCCCGCTTCGCGGGCGAGATCGGCAATTGTAGGGCGCTTTGCCGTCGCTCCGATTTTGATCGGCTGGCGCTCCGTCATCCGGTGCATGCCGGCGACGGATTGGGGCGGCAAAGTGATTTCGGCATCCTCCCCGATCGACGGCCTCTACATTGATCAGCGCTCCAGGCGCACCCGGGCGCGTCTCGGTCTGCGGTCCGTTTCCATAGGGCGTGCATGTTTCTTGTCCTCACCGCATTTGATGCTTCTGATCTGTGGCCCGCGAAGCGCTGTTTAGACCCGGCGAGCCGATGTTTGGTGGCTGATGAGCCGGCGACTTGGCTGTGCTGCAGCAATCTTGCTGGGGCGCGTGGCCGGTTTAATCTCTCGGCAAGCTCCCGTAGAAGGCAGCTTTCATGCGCGTTTCGTCCAGTTCGCCTTCCCAGCGGGCGACAACCAGCGAGGCCACCGCATTGCCGATTACGTTAGTCAGCGCTCGGCATTCGGACATGAAGCGGTCCACGCCAAGGATGAGAGCCATCCCAGCAACGGGAACGCTTGGTATTACGGAGAGCGTAGCAGCCAAGGTGATAAAGCCGGCCCCTGTTATACCTGCGGCACCTTTCGAGGAAAGCATCGCGACAAGCAATAGGAAGATCTGATCGGGAATCGACAAGTGCGTGTTCGTCGCCTGGGCGATGAAGAGGGCGGCGAGCGTCATGTAGATATTGGTGCCGTCCAGATTGAAGGAATATCCAGTCGGGATGACGAGACCCACGACGGAACGCTTCGCGCCGGCGTTCTCCATCTTCGCGATAAGCGAGGGCAGCGCGGCCTCCGAGGAGGACGTTGCCAGGACCAGCAGCAGCTCTTCCTTGATGTAGCGCACGAGAGAAAAGATCGAGAAGCCGTTGTATCGGCAGACCGCGCCTAGAATCCCGAATACGAAGAGGAAGGCGGTGAAATAGAACGTCGCGACCAGCATCGCGAGGTTGGCCACCGAACCGATGCCATATTTGCCAATCGTGAAGGCCATCGCGCCGAAAGCGCCGACGGGCGCGGCCCTCATCAGAATGCCGACCAGCTTGAACACCGGCGCGAGGAGCGCCTGAAGCAAAGAAAGCACAGGCTTGCCCGTGTCGCCGACCATCGCGAGAGCGATGCCGAACAGCACCGAGAAGAACAGGACCTGCATGATGTCGCCTTCGGCGAAGGCACTAACGATCGTAGAGGGAATGATGTTCATCAGGAAGCCGGTCACCGACTGCTCGTGGACCTTGGCGGCATAGCCCTTCACTGCCTGGGCATCGAGCGACGCCGGATCGATGTTCAGGCCGGCACCCGGCTGAACGACATTTGCGACAATGAGACCAACAATCAATGCGAGGCTCGAGAAGGTGAGGAAATAGATCATTGCCTTGCCGGCGACCCGGCCGACCTTCTTGAGGTCATTCATGCCGGCAATGCCGGTCGTCACGGTTAGGAAGATCACCGGCGCGATAATCATCTTGACGAGCTTGATGAAGGCATCGCCGAGCGGCTTCAGGCTCTCGCCGACCTCCGGGTAGAAATAGCCAACTGCGACACCGAGGGCGATGGCGGTAAGCACCTGAATGTAGAGCTGGGCGTAGAAGGCCTTGCGGGGCGCAGGACCCGCGCTTCGGATTGGTGGAGCCAACAGCTTTTCTCTCCCTGACCGGATCGGGGCGGGCCTCCTCCCTCCCGCGCTTCTCCCATCGCGGCGCTCCGGTCACGCGCTGCTGGCATGTCGAACAGCAAGGGGCGTGCCAAGTGGAGACCCGCGCCCAAATACGCGTATTCCTCCGCTCGGTGAGGCAGACTCAGTAGGGTGGGCTGTGCGGGTTTCCGCACTGTTGCCGTCATCTCTGGCGAAATCCCGCACTAACGCCCAGCTTTGCACCCATTGCTTTAGCCCGACAGCCACCAGCCGGTAACTCTGGCATCCGCTGTGCCAGCTCGCTTCTTTGTCGCATTTGCGACCCGGCCGGGCACGGAAGTGGAGGATTCCCTACACGAGCTGGCTCTTACCGCGCTCCCTCTGCAGCCGTGGCGTCCCGACGGGTCGTCGAAAAGACCGAATGATTCACCGGACCTGGCGCGCATCGGTGCGACTCAGAAGATGCTTCATAGCGCGAACACTTAAGCCGCTCGACGACGCTTCGGGCCGTAGTGTCCGACGCAGCCGCCCTAACGCCGACAGCATCCCGGAGGCGTCGACCTCCGTACGCTCACCGCGCCGGGCATCCGTGAACACGCCGGGGTAACTCTGCCGTTCGGATCGATCTGTCGGCAAATCTCAGTTGATGGAATTCTATCATGTCCTCCTGCTTTCCTTTCAGAAATGCGAGGAAAGCTCGGTTGACTAGCCATCCTCATTCCCGCTCTGTAGGGCAACGTGTGGTTGCGCTCCGGAAGCCTGAACCGCGCCTCAGTTCAGTAAGGATAGCCAAGCCATGCATCAAGCCTTGCCTCCGGCGTCTTTCGGGCTTGCCCCTCGTCAGGGCCTGACCGACGCCCAAAACCGTGACCCACACTTGATCTTATGCAAGGCAGTATGTCGCCTGCGGAACTCTGGCGTCCTCCCGCCGACACATCACGACTACCCGCATCAACGTCTCAAGCGTTCCGGTAAGCGGCTCCCACCCGCAAGCAAGTGCGCCAATCATGCTGCGGCTCGCCGTGCGAAGACATTCTTGTTGGTGCCGGCCATCGGTGGCTCGGGCCCTGATGCCATCTGATGATGCGTCTACGCGGGGGGACATCGCAGATCCAGATGGCGCGGCGTTGCTGTCGCGGCCCAAGATCGAGGATGACATGTCAGATCAGGACAATGGTCGCCAATCTGAAGACAGTGCTGAGCAGACTTCGTCAAGCTGCACATCATTGCACGACACCAAAAGGGATGACTCGGAACCCGCCATTCTGCCGTCGCGCGCGAGCGCGCTTGCCGGCATCTACGAAATTTCGAAAGCGCTCACCGCCCCCTCCGGGCTCGAGGTCAGGCTGGCCAAGGTTGTAGACCTGCTGCGATCGTTTCTGCAGATGAGGCACGGCATCATCTCTCTTTTCGACGGTGATGGCGAACTGGAGATCATCGCAGGCGCCGGCCGGACCGAGAGCTGCAGTGAGCGCTGCCGGACGTACCTGCCACGAAATGCAATCGACCAGGTTTTGGCGACGGACAAGCCCCTGGCCACCGAGAACATCGCGGTTCATCCAGCTTTCACCGCCGCCGACATGGACGTGCTCGGGGCTTCCGACGACATACCAGTGTCCTTCATCGGCGTTCCCATTAGCGTCGATGCAAATGTCGTGGGCACGCTGACCATCGATCACGTACTGCGCCATGGCTCAAGAGTTTGGCTCGATTACAGCCTCTGTCTGCTCCCGCTAATCGCCAACCTGGTAGGGCAGGCAGTGAAGTCGCATCGCTCTTTCGAGGGGGACCGCGAGCAACCGATGGCAAAGCAGGACTCCCTGCCAAAGCAGAAGCGCCTGGCCCCGCAGCGTAACACTCACGTGGAGGGGATGATTGGCGACAGTTTGGCGTTGCGAGGTCTGCTTGAGAAGGTCGCGCTCGTAGCCAAGGCCAAGATTGCGGTTCTGTTGCGAGGCGAATCCGGTACCGGGAAGGAGCTGGTCGCCAAGGCTATCCACGAGTTGTCCCCGCGCGCCAAGCGGCCCTTCATCAAACTCAATTGCGCGGCGCTACCCGAGACTGTGCTGGAATCCGAATTGTTCGGCCATGAGAAGGGTGCATTCACAAGTGCGTTCAACTCGCGCAAGGGGCGCTTTGAGCTCGCCGACAAGGGGACATTGTTTCTAGACGAGATCGGCGAGATTTCGGCCTCGTTCCAGGCAAAGCTCTTGCGCGTGCTGCAGGAGCAGGAGTTTGAGCGCGTCGGGGGCAATCAGACCATTAAAGTCGACGTCCGCATCATTGCCGCCACGAACAAGAACCTGGAAGAGGCAGTTGCCAGAAACGAGTTCCGTGCCGACCTCTACTACCGCATCAGTGTTGTTCCCTTGCTGGTGCCGGCGCTTCGCGAAAGGCGCAGCGATATTCCGCTACTTGCAGCTGAGTTTCTCAAGAATTTCAACGATGAGAATGGCCTTATGTTGACCTTCGATCCGAGCGCGATCGAAGTACTGATAAACTGTGACTTCCCCGGCAACATTCGCGAATTGGAAAACTGCGTGTATCGTACCGCGGTTCTGGCGGCGGGGCCATCAATCGGGAAAGACGACTTTGCATGCTGCCAGGGCAAATGCTTCGCCGAGGCGCTGCATAATTGCAGAGTTGGCAAAGTCGCGCTGCAACCTTCGCCGATCGGGCCGCTACCAGTGGTTCGGGCCATACCGCCGGCTGCTGGGGTTAGTTCTGCCGCCGTCCCACCGCCGTCAGCGACCGAAGGGCAGCCGCCGCTGGACCCAGCCGGGGTAGTCCACTCTGCGAGAATGGCCGATGCCGAACGTGTCATCCAGGCCATGGAGAGATGTGGCTGGGTCCAGGCAAAGGCGGCGCGCCTGCTCGGGCTGACGCCGCGCCAGATCGGCTACGTGTTGAGGAAATACGGCATCGAGATCAAGCGTCTTTGAACAGATCACCGAGCCGAGTAGCTGGGACAATGAAGCATTCGTGCCTCGGTGCCTTGAGACGAGTGATGCGGGGCTCCTTCAATTCCGATCCGATCGCACAGGCCGCGCTGCCCCCGCGGTGGTCGCCCCCACGAGCGGTCTGACGGCAGCGCTATGATCGGTGGTCCAGCCTATGTCTCGATCACCAGCTCGTGCCGAACGCACTGAGACAGAAACGGAGAAAAATTGATGTCTGATGCAAAACTGCAAACTGTGCTTTCTTGCCTTTCGCAAGTAGCAGGACAGTTAGATGTTCTGCTGTCCGACAAACCGGCGCCGGATCCTTGTTGCGTCAAGCTAAACACGAACGAGAACCCGTTTCCGTTGCCGAAAGCCATAATGCAAAGTGCGATGGCGGCTCTCGAACGGCAATATCTATATCCAGAAGACGACAACGTCAGCTTGAGGCAAGCAGCGTCGGAAGCCTACGGTGTCTCGAAGGATCAGGTGATCGCCGGAAATGGATCGTCTGAACTGCTCGGGCTTATCTACAGAGCTTTCCTGGTTCCAGGTGACAGAATGGCGATGATGTCGCCGGGGTTTTCGTTCAACCGCAAACTTGCCCGTTTGCAGGGTGCTCAATTTCTCGAAATCGGATGGTGCGCAGATCATTCCTTGCCCGTCGAAGACTTGCTTTTGGGACCGGCAAAAGATGCCAAGTTCATTCTGCTGGCCAACCCAAACAATCCGACCGGAACGTTTGTTCCTGTGGCCGATGTTGAACGCCTGGTATCACAATCAGACCGTCTGATTGTCTTGGATGAGGCCTATGTCGATTTTGCACCGGACAATGGTCTGCATCTCCTCGATCGCTATCCAAACCTCCTGATCTTGAGAACATTCTCGAAAAGCTATGCCACCGCCGGCATTCGCGTCGGTTTCGGACTTGGCCACCCCGAAGTCATTGGCAGGCTGCGGGATCTCCAGAACGTCTTCAACATGAACGTGATCGGCCAGGCTGTTGGCATCAGTGTGCTTGGGCACCGCGGCGCCTATGCCGAGAACCACAAGCACATCAGGCATGAAAGACAGCGAGTGACGGTGGCACTGTCGAAACTCGGATTTTCCGTAATACCTTCTCACGCAAATTTCCTGCTAGCGCGTGTGCCAGCGGGGCAGGAAGGTTCATGGTGGCAAGCAGCCTTGGAAAGGCAAAAGATACTCGTTGCCTTCTTTGAGGATGCAGGGCTGGAAAAATACATCCGCGTCAGCATCGGTACAAGAGCCGAGATGGATGAATTTCTTGAGGTCGCCACAGAGATAGCTGCAACGGCGAAGGAAACGATCCCGCTGTGCCGGCCGTCAGCGGCCGCTGCTTCTGCCTTAACCAGTCGGTAGTTTCCCGCAATTTCAGCGCACCAATAATTTGGATTTGCTTGCATCATTGCGAGCCACGAACTGTTGCAAAGAGTTGGAGAAAATTCGTGAAGAATGCCTTCCCCCGGGGCCTGACCTTCGGCATATTCGACCATCTGGACGAGGACGGCTGCGAGATTGCCCGGCAATACGCCGATCGCCTGAGTTTGGCAGAGGCGTGCGATCAGCTTGGCTTCTATGCATATCATCTGGCAGAGCACCACTGCACTCCGCACGGGAGGAGCCCATCGCCGAATCTGTTCTTATCCAGCGTCGTCCAGCGCACCCGGCACCTTCGCGTCGGCCCGATGGTAATGCTCCTTGCCCTTTATCATCCGCTGCGTGCGTTCGAGGAGATCTGCATGCTCGACCAATTGAGTGGTGGCAGGGTCGAACTGGGCATAGGGCGCGGCTCTCTCCCAGTCGAACTGGGTTACTTCGGGATTGCTGCGGAGGCGGCGCCAGGTCACTATGCGGAAGCCAGCGAAATCCTTATCAAAGCGATGAACGGCGACACGCTGTCCTATCGCGGCCGCCATTTTGAGCTGAATGACGTCCCTTTGACGCTGAGATCTCATCAGCGCCCCCATCCACCGACATGGATCGCCACCAATAGACCCGAGTCGGCCAGCTGGGCCGCTGCTAGTGGCGCCAACATCGCGTGCCTGGGACCTGCCTCTTCGGTTCGCAGAATTACTGATGCATTCCGAGCCTGCCGGGAGCGCAGTGCCGACGCGGACGAGCGGGGGCCATTTCTTGGGATGCTCCGCATGGTCGTGATCGCGCGATCGGAAACAGATGCATATGCGCTCGCGGCCCCCGCTTACGAACGATGGCTCAAGAGCTTCAGGTTCCTCTACGATCTCAACGCGCTCCAGACGCCCCCAAATCTGCCGCTGAGCTTGGATGCGGCAATCGAGAGCGAGTTGTGCGTGGTGGGGACGGCATCTTCCGCGCGACAAGCTCTTCTTGATCAGCTCGAAGAGGCCGGTGCTAATTATCTACTTTGCCAACTTGCGTTTGGGAATCTGTCCTTAGACGCTTCGCTATACACCGCAAGGACGATCCAATCTGAAATCATGGCTCGAGTTACCTGACGTGCAATGCGGCGTTCGGCGTTCGGAGTTGAATTTCTCCGGCGCACCATCACCTTCCCGGTCCGCGCATGATGCCGATATAGTGCTTGGTATGTGGGTGGAGGGCGCGCACGCTTGTGGAGGCCCTAGAAAGTTGGAGCGACCGGCCTGCCGATTAAGAAATCGCCCCGATTTCGTTTCGCAAGAGAGGGCGAACTTGTGCGTACCAGGGCAAAACCCCGGTTTCTGAAGCATAGAGAGGATTGCTATAGCTCATTATTTAAGGCACTATGAGTTATAGAAAGGTGCGCTATAACTCATGGTATGGAATTGGGAGCAGGCTGACTGGCCGCATTTTACCTACGATAAGGAAGAATTGGAACCGCTGGAAAGCGAATTCCTGCTCCGATCGGGTGAGTTCCTGGGTGTCTTTCGGCACGTCGGTTCTGACGATCGCGACCAGATACGCATCGATCTTATCAGTGAAGAGGCCTTGAAGACATCCGCGATTGAAGGGGAATACCTCAACCGCGAGAGTCTGCAATCATCCCTGCGCCAGCAACTTGGGCTGGGCAGCGAGAACAGGCGCATTCCGCCTGCCGAGCGCGGCATCGCGGAAATGATGGCCGACGTGTATTTACATTTTGGCCATGCCCTCTCGCATCGCACTCTCTACGCTTGGCACAAGATGGTGATGTCGGGGGAACGGCGTATTGAGACCATTGGCAATTACCGCCAGCATGCCCATGTCATGCAGATCGTTTCCAATGGGCTGGATAAGCCCAAAGTGCATTTCGAGGCACCTCCCTCAGCGCGGGTAAAAGCCGAAATGGATGCTTTCACCGCTTGGTTCAACGATACCGCGCCTAAAGGTAAGACGCCGCTCCCGGCGTTGACGCGAGCCGGCATCGCGCACCTTTATTTCGAGAGCATCCACCCATTTGAGGATGGCAACGGCCGCATAGGCCGTGCCCTCTGCGAAAAGGCGCTTGCTCAAAGCCTGGGTGAACCAAGTCTCATCGCTTTGGCATACACGATCGAACGCCACCGCAAGGCCTACTACGACAACCTGCAGGCCAGCAATAAGAGCAACGCGGTAACAAATTGGCTGCTCTACTTTGCCAACACGATCCTTGAAGCGCAACGCGTAACGCTGGTCCGCGTCGAATTCTCCGTAGCTAAAGCCAAGTTTTACGAACGCTACCGAAACCAGTTCAACGAGCGGCAGGAAAAGGTCATCGCCCGAATGTTCCGCGAAGGCATCGACGGGTTCAAAGGAGGCCTCAGCGCCGAGAATTATATCGCCATCACTCAAGCATCGCGCGCGACGGCGACAAGAGATCTGCAAGACCTCGTTTCCAAGGGCGCGATGATTAGAACTGGCGAACGGCGACACACGCGTTACGCCCTAAACATTCTGGATGACCGCAGGTAAACCGCAGCACAGATTTATTGCCACCTTACTCGCGCAGCGACACGTGCGAAGTTTTGAGCAAAAAGGTCTATGAATTCAGGATCGCGCTGGGCAAAGCCTGGGCACCAAGTCCGACTTAAACGGGTCCGTCTGCATTTCGCTGAGAATTTCAGGGCAACGGTCGCGGTCCCAGCGTGTTTTTATCTTCAAGTGTCGGCAATGTTCATGGCATTTCGGGCGACCGAAGCGATACGGCCAACGCATCGGCGGTGCCGCTCCGCCTTTCTCAAAATCACCTTCGGTCTGGCCCATCTGGTTTGTTAAATGGGCAAAGCAAATCACGTCCTTGTGACGCGCCGATGCAAAGGAATAGAGGGCCGCTGCTACCGTTTCCGGACAATTGCCGGAGTGCAAGCCGCACTTCAGCTCGTGGCTTAGCCGTGGTCAAAATCATCACCTCGCCGTGCAGTCGCGCCTCATGACCTGGATGGTGGCGGAAAGGCCGGCTCACGAATGATTAGATCGTTCGAGATCGGGTCCAGTCAGTGCCGGGCGTGTTCGCATTGGCTGTGATCGGCCAGCACCTCAATCACCCGGCATTCGCCGACCTTCCCGTGCCGGCAGCCTTCGACCATGAGTTCCAGTTCGGCCTTCAATGCCGTGAGGCTGCGTATCCGCTGAACGACGTCGGCCAGCCGCGCCTGGGCTATAGTGTCGGCCGTGGCGCAGGGTTGGCTGGGATTATCCTGCAACGTCAGCAGGGTACGGATGGCTTCGATGTCGAACCCCAACTCGCGTGAATGGCGAATAAACGCCAGCCGGCGCAAATCGCTGGTTTCATAGTGCCGTCGATTGCCCTCGCTGCGGTTCGGCGCGGGCAGCAGGCCGATCTGCTCATAGTAGCGGATGGTCGGCACTTTCACGCCGCTCTGTCGTGCCGCTTCGCCAATCGGGACACTGCGCATGATTTTTCGCTTGCTCCTCTAGTCGCTAGAGAATGTAGCGTGCCGCTGGAATGGTTCAAGGAGTGAGACGATGGCTGCAACCGCCGCACAAACTCTTTATCGCGTCGAAGGCATTGGATTGTGCCGGCTGCGCGACGAAAATCGATAGCGCGGTGCGCCGCATGCATGGAGTCCGGGATGTGAACGTCTCGGTCACTGCCGCCACCATGACCGTCAGGCACACTGCCGAAAGCGACCTCGCCGCGATCGAAAAGAAGGTGACGGGCCTCGGCTATTCTGTGGCTCAGCTCACGAGCGAAGCCGGACAGATTGCCAAGCCGGTCGGGCACGGCACCAAAGGCGGCCATGACCACGCTGGCCACGATCATGCTGGCCGCGACCATGCCGGCACAGCCAAAGATGACCACGACGACGTGGAGGGCTTGCATGGCCACGACCACACGCCGGCCACGGGGCCGTGGTGGAACAGCGCCAAAGGCCGGCTGAGCATCGCCAGCGGCGCCGCATTGGCCGCAGCTTTTGCGATTCACTATGTCTGGCCGGCCACCGGCGTCTGGCTTTTCATTGCCGCCATGCTGATCGGACTGGTGCCGATTGCACGGCGAGCTGTTATGGCCGCGCTCGCCGGCATTCCCTTCACCATCGAAATGCTGATGACCATCGCGGCGATCGGCGCCGTCATCATCGGTGCCGGCGAGGAAGCCGCCACCGTGGTCTTCCTGTTCCTCGTCGGAGAGTTGCTGGAAGGCGCGGCCGCCGGCAAGGCGCGCTCCAGCATCCAGGCGCTGACCACGCTGGTGCCCAAGACGGCATTCCTGGAGGAGAATGGCGCCACGCGCGAAGTTCCGGCCGAAGCCCTTGGGGTTGGCGCCGTCATTCTGGTGCGGCCGGGCGATCGCATTCCAGCCGACGGCAAGATCATCGAGGGCGAAAGCGCCATCGATGAATCGCCGGTGTCGGGGGAAAGCGTGCCGGTGCGCAAGGGCGTCGACGCGGACGTTTTCGCCGGCACCATCACTGGCGACGGCGTGTTGCGCATAACCGTCACGGCTGCGGCGTCCGACAACACCATCGCCCGCATCGTCAAGCTGGTCGAGGAGGCCCAGGAAAGCAAGGCGCCGACGGAACGCTTCATCGACCATTTCTCACGCTGGTATACGCCCGCCGTCGTCGCCGTGGGGGCTCTGGTGGCCGTCGTCCCGCCGCTGGCCTTCGGCGACGACTGGAACGAATGGATCTACAAAGGCCTGGCGCTGCTGCTCATCGGCTGCCCCTGCGCCCTCGTCATATCGGTGCCGGCGGCAATCGCCGCCTCGCTCTCGGCCGGCGCCAGGCGTGGTCTTTTAATGAAAGGCGGCGCGGTGCTGGAAGGCTTGGGCAAGATCACCGTCGTGGCTTTGGACAAGACCGGGACGCTGACTGAAGGCAAGCCCGTGGTGACGGATGTCGTGGCCATCGAGATCAGCGAAAAAGAGGTGCTGTCGCTGGCCGCTGCACTCGAAACCGGATCGAGCCATCCGCTTGCCCTGGCTATCTTGCGAAAGGCCAAGGCCGATCGCGTGCCGGTGCCGCCGGCGGCGGAGGCCAAGGCGCTCGGCGGCAAGGGCGTCGTCGGTCGCATTGGCGGTAAGAACGTCTTCCTGGGCTCGCCGATCGCTGGAGGCGAGAAGGTCGCGCTGCCGGCCGAGCAGGCGGCCCGCATCGCCGAACTCAACGACCAGGGCAAGTCGGTGTCGGTGCTGCTGATCAACGATGTGCTGGCCGGTTTCATCGCCATGCGCGACGAGCCTCGGCCGGACGCGCAGGCCGGCCTCAAGGCGCTGACCGATGTTGGCATCAGGACTATCATGCTGACTGGCGACAACCAGCGCACGGCGGCAGCAATCGGCAGGCACCTCGATATCGAGGTGCGCTCGGAACTGCTGCCCGAAGACAAGCAGCGCATTGTCGGCGAGTTGAAAGGGCAGGGGCTGACGATCGCTAAGGTCGGCGACGGCATCAACGATGCGCCGGCGCTCGCCGCGGCCGACATCGGCATTGCCATGGGCGGCGGCACCGATGTCGCCCTGGAGACGGCAGATGCGGCGGTGCTGCATGGCCGCGTCGGCGATGTCGCGGCGATGATAAAACTGTCTCAGGCGACCATGGCCAACATCAAGCAGAACATCACCATGGCGTTGGGGCTGAAGGCGGTGTTCCTGGTGACGACCGTAGTCGGCATCACCGGCCTGTGGCCCGCCATTCTCGCCGACACAGGCGCGACGGTGCTGGTGACAGCCAACGCCATGCGGCTGTTGCGCTGGAAAGGTGGCGTGTAGATTGCCGCCTTCTATGTCGTTTGGGATGGCCGATGAGCAACAACCATTCGCATCGAAGCGGCGCTTATTATTCGCCCGCGCCGTTTATCGGGGCATTTCTGGCGATTGCCCTTTTGGGTGAGCAACTGCGCCCGGCTGGTGCTAGCCGGCGTGCTGATGGGGTAGGTCTCTTGCTGCATCTCACAGCGATCGCGGCGTGCAATATGCCTGTGCCGAGTACGCCGCACGACTTGCGGCACACGACATCCAGCCGAGCATGAGCCGGGTGGGCAATCCCTAGGACAATGCCAAGGCGGAGCGCTTCATGCGAACGCTGAAGGAGGAGGAAGCCGACGGCAGAGCCCATCGCGACATCGACGATGCAAGGAACAGGATCGGCGAATTCATCGACGCCGTGTACAACAAGCAGCGCCTGCATTCGGTGATCGATTATCAATCGCCGGATGAATATGAATCCGGCCTAACGCGATTGCGGCGGGAAGCCCCTGCGGCAATCTCAGAAACGGAGAACTGTTACTGATCTCTGTCTCACCCGAGGGGTGCACTTCACCATGTCATAGGTACAAAACGTCACCTATGTCTCGGGTCGCTCATCAGAAGTTGCATGACACTAAGCCCTGCCAAGCATGTTTATGTAACTTTCGTGTAACCGGCAGCGGTCACATCTTGCATCCGTCGCACCGGAACAAAACTATGGGAAGCCAGCCTTGCGACGTCCGCGCATTGATGCGACTAGAGGTTTGATGTCAAAGAGATTGTAGAATGGCAGTTTCCAGGGGGCGCGAAGGCGCGGACTTTAAACCATCAACCGTGCGGACGATCGCTGAACGTGCGAACTTCCGCTGTGCCGTGCCAGGTTGCCCAACTCCGACTTCCGGCCCCGGCGCCACTCCGCGACAAGTCGCCCTGACTGGGACGGCGTGCCATATCTACAGCGCCGGAGTTGCTGGCCCCCGGGGTCGCGGCGGTCTATCAGTTGAACAGCTTTCCGACGCTGAGAATGGAGTTTGGGCGTGTGCGACACACGGTCGCCTGATCGATACCAATGGCGGCGCCGTATATCCGGCTGATCTCCTTAAAGGCTGGAAGCAACTGCAGGAGGCTCAGTTGCGACGGGAGCGGGACGGCCTTCCCACCGCTATCGGATGGCTGGGTGAAATCGTTGTCCAAAAGAGCTTCCTATTCGAGAAGGATGCTAAACTCGAGTTCGGGCAGTTTACGCTGCTCCAAGGAGCATCCTACGGAAAGACGGCGATTTGTGATTGGATCTCTGCCGTCTTGGGCGAAGAACTCCCGCACCGTTGGGCAATCCCTGCCTCTCCAATTCTTACATCGGTTGTCGCCTACATACCCGAGAAAAGGCGGCTCGACGGGGCATTCGATTACGGCGTGACGAAGTTGGTTATTGACGGCGTTCCTGTCGTCGAAGTCCCGAAAATATTTTCAGTAGTTTATCTTCGAGAAACTGCCGGGGCGTCGCTCCGTAATCACGGCGGTGAAGATGACGAGAGAATTGCTGCCAACTTCGGACTCTCCCGCGCGGTTTTGAGAAGCCTTGTCCAGGATATTCAGCGGAATGGCACCACGTGGGGACGCGATTTGGCCTTCTACGACGAACCGAAATATCTTGGTGAAGACGAAGAAGGTGAGGAGATGTTTTCCGAAAGCGAAACTGAGGTAACTCTCCGGCTGGGCGGGCCAAGTGGAGTGGTGTTAGGGGCCTTATCCGGAAGCGCGAAGGTCCGCGTCCTGCTTGAGTTTGCATGCGCGTTGGCGAGGGAAAGAGCCAGGCGCGGTCCGACCGTACTGATCTTAGACGGGAGCGAATGGCCATTCGACCATCGGAACATGGATGCGTGCGGTGCCTTTCTCTCAAACCAGCCCTGCCAGGTATTGTTGACAGTTCGCGACAACTGGGAGCCAAAGACTTTAGCAGCGTGGCACGGATGGAGCCGATATAGGGTCTTCAAGGGAAGTGGCGGCTCTCGCGTCGAGCGTTTGCCTTGGTCGGAGGTACCATAGGCGCCGGTTTTGGTGAAGGCGACCAGCCTCCGGACTTTAAGAGACCGCATTCATAAACCGCAGGCTCATGCCGCCCGCGGAACGCCAATTCGCGCCGCCCAAAGCCTCACGAATGTTCTCCGTTGAAGAATCCGGGGTGTTGTCGTGGGCGAGGAGGATTGAGGGATCGACAGTGCTCGCGAATCTCGGCCTTATGCGACTGCCTGCCTTCTAGGCAGCTGTTGGGTTTAGACTGTTGGTTCATTGTCGAATGCAAACAACAATCTGGAACAGCCAGAGGGATTGGGGGAAAAGTGCCGATGGCCAGGGGCATATTAGTTAAGTTTCCGACGCCGGAAGCGCAACTGAAACGCGCGGTGCGCCAGCATCTCAAGCGCCTTGGATTCAAAAAGGGTAAGAACGGCTTGCTATTGCCGCCGGGGCAAGACAAGGAGGCGGTGCGGCAGCTTCATGGGGAGCAACGTCGCGACAAGCTTGAGGCGAACACCGTCTTCCTTGCCCGATGTGCGGAGGAACTCCTGCCGCATTTTGCGGACGGCGACGAGATTGAACCCGCCAACATCAGGTTGGCGCTTCGGCGAGTGCGCAGCGATACCAAGGATGCCGACCTGTTCCGGCTGGCCACGCTAACCTGGTCCGTACCCGTATCGGCTGGGTTTGGCCGCCGCCTGCGCTACCTAGTATGGGACGAGGGTCACGACCGTCTGGCCGGGATCATCGCTTTGGGCGACCCTGTTTTCAACCTGTCGGTACGCGACAAGTTGGTCGGCTGGAGCTCGGCTGACCGTTCTCTGCGGCTGGTGCACCTGATGGATGCTTATGTGCTGGGTGCGGTGCCGCCGTACTCGTTCCTGCTCGGCGGCAAAGCTGTGGCTGCGCTGGTGCGGTCACAGGAAGTGGTGCGGGACTTCAAGGACACCTACGGTGAGTCCATTGGCATCATTTCGGGAGCCGCCAAGCACGCTAGCCTGCTGATGGTGACAACCAGCTCATCGATGGGGCGTTCGTCGGTCTATAATCGATTGGCTCTTGGTGGCACACGCTACTTCCAGCCGGTGGGTTATACCATCGGCTGGGGGCACTTCCACATTACAGACGCCCTGTTCGAGAAACTGCGAGCCTATCTCCGGCAGCTCAACCACGGCTATGCCGACCACCATGAGTACGGCAAGGGACCGAACTGGCGGCTGCGCACCATTAAGGCGGCTCTGACGCGGCTGGGCTTCAAAGAGTCATTGCTAAAACACGGCATCCAGCGGCAAGTGTTTCTGTGCAGCCTGGCAGCCAACACGGTCGACATCCTCCGTGGGAGCGGGGCCGATCCTGACTATAGCAACCTATTGAGCGTCGACGAGGTATCGGCGCTGGCAGTAAGCCGCTGGATGGCCCCGCGCGGCATCCGCGAGCCGGCTTATCGCAATTGGCGAAAAGACCGCGTGCCGCAGTTGGTGAGCGGCGCCGTTGCCGGTAGCCTTGCCGAGTTGAAGGAACAGTCTGCGCAATCTGCCAGACGAACGGGCTGAGGGGATGTATTTCGCCATCGACGTTGCGAGCGGACAGCGGGTAGAGGCCTCGCTGGCGCAGCGGCACCGCCGTTACTCCTGTCCTGTCTGCAGTGCGCGTGTTAGCCCCCGGCAAGGCACCTATCGCGATGCGCACTTTGCCCACCTCTCGGGTGCCGCGCGACCGGAGTGCCACCTTTATCATGCGTCCGAGGGATGGCAGGGGCCAAGGGCGGAGACGGCCGTGCAGACGCGGCCAGAGCCAGCCACTCCTCAGTTGCCTCTTACCCTTATTCTGTATGTGCAGCCGCCCGTCGGCAGGGTATCGGCCCGTTGGGGCCTTGAGGTGCAGATTCCCCGCGCGCCCACCCCGAGGGGCAGGTTGACCTTCGATGGCGGTGGCGACGGGTTCCGGGTCGAGATAGCCTGTGCCCGGCTGCACGATGGAGCGCGAGCCTACGCGGTTAACCCTGACTCCCCGACGTTCCGCGTGGCCTGGGTCAGCGGGGACGTGGACAACGCCTTTGGCGTCGCCTTGCAGGAGCGGATACCCGGTTTGGATACCGTGCGGAGCACGGTCTTTTCGGCCGGCAGAGGCAGCCGACAGGCGTTGGCAACCGGCCTGGACTGGGGCGCTACCTATTATTTCGTGCAGCGTGCCGAGCTCGCCGCGAGTGTGCCGCCGCAACTCGCAGTCTCCCGTCTGGCTGACCTGAAGCAATGGAGCTGCCTGCTGGTCACGCTCCCGCAGGTGGCCGACGAAGGGCTGGCCGAGTGGATCAGGCGGGCTACCGGTTTGGCGGTGCAACAGGCCAAGCGCCGGTGGGGCGTGGTGGCACCGCCCATGCACCTCATCGACACATCGGCGCGCCTTGTCCTGGACACCAGGGGCGAACTCACCTTGGCGATCCATGCAGGCGATGGCCACGGTGAAGCAATCCTGCTGCGCGCACGCAGCGGTGATAACAATGCCTCCGTGCCCCTCGCACGGGGACAATGGCAATTCATACGGGTTAGCGGCTTTCCGGCGACCGAGCCGCCTGTACTGGAGGCTGAGGGGCGGCTATTGCCAGAGGTGCTGGTCAGACCTGTTGTGCGAGCTGCAAGGGGGGCTCTTCTGACCTTCGGTTCACGCTCGGTTTCGGCGAGCACGGCCGAGGCACGGCCACTACTAGAGCAGGTGCGGGCCGGCTCGATCGACCTTTCTGGCCTCGATGTTCCGCGCGGACTTGTTCCGCGCCTTCGGTCACGGCTGGCGGGAACTGTCGATTGGGCCGAACTCGCCTTCGCGACCACCGCCGCGGAACCCCATTCGCTAACCGAGACAGTGACGACGGAAGCCCTCGCTGAACTACAAGACGCGCTGCGTGACACTAAACGCGACGTGGTATTGGACTTGGGTCCGTTCGGCGGATGGTGGTTCGATATGTGGTTGGCCACGGCCGGGCCGAACCGGCACCTGCCGCCAGCCACCCGTGCGCACGCCCGTTGGGTTCTCGCCGCCGCTGGACAGGCGGGGGTCGCTTCAAGGTCGCAGTCCGACGAGGCGCTTTCGACCGCAGTGCGCGCCCTGATTGCGCCGCGTTGGCTTGAGGCTCACCGCAATCTTGCCTTGACCCGGATTCGCGTAAACAGGCACGCAACATGACCCAGCCGTCGCCTACGCCCCAGGCTGTCAAGCGGCTACGCGCGCTTGGTGACCGCGAACTGCTGGCCTTCTTCAACGAAGTGACCAGCAAGACCAACCGGGAACTATTGAGCGTGCTGCCTAGTGTTGACGGCTTTCGCAAGGATAGTGCCGCCAGCCTCCCGAAGCGCAAGCAGGCGCTGCTCTATCACTTTCTCAAGAAGGGCGGCGCTCCAAAGGCCAACAAGGAGCACGCTGACCTGGCCTATTATTTTCTGTGGCGGGCGTGGGCGGAACAGCACCTGAAGGATGTCGAGGGTCTCGCCGCGTTGCTCGACGCGATCGAGAATGCAACTGCAAAAGACCATCCACAGGTGGTCACGGACCAGCCACAAGCGGAGATTGAAGCACTCTTCCGCAGCCTGCATGAACAGTCCTTTCTCAACAATTGTGCTGCAGAGACGATTACGCGGCTACTCCAATTTAGCCCCTTCGAAACCACCGATGCGCTTGAAGGGTTGGTAAGCAGCGCCAAACCGCTGATGGCGGTGGAGAGAGACCGGGCGCTGTCCGTCCTGCCGCACCGTCTGCAGGGCCACGAGGAACTCTTGAACAGCCTGCAGGGCGACGTTGAAAGATTGACAGGCGAGGTGGCGCGATTGGCGGAGACCGTGGCCGGTCTCATGGCCCGGCCGGCTCCGGTCGTCGGAGAGGGTGTCCCTTCGCGCGCACTAGAAACGGTGCTTGCCCAACTGGCGGCTGTGCGGAAGGAATTGGAAACCCATGGCGAGGCGGTGGCGAGAGTCAGCGCCGCGGCAGACGGGCGTCTGCAGGCCGTTGAACGTAACGTGGCCGACCTCGAGGCGCTCTGGAGCGACACCGAGGATCGGGCAGGCAAGCACACCACGGAGCTTGAACAACAGCTTGCCGAGATCACCGAGAGGCTTGGGCAACTGGCGCAGAACGCCAGCCCGGCTCCGGTGCAGACCGACGCACCAACCGTGGCGTCCACCCCGTCGCTGCGGGTTGTGCCACTGGAGCAATGGCCGGATCCGATCAAGGCCCTCGCGACGGGTACAGAGGCTGCGGCCCTGCTGACATCGAATTACGCTGCGCTTGGCCTTAAGTCTCCGGGCGCCGCGGTCTTTGCGGAGGAAGTGCTCGCCGCTGCCGTGGCCGGCAGGGTGCTGTTTCTCAAGGGATCATTCTCGACAGAGCTGGCCCGTGCGACGGCAATGGCCCTCGCCGGGAAGAATGTGGTGCGGACGCGGGTGCCGGTCGGTTTTGTGGATGCAACGACGTTCGACACCGATGTGGTGGGGGCACTTGGCAAACAGGATAGCACGATCGCGGCACTGGTGCTGGAGCGAGTCAACAATGCACCCTTCGAACTGCTGGCCGATGCGATCGCAGACCTGATCAGCGACGCAGGCGTCTTGGTGGTGGCAACACTCGCGGACGGACTTTCGACATTTCCGGAGCAGCCGCTCTATCTCCAACTGGGACCGGTGTTCGACGCGGATGTGCTGGACTGGAGCATTTTCCCCAAGGCAAACGCCACCGTCACCGCAGGGGAGCTGGCGTCGCTCGATCCCAAGGCCTTGTCGATGCAACTCTCCAGAGGCAAAGCCCAAACGGAAGAACTGCTGAGGCTTTTGCGGCGGGATCGTTCGTTGCGCAACCCGCGCATCGAGCGGACTGCAACAGCCTTCATGTCCATGCTTGAGGCTTTCCGTACTTCAAACGCGCCTACCTCGCTCCAATCCACCTCCTATGGCTGGCTGTGGCCGTTATGGCGCATGACTGGCTTGGCGCCGGAGGACATCGAGGAGGAACTCGATGGCGGGCGGATCGATAGCGAGGACCATGTAGACACGCGGCTCCAACTCCTGCTCGACGTTGCCGGTATCAGGAGGGAGTAGCACCGAGATGGCCCTGTCACTGCGTCTCCTTTCCGCCTCCGAGGTGTTGGCGAGTGCGATGGTCGGCTTGTCGATTCAAGGCCCCCCAGAGGCGGTTCGGCGCGCGTTCATTGCGGCGCACCTCCACGCTGCATGCGATGCAGACGGAGCGCGGGATGGTCATGGCGTGTTCACGGGGCGCCTCACCGACATGATCGAAACGAATCTTGGGGGCTTGCTCGCGCCTGCCGAGGCGCGTCCGCTGGCTAACAAGGTGCTGGAGGCGCTTGAGGAAACGGGCGACCTTTGGCGGTCACCTGGAGGCTACTGGAAGTCGACACCTCCGCGCGCCGTTGCACTATCGGGTGGCTTGTCCTTCTTGCTGGGCGCTCTCCCGTCAGGCGGATTTGTCGCGGCAGGTGTCATGCGCTATGCGAATGCCGGCGCCACGCAGATGGTCGTGCAGAGCTTTGATGATTGGCTCGGTCGCACCGAACCCATCGGCGTTTGGATGGGCAAGGCACTCAAGATCTATCGCCCACGTCTCCAGCAGGCGGTAATGCCAGCCGACCACCTCGAAGTGTACGCTCCGGACCAAGCCGTGCGGCAGTCGCGATCACGCTGGATAAATGCCCGCGAGGTTGAACTTGCCGGTGTTTCCTTGCGGCTGTGCCGGGCGCAGGCAAAGCCAACGTCGCTCTACAATCGACCGTACTATCTCGGAGAGTTAGAGCCCACGGCCGGCGGGCTATTACTGCGGCGCGCAACTTCCGTCGACCATGGACACGCGCGTCGGTTCCGCTTTGCCTACGATGACGCGCTTCGCGCTACACGCACTTTAAATGCCAGGCGGGACAATGATTTGGTGCAGGTTACGCTGGCCAAGGATCTGCCCATGGAGGAGGCCCGCGTTCTGGCGCTTGGGTGGGAATGTGAAGGCCCAACTCCCCGGTCAGTCCGCTCCATGGCTTTCCCGGTCAGCGCCATGCCGTTCGTCGCACATGCGCTTGGGCGGCTTGGGATAAGACTGAGAGGGGGAGTGTGATGAGCAACGGGGTCGAGCAGAGCGAGCACGGAGTACACGCCACGGTTGGCCGGCTGGGCGCAAGCCTGCGCGGCTACATTGAGGCGCAATACCACGTGCGCAACCAAGCACTCATCCAAGAGCGGCGGCTGCTGCTGCAGGAGGACGGTGCGGTCGCGCAGGCTCCATTTGTTGAGTCTACTCCGGTTTATGAACTGGGGGCTCCCTATGACCAACTTGAGCTGCCACCAGCGGTGGCAAGGGTGTTGGCGGAGCTTGCAGCGGCAAAAGTCGGCTTGTTTCCCCGGCCCTACGTCCATCAGGCGCAAGCCCTTGAGAGGTATTTCGCGGGCTCTGATCTCATCGTCGCCACCGGTACCGGCTCGGGAAAGACCGAGAGCTTTCTGATGCCGATCATCGGCCAACTGACGCAAGAGGCACACGATCGGCCAGCCACGGCGGCGCTGCCGGGCTGCCGTGCCTTGCTGCTCTATCCGATGAACGCTCTGGTCAATGATCAACTGGGCCGCATTCGCCGGCTGTTCGGCGACGAGGTTGCATCGGCTATTGTTTCGACGGGTCGCGCCCGGCCGGTGCGCTTTGGCAGTTACACCGGCCGATCGCCCTATCCAGGACTGCGCTCGGCCAAGCGCGACGGCGAGCGTATCGAACCGCTGTTCGAGAGCTTTTACCTGCCCCTGATGGCGACTCCCGAGACAGTGTCAGGCCTTACCAAGATTGGGCAATGGCCGTCAAAGGACCTGACCGCGTTTTATGGCAAGCAACACGAGGAACTGAAGCCCAACCCAAAGGGCGGTGCACCACGGCGCTATCGCCACTGGGATCGCCGTCTGATCACCCAGCCTGGCGACCGCGAGATGATGACTCGCGATGAAACCCAGCGGGCATGCCCGGATATCCTTATCACCAACTACTCGATGCTCGAATACATGCTGATGCGGCCAATCGAGCGGTCCATTTTCCAGCAGACGAAGGAGTGGCTGCACGCCGACAGCGCCAATGAGCTGATTCTGGTGCTCGACGAGGCGCACATGTATCGGGGCGCTGGCGGTGCGGAGGTTGCTCTGCTGATCAGACGCTTGCTCGCACGTCTTGACGTGCCACGTGAGCGCGTGCGCTTCATCTTGACCAGCGCCAGCTTGGGGCAGGGTACAGCCGCTGAGGCAGCGATCGACGAGTTCGCGCGCAATCTCACTGGATTGCCACGCCAATCGCCGCGTGGGTTCGCGGTTATCACCGGTACGCGTGAACAGCGCCACGGCAGCGGCCAGCCTAGCGACCGCGTGACCGACGTGCTCGCGGTTTTTGATTTGGCAGCTTTCGAACAATACGCAACCCATCCAGAGACTGCGCGAGACGCGGTAGCCGCGTTGGCCGCTGGGTTGGGCTGGTCGGAACCGACGTCGGCCGAAGACCTGCCCGACTACTTGTTTGCCAACCTTACCGGTTTTCCAGTGCTCGAAAGGCTCATCGAGCTTGTATCCGGCAAGGCCCTCGCGCTGGATACCCTGCAGGAGCAACTGTTTGAGCACCATCCCGACGGTACTCGCGCACTAGCGGCCCTGCTTGCGCTGGCCCCCTTTGCGCGCCGCAAAGCGGACGACCGCGTACTCTTGCCCACCCGCCTGCACATGTTCTTTCGCGGCCTGCCGGGGCTATGCGCCTGCGTCGATCCGAACTGTTCCCATGCACGCCATCAGGGACCTGGCCGGATTCTCGGCAGGCTGCACACCCACCACCGCCGGCAGTGCCAGTGCGGTGGACGGGTCTTCGAGCTCCTGACGCACCGTGAGTGCGGTACCGCCTACTTGCGGGGCTACGCAGATGGACCGCAACCTGATTTCCTCTGGAGCACGCCGTCCGGGCCATTCCGTGAAGGTCGCCAGCCGCCGCTAGTCGAGGTGGAAGTGCTGATGGAACCGCCCACCCCGAGCTTTCTCGACTGCGTTTCCGCCTGGCTCGACATCCGGAGCGGCCGTCTTGATTACAGCACCGAGCGGCCGGCAGAAGGTTTTATCCGCGTCTATCTGCCCACCCAGAACCAGGACTGGGTCAAGAACGGCGTAAGATTTGGCAATTGCTGTGCCTGCGGTGAACCAACTCTGCGCAGTGAGACATCCACTATTATGGACCACGCCACCAAGGGCGAGGCGCCTTTCGCAAACTTGGTGAAGACGCAGTTGGACAGCCAACCGGCTTCGCGGACCGAAACCCGCGAGTATCCTAATGGCGGTCGCAAGGTCCTCCTCTTTTCGGACGGCCGGCAGAAGGCGGCCCGGTTGGCTCGGGATATTCCGCGGGAGGTAGAGCAAGACATTTTTCGGCAAGTGTTGGCGCTGGCCACACGGGCGCTGCTCCAGGCGGGTCGCGAACCGCGGCCTGACCGCGGTCTTTACATCGCCGTGCTCAAGGTTCTGAGCGACAGTAATTTGCCAATCTTTGACCGGGAGGACGCGCAGACGATCGAGGACCAGGTGAAGCGCCTCCAAAAGGACCATGCAGACCAACCTATCGAGGAATTGCTGGCCGACTTCGACCCTGGACCGCCGCCCAGCCGCTACAGGGTGGCTCTCCTCAGGCAACTGTGCGGCCGATATTACTCGCTGGCCGGCACGACGGTGGGTTGCCTCTTTCCGGCCCGGCGCTCGCTGGCGAAGCTTGTTAGTGTGGCTGCCCCTTTGTTTCCAACGCTTTCCGCCGCAGACATGTCCGGCCTGGCCGCCGCGTGGCTGATGCATGTGGCGGACGGCTACGCCTTTGACCATACCATCGAAGGCAACGTCCGCGGGTCGGCGGCAGGCCGCTGGAGGAACGCGTGGGGCAGCAACGGCGCTTTTCCGAGGGGAATCCGGCCCGCGCTGGCCGCCGCCCTGCAGATCGACCTGGCGACCCTCGGTTTGGTCGAGAAGGAGCTCGCGAACGAACTGGGGCTGGCTGACTCCGCCGGCGCGATCTTCATCGATCCCGCCAAGGTCATCGTTCACATCGACCTGGACATGACCTGGCATCATTGCAACGACTGCACCGCGCTGTTGCCGATGACTGTTCATCGTCATTGCGCGGCTTGCGGTTCAGGATCCCTGGAATCGGTCACGCCTTCCCAGAGCGAGTATATCAGGGCACGCAAGGGCTTTTGGCGTGCGCCGGTGGAACGTGTGCTGACAGGCGGTGCGCAACTGCGCAGTATTTCAGTCGAGGAACATACCGCCCAATTGTCAAACCGCGACAATGCGCGGGTACACGCGACCACCGAACAATTTGAACTGCGTTTCAAGGACGTCCGTATCGCGAAGTCAGACAAGCCGATAGACGTGCTGAGCTGCACCACGACCATGGAAGTGGGTGTCGATATCGGCTCCCTGGTTGCGGTAGGCCTGCGCAACGTGCCGCCGCAGCGGGAGAACTACCAGCAGCGAGCCGGCCGGGCGGGACGCCGCGGCTCGTCGCTTTCAACCGTGCTGACCTATGCGCAGAATGGCCCTCACGACGGCTACTATTACAACAACCCGGAACAGATCGTCGCTGGCGATCCCCGCAATCCCGACGTCAAGGTCGACAACCCAAAGATCGCGCGGCGCCACATCGTCGCCTACCTCTTCCAAACGTTTTTCCACAACTACATGGACCACCACGATGTATCCGTCGGGGCGGGATCGTCTGCCCTGTTCCGGGCACTTGGCAAGGCTACGGACTTTTTCCTCGGCGAGCCGATGTCGGGGCTCGATATCGCAAGCTTCGACATGTGGGTGCGTCAGGAGCTTCTTGCGCCAACCGGCCAGTTGCGCCCTCTGATTCGCAACTGGCTGCCGGACGACCTCCGCGTCGTCCCCCGAACGATCGACGCCTGGATCGGCGAAGAGGCCGCGGACCTGCTGGCGACTCTCGCCCGTTTCCGGGCTGAAATGGCAGCAGCAACCGCAGCAAGTGAAGGTGAAGCTGCCGAAGGCGGCGAGGAGGAGGAGGACCGGCGTTCCGAGCGCGAGGCCATCGCTGATCAAGAACTGCTGGAGTTCCTATTCGCCAAGGGTTTGCTGCCCAGCTATGCTTTCCCCACGGACCTATCGAGTTTCCTTGTGGAGCGCCTGATTCAGCGCAACAACGAGTGGAAGATGGAGGTCGTCGAACGGCCGCAGCAGTCCATTGGCAAGGCACTGAGCGAATATGCCCCCGGACGCCTGATTGTCATCAACAAGGAAACCTATCGCTCCGGCGGGGTGGTCGCGAACACATTGCCCGACGTCGAGAATCGTGCCGAGGCGATCTTTGAGGAACGTCACACTTTGGTGCACTGTGAGAATTGCAGCTTTGTTGCGGATTTGAATGACGTTACACAGGGCGGGGCGCGTTGCCCGGTGTGCGAAAGCGACCTGAAACACACCCACATGGTGGTGCCCCAGGTCTTCCTGCCGGAGGAAGGCAGGGCGCTCAAGGACGATGATCGCGATCAGGACATTACCTACGCGACGGCCGCGCAGTTTCCCGTCCCGGTGGGTAAGGATGATCTGCCCAGTCTGCGAACCGTCGGCCGCAACGTCATGTACGTAGTCACCACTGACCGCCAGTTGGTGACTGTCAACAAGGGACAGGAGACGTCGGGCGGTCGCAGCGGATTCTGGATCTGCAACCAGTGCGGACGCGCCTCGGTCGACGAGCAGCCGCACGCGTCACACAGCCGACCCTACAAGATTGAGTTCTCGTACGGGAAGCCGAGGCCGGCTCATCAGTGTTCTGGTACCTATGAAAACGTGTTTCTAGGCCACGTCTTCTCCACCGATTTGCTGTTGCTGCGTATCAGCCTGAGGCAGCCGCTTGTCACCGAAACGGGAGACCCCTTGCAGTTGAGGATACTCGAAGACGCCCTGTACTCGGTTGCCGAAGGCTTGCGCCTTGCAGCCAGCCGGCATCCACAAATCGATCTCGATCCTTCTGAGTTCGGTGCTGGGTTCCGTATCGTCCCGAACCGGGAGGATGACACGCTGCTGCTCGACGTCTACCTTTACGATACTTTGTCCGGTGGTGCCGGCTACGCCGATCTCGCGGCGAGGAACATCGAGGAAATCCTCCAGCAGACCCTCACGCTATTGGAGGAGTGCCCCGCCCACTGCGAGCAGTCATGCGAGAGTTGCCTGCGGCACTATCATAACCAGTACCTCAAGGAACGTCTTGACCGAAACCTCGGTGCTGAACTGCTCCGCTACGCGCTCGACGGCACGCTGCCTAAGGAGAAGGCACCGGCAGCGCAGGCCGGTTTGCTGCGCAACCTCAAACGGCTGCTCGAACTGGAGGGTTTTGAATGCAGGAGCCCGGCGGAGATCCATGGTGTCGCAGTGCCGCTCGTCGTAGGTCACCGGGAACGACAGGTCGCCATTGGCTTGCGCCCGGCGCTGCTGGCGCCGGAATGGCAGGGGCACTCGTTCGGGCAACTGCCCGCGGTGACATCCACCATGGTGCTCAATGAGTTCATCCTCGGGCGCAACCTGCCGGACGAACATCAAATGGTGCGTAACGCGCTTCTAGGTAAGCAGTAGTCCGGCAGTGGATCGAGTTTGCTCACGCAGCCTCGCCCCTGAGCGCGGAACGCCCAAGCGCGATAACTGCCCTGTTGAACTGCTCAATGTCGTTGCAAATCCGTTCGGCTAGAGAGGGCAGATATGACGCAGACAGGTCAGTCCTGGTGACCTCTTCGATGCGCTCACGGATGGGTTCTTTGCCGAACGGACCATAAATTATCTCATCGAGTCCGTGCGAAAACTCGAGGGTTTCAGCATCTTCACTCAAGCTGTCGCGCGCAATGGTAAGTCCTTGAATAAGATCGTTCACCTCAGGCCCGGTGGCTTTCAACTGTTCCCGCAGCCGCTCTTGGTCCTGCTGAGTGCCTCGACCAGCAGCAATCGCTTCGAGCGACCGCAACATCCCCGATCGGAAGAAAGATAGCTGCCCCGCCTGGCTGGCGTGTTGATGGACCGTATTGGCCGTGATGTAGGCGCCGACTAGTTCGCGAACAGCTCGGTCCAAACTGGCAAACTTGGCACTATGCTCATTTGTGCGTTGAGAGATATCCTTCTCCCATTGACCTCGTTCCTTCTCTTCCTTGGGAGGATGGGTGACCCGAAGAATGTTGGTCACAAGGTCTGCACCAGGGATCAGTCCCGCAATACCTTCGGCTGCACCGCGCAGCAAAGCTCCACCTGGATGTGCTTGTGGCGGCTCGATAGGTTTGTGTGAATCGGTCATCTGCACCTCCCAGTACTTGGCAACACAATATCACGGATAGGACCGGCGATGCTCGATTACTTGTTTTGGCTGGGGAGGGGCCATGCACGTGGCCGAATCTATGCACCCCGACGCCTTCCGACCTTCAACACAATGACAATCGCCACGACCAACACGGACGCGGCCAAGACGCCGTAAAACCCTTCGGCTGCTATTGCAAAACCCCAGAAGTCGATCGTGATCTTGTCCATTGGTTCGGTAGCCTTCAGCAAATTCCAGGTTCAAACGACAGACTGAACCGTCTGCGCTCGTGTTGCGTTTTACGGCGCAAGCATGAGGCACCCTTGCAGGCGTCAAAGGCAAAAGGACCATTTTAGAAAGTTATTCTACAAACCGAGATTTTTCCGTCCCAATCGAACCGAAATCGTGCCCTTGCCGAACCTGACGCGCGCCGGGCCGGCGTCAATTGCCGTTTCTCAGGTGGTGTGCTGTCTCAACCCCATTTTTTAGCGCGGCAACGTAGCGATTGTGCTCCTCCAAAGCCTTCAGCGTGGCTCCCATGACGGTGGATTCCGTCATGCGCTGCAATTCTCGTTGAATGGACGATTCGTGGAGACCCAGCGCTGTCCTATGCGCCAATGAGTCCAAGAGACCGTGTACTTCCCTGTGGAGTGGCGTATCGAAATATCCAGCCGCGGCCTTTTGGACAGCTGTCATTCCGAAAAAATTGTAAATACCCGCCGTCTCTTTGGCCATCCTCAGAAGGTTCTCACTAGCCGAGCCGGAGCCGGATGAAGTCGTGCGCGAGGCCGCTCGCGCAGCTCTCGTTGCCGCCGCTTCGTCAATGAACTTCTGTCCGTTCAGCTTCCAACGGCCCTGCCATCGACGGATCAAAGTCACGTCTGTCTCCGGACGTGAAACGGGCATACTACTGAGGACCCGTCTCATGGCCGTAGTCGCCTTCATGGCTGGATTGTCCAGCAAGATACCGGCGACCTTGGTAAGGGCCTGATCGTCGTTCTTGACGCCGCTGCCAATCGGGCGGCCGACGCGGCGCTTCAGGGTTTTTTCCATTGCTTCGCCTCCATGTTGGTGTCGGTCTGCTCCGTTCGCTCGCTGATACTGTCGCAACGGTTTGGTTCCTCAAGCGATTTAAATAGCTCCGCTCAGTTTATAAGCGCGGAAAATTCGCGTTCGCGAATCCAAAAGCGCGGAAAATTCAGCTACCGATAATTTTCCGCGCTTTTAGGGTTAGACAGGGAGGCTGAGCGCGAAAGTGCCCGTCGGCGGGCCGTTGTCGGCAGTCGCCTTTTCCACCCAAAACGGTCCACGGCACCCCTTGCAAGGCGGACAGTCCAGCTAGCATCTGCGGTCCCGGCACCTGTGGCACCATAGAAATGGTCGGCGGCCATCCCTACTGCCGCCAGCAGCGGGTGCCCCAATAGCGTAGTGCGATCCTACGACTGTTGGACCGCGCGATCGCTCAGAATGGCTTTTTCAAACCAATCAGGCATTTTCTCCTGGCCACCAACGACATTTTCCGGAACGTCTCGCCAGAACGCGACAATCGCGTCTGAGAACGTCTGAAACTGGTCATCACTGACCTTGAGGTTCGTGTAGTCCACCAAGTCCAAAGTCCCTGGCAAACCCGAACCACTAAGCCGATCGTCGAGATACTCAGGATACGTCGCCTTCAGGTCCTTCAGAGATGGTCCGTCGCCATGCTTGTAGACGTTGACCACCAGCCGGCACGCGTCGAGCGCCTTGAAGTAGTCCGTGCTCCGGACCTTCCAGCCGAAACTCTCCAGGAGGTCTGCGATCTTGCCGAAATCCGCTGACCAGACTTTCGCGGTTGCCGTGTCGCCTCGGTGCCAGCGCCGTGTTTCCCGCACCAGCCAGTCCCGCAGCTGTTTCTCCCACTCGTGGAACATCCCGGCGACGACGCTCAGCCGGGTCTGGTTGCGCATGTCGCTCAAGAGTTGATAAAATTGGATGCCGGCGTCGCGGGCAGCCTCATAGAAATCCCCTGAATCGTGCAGGTCGGGATCAAACCGGTCATTGCTTTGCTCCAGCCAGTCCTCGGCCGCCTTGTCGGCTTCCTCTTCCATGTTCTCGAACTGTGACAGCACGCGTTTGCGGGCCTGTTCGACGTAGAACTGGTGGCTGCTAATCAGGGACTCCCGTGAGGGTCCCCACATCTGGAATAATGCGTAGTTTCTCATGCTGGTGCCTCCCATCCAATAGGCGTTAGCACATTACTATGAGGGCCTGCGACCTTACCTTCCTATGCCTCGAACGGGAGCTTTTTTATTGGCAAAGGGGTGCCCAGCACCCATGTCTGACCGGCGAGGTCCGGGGTTGCAACTGCAGGAGGGATTGATGCGGCCGCAGGCGTAGCCGAGGCTCGGCCTTCTTGCGGGCGCGAGGGCGGCGCCCCTTAGCGTATTTTCATAGACGGCCATGCTTGCGCTACCCGCCTTGTGAATTTTCGAACTGAGCTATGGAGGCGATGGAATTTCCGCGGATTTCGTACACGGCCTTACTCGCGCTGCCCGCCCTAGGATGCGGCTGCTGAGAATGTCATAGATGGTCGAGCTGGCGCTACCGGCCTTGTAGGTCTTCTTTCCGTTGAAACGGCTATCGTTCGCAGTCATTTCCCGAGCTCCAATTCTGCATATGACAAAACCCATTATACAGATGTTAGCCTTCTGAGCAGGCACTGCCTACATCCGAACCTTAGGTGTTTCGAGGTTCTCATCATCTACAATGCAGAAAATGAACGACTTTGCTGGTGCGCCCAGCTTCGCTTGGCCGCTCTCGCTGCTATAATCGTATGAAGCATTTCCGGCTTGAGATGCGTATATCGTAGCAACATCTTCCAATCCTTGTGACCCGTGACCAGCGCTGCTTGTTCAATCGTGAATCCGGCCTCGAAAAGGCGGCTTGTCCCGTCGTGGCGCAAGTCATGAAAATGAAGGTCGTGGATGTTCAGTTCTGCGCACCCTCGACGGAAGGCGGTCCCGACTGACTTATGACTGAATGGGAAAATTCGATCATCATCGTTGTTGCGCCTTGCCCGCTACTCCGCGACAATGGCCCACGCATCGTATTCGGTTGCCGCGAATAATGGTATGCGCTGATTGTTGCAATTCTTGTTCAGAGGATCTTTGCGGTCACGGATGAGAAGCATCCGGGTGCGAGAATCCAAGTCGGACCAACGCACTTCCTCCTGGCGCATCGCGGTCGCGACGGCGAAACGTATGACCTGGCTAACGGGTGCTACCTGACGAGGATTTGCATCGAAATGTGCGATTAGTCTGTCGAGCTCATCCTGAGTAGGCCGCCTGTCGCGCTCATGCCCTTTGCCAATGAGGCCAAGCCTCTTGACGGCGATACGCGCGAGATCAACTGGTTCGACCTTGACCGCTAGGCCGTGCACCGCTGCATCAGGCCGATATCGATGCCTAGAGTCACCAGTCCAGCGCCTTGGGCAGCGCTATCGCGACCGAAAGGTCACGGGAGTGCGGCTCGGGTAAGATAACTTGGTGAGGACAAAGCAGGCGGTTCGACGCTAAACTTGGGAGCTCCATATTGCCTGGTGAACTGTGCCGATTGGGCATCGATGCGCATTTCGCAACAGCCGGACAGGGGTTCCGCAAAATTCTCGGACAGTGTTTCGCCATCTCGGGCAGTTTGGCGGCGACGGTCCTTGGGTGCCTTTGCGTTCACGGATGGTGCTTTCGCCGTTTCCGGCCGGTCAAGGGGCGCGGCATTTTTGCTCCCGCATTCTGTCGCCCTGGAGCACGATCCGATGTGCGGGTGCGTTTGCACGATCCGTTCGAGAATGGCGTCGGCGAAGGTGCGATGTGGTCGTGCCATCTCGCCACCGGGACTTGGGCGGTGCGGCGATATCGTTCCTCGACGATTTCGAACAGATGCGAGCGCTGTTGCTCGGTAAGAGAGTGGGTTCCGAAGCCATCGAGGACGAGCAGTTGCGAGCGGGTGATCCTGATCGAAGGCGTGGGAAGCGTCCACCGGGATGGGCGAGCGCAATCCTCGAACAGGGCGGCACGCGCACATAGAGCACCGAAACGATCGAGCCCTGCTGCTTGCCGGCCGAAGGCGCCGGCCAGCCACGACTTGCCGGTTCCGGTCTGCCGGCGATGATCAGATTCCCATGGCCGTCCGGGATTTAGCGCAATCGCTGTCCGCGCTTTCGCCGCTGCCCCTGAACGAGTGGACGGTCCGATACGGCTCGCGAGGAGCATCAGGTACGAGAGGCGGCTTGTCCCGTCGGATCGGCTTCCTCTTCGGGAATGTCGTCGAATGACGAGTAGTTCAGATTGTAGAGTTTGGAATAGAGCCCGCCCATAGCCATCAGTTTGTCATGGTTGCCGGTCTCAATAACCTGGCCGTTCTGAAGCACGATGATGCGATCGGCACCACGGATTGTGGCGAGACGGTGGGCGATGACAAGCCCGGTGCGGCCTTCCAGGAGTTTTCTGAGAGCTTTCTGGATGAGCATTTCCGTGTAGCTGTCGATGTTGGCGGTGGCCTCGTCAAGAACAAGGATCTTGGCGTCGGCGACGAGAGCGCGGGCGAAACTGACAAGCTGGCGCTGGCCGAGAGAAAGATTGCCGCCGCGTTCGCCGAGTTGAGTTTCATACCTGTCGGGAAGGCTCATGATGAAGTCGTGGGCTCCGACCACCTTGGCGGCCTCGATCACCTTCTCGCGCGTGACTTCCGTCTTGCGGTAGCGGATGTTCTCGAAAACCGTCCCGGTGAACAGAAACGGCTCCTGCAGCACCATGGCGATCTGGTTGCCGAGCGATTCCTGTGTGAGATCGCGCACATCATGTCCGCCGACCAGCACTTGGCCTTGCTGAATATCATAGAAGCGATGGACGAGGGCCATCGCGCTCGATTTGCCAGAGCCGGTCGGCCCGACTAAGGCGACCGTCTCGCCGGGATTGACCCGGAAAGAGACGTTTTTCAGCACCGGCTGTTTGGGATCGTACCCGAACGTGACGCTCCTGAACTCGACCGAGCCGTCCATTTCGGGCGCAAGGATCCTGGCATCCGGTTTGTCCTGGACCTCGATCCTGACGTCGAGCACATCGGTCAGGCGCTTGCCGGAGGCCATTGCGCGCTGCATGACGGAATATTGCAGAGTAAGTGAGCGAATTGGGTCAAAGAAGCGTTGGATATAGAATATGTAGGCAACCAATACGCCCACATCGACGCGGCCATTCATGATCATGGAGCCACCGACCACAATGACGACAGCCATGGCGAGGCCGGTGAGGCCATCGATGATCGGGACCATGACCTGTGCATATTTGGCAGCGGTCAGGTGGGTCGTGAGGTCGGCATGTGCCTTGTCGTCATACAATACGAAGTTGACGTACTGGCGGTCCATGGACTGGACGGTTCGGACGCCTTGAATCGCTTCGGCCAATGCGCCGTTGACGACTGAATTGGTCTCTTGTGCAGCCATGAAGGCCTCGCGGGCACGCGGCAGCCACACGATGCGGATAATCAACAGGGCCGGCAAGACCGAGAGCGTCAGAAAGCCGAGGTTGAAGTTGACCGACAGCATTACGAAGATGATGCCGAAGAGAAGCGCAATGTCGCCTACGGAGTAGATCGAGTTTTCGAGAAATTCGTGGATAGAGTTGACGTCGCCCTGAAGGCGAGACATCAGGCGTCCTACCTCGGTTTTGTCCATGAAGGAGAGCGATACCTTCTGCAGATGGGCAAACATGGCGCGGCGGATGTCGAAGAGGACGTTCTCGGCCATTTTCCCTACCACGGTTTCTTGCGCGTAGGCGGCGCCGAAATTAACCAGAATGGCAAGCGCAAACGCGATGGCGGCCTCAAGCAGGGCGAAGGCATCAGCGCCTGCCGGAGTTATGGCGTGGTCGATCGCGTAGCGGATGATCAGCGGGATGAGAAGCTGCGTGCCAGTGAAAATCAGCAATGCGGCAAGCGAGACGACCGCCATGGCTCGGTAGGGACGAACGAAGGCCCATATGCGGCGAATGATGTTCTTGTCGAAAGCCCGGCCAAAGATCTCCTCCTCGATGCGATGGGACCCGACGACCGCGCGCGGAGGGCGTCTACCGCTATCATTCGGTTCGATTTCGAGTTCGTTGGCGTGCCGCTTGGCCATCAGGGAGCGCCTCCAAACGTGGTCGCAATGTCATCTCCCGGGCGCAACTGAAGATCATAAAGGGCTTTATAGCGTCCTCGCTTGGCCAAAAGCTCTTGATGGGTGCCGCGTTCCACGATCTCGCCGTTGTCGACAAACAGAATCCGGTCGGCGTGCTTGAGTGAACTCAGCCGGTGGGCGATGATGATCGTCACCCTATCCTTGGCGAAACGCCTTATCGCCGCGCGGATGCGCTGCTCTGTGGCGGCGTCGATCGCGGCCGTTGAGTCGTCGAAAACGACGATTGATGGGCGCAACATCATCGTGCGAGCTATGGTGAGACGCTGACGCTGGCCGCCAGAGAGAGAGGCGCCACGTTCGCCGACGACCGTCTTGTAGCCAGCGGGGAGGCCGAGAATGTAATTGTGCAACTGGGCGGATTCGCTAGCGCGCTCGATCGGCCGTTCCTTCGCCCAGGGGTCGCCATAAGCGATGTTGTTCTCGATCGTGGTTGTGAACAGGAATGCATCCTGCTGTACGACCGCGACCGCCTTGCGAAGTGATGCGAGGGTGACCCCGCGGATGTCCTGCCCGTCAAGCATGATGGTGCCACCAGTGACGTCGTAAAAGCGGGGGATCAGGTGAGCAATTGTCGACTTGCCAGAACCCGGCGGACCCACGATCGCGATCGTCTCGCCCCTACGGGCGCAGAAGGTAATATTCTTTAGAATGACGCGGTTTCCGGTGCCGGGATATGCAAACGAGACATTGTCGAAGCGCAGAGTTCCTTCACCGATCTCGAGCGGTCTTGCACCCGAAGCATCCCCGATCGTGATGTCCTGGTCGAGCAGACTGAAGAGGCGCGAACCGCAAGTGTAAGCGCGGGCAAAGCCGTTGACCATCAGTCCGATTTGGCGGACGGGCATTTGCAGGATCGTCATGAACGTCAGGAACGTCGTGAGCGTTCCAACGCTGATCTGGCCGGCGATGAGTTTGTCGCAACCGACCCAGAGGACCAACCCCATGGCGACAAAGAAGGCGAGGGTCATTGCCGACGTGTTGGGCACGTACACGTCAACCTGCTCGTGCGCGAGTTCGAGCGCGTTTGTCGAGGCGATGTCGAACTTCGCCATCTCATGAGCCTGTGCCGAAAACGCCCGGACAACGCGGATGCCCGCGAGATTTTCCTCCATCACGCGGCCCAGGACGGAAAGCCGTTCCTGCAGGTCGAGCCAGATGGCGCGTAGCTTAAGCTGGGTGACCGACGATCGCCAGGCTACGAAAGGCACGAAGCTCAGCGCGATCAAACCGAGCACCGGATCGGTTGAGATCATCATGCAGGCGCCTATCCCGATTAGCATGGTGAGCAGAAAGAACCTAACCAGGGCGGTGGAAAAATACATCCGCACGCCGTCGAGATCGAGGATGCCGAGGGTGATCAGGTCGCCTGAATGCACCCGGTCGTGAAAGGAAAAGCTCAGGCGCTGGACCTTGTCGTAACAAGCAAGCCGCAGTTCGTACGCGACGTGGTGCCCGACGGCTTCGGCAAAGTAGTTTTGCGCCATCGTAAAGAGGCCGCGTAGCATACTCGCGCCGAGCAGCAGGAGAGCAGGAGTCCAGAGGGCTTGTTCTGCAGCCGTCACCGTGACACCGCCCCCGATGGCTAGTTGGGTCTGGTCGACAGCCCGGCCGAGAAGCTGGGGAATGAGCAACTGCAGGATTACGGCTACCATCGTCGAACCGATAGCTAACGCGACCTGCCACGGGTGCCTCAAATTCATGCGCGTAATGCGCAGTAGCGTGCTCAAGCCCCGGCCCCACCCGGCCGCTTTTACATGCGCGGACGATTTGAGAGAGGTCGTGCCAACAGCATCACTGCCCACCGAGTGCCCCCGACTGAATTTTGCGCCTTCGGAAGCGAGCCGGTCGACTCACATCAAAGACGTCCCTCCAAGTGGATCCTGGCCACCATCGGCTCAACATGCTGATCCGGCGAGTTGCGCCACGGCTTCGCTCGCTGGCATGTCGATCACCGTGATTCCGCTTGCGGCAAGGAAACGGGATTCGTTTCTGGTCAGCGTTTGCCCGTCCATTATCGCGTAATGGGGGCCTTCTGAGCGCTTCATGATCTGCCTGGCGTAAGTGCGCAGCATCTGATCATTGAAGCGGCAGCCGACGAAGAAAAAGCCCCGGTCGACGCGTCGTTCCTTGACCACGTCAGGGATAGGCGTCTGGATATCGATTTCAGTCAGGGCTTCGACATAGTCGGAATCGGCAATGAGGAAATTTGCGGCCGGCCTAATACTGCCATGTGGCGCATAGAGAACCGTCTTCGTCGCTGCTCCAGCCTCGAGTTCCCTTCCCGACAAGTCGTAAGTTTTGGTCCAAATGTCGCCAACTTCGTTCGCCCGCGTAACGCCTTGTATCTCGACGACCTCGGTTCGGCCGGCCTCTGCCAGCGCCGCGCGCATGGCGCCTTCGTACCAACTGTCGATGATGAGAGAGAGCGGGAGTTTTGCGAGCCAAGCGTGGAGGATGCTCGGCGCCGCCGGCCCCGCAAATATATCAGTCATCCAAGCTTGAAGTGTGCGGCGATGCCGGCGCTGTTCGATGAACTGCGCGACCGACCACATATTGGTGCGGATCTTCGAGGGGGCTGGCGCCCGCGTGTTGAGTGCCTCGGCAACGGCTTCGGGGGTACACGGCACGGGCGGCTCAGCAGAGCTGAGCCGGAGGAGACCCGGACCGAGATACGGGATCACCTGATCGGAGACTAACGCTCGTCTGGCCAGCTCAAGCAGCTTTCGGGCAAAACTGTCCCGGACGACGACTAGGTGGCCCGAGGTCGGGATCGTGTTCATGCTCGTTTCCTCTTGACGCCTCTCATTGACGGGCGGCATCAGTCCCCGTCGGAAAGCTTCCTTGCCTCGACGGTGATCGGCAGACGCGTATGCGGCGGAAGATCGGGAAGGAGGAGCCGCCAGCCGTTCCTGAGCGTTACGACCCCGCCCCACAGGTCCTGGTTCTCGAGCTTGATAATCGGCTCCTCGAGATCCTTTTTGGGGACATACGCCGACAACCCGGCCTCGGTCCTGCGGATCATTACTTTCATGCGGCCGTTCCTTTATTGGCGTTTTCTTCGGCACTGCAGGGAGCGTCGGCTTTGTCGAGGCTCGTCAATTCACGCGTTCGCATGCCGACGACCGTCCCACGGTCGATCCATTCGACCGCGTAGATGAAGAACTGCTGTAGAAACGTGCCAATGTCGCGCACATAACCCTCTTCGCCCTTGCGCACGAGATTTTCGCCGATCTCCCTGCCAGGATAGGTGCCGTCATTCTTAATGTGGCGAGTGGCACGGACCCGTTCTCCCGGCTGAAATTGGGGAGGTCTGCGGATTTCCACCTCCTGTTCGCGTGCGGGCCGCATGGCGGTTCCTTCGTTCTCTGAGGCTAGTGTCATTGATGAGGCGCGCAGACATTCCCCGGGGCAGCCAGTTGTGTGGGTACCCAGTGGACTCAGGCAGGAACGCAGGTCTTCGGCACAGGACACACCGAAGCACATTGCTGAGTGTCGAAAGCTCCCTCGCATTCGGTGCACTTCTGCAGCTCGACCACGTAGCTCTCGCCTTTGAACTTGATCGCACCCGACGGGCATTCGAATTCGCAGGCGCCGCATTGTGTGCATTGGGATGCGATGATCTTGAAAGCCATTTTGATTCCTGATTCGAGTAAATGAGATAGGTTCAGGCCGTCGCGGCGAGTGCCTGGACGCCGGACTCGGCGGCGTAAATCGAGCTGATTGCCGTTTCGATGTAGTCATGGCCGTAAGCGTCGGTTGCTCGGATACCGGCGGCCGCGAGCTGATCCTTGGGGCAATCTCCAATTTTGACGCAAAGCACTATGTCTACGCCTCCAAGTGCAGCGATGACCCCGTCGAGAGTGGCCTTCTCGCCCCAACCCCCGAGGCAATACTGCTCAACCTTGCGGTGCCCGATAAAGTTGATCCCTATCGGCGACGCTTCATACACCTGGAATTCCTTGGCATGGCCGAAGTGTTCGTTAACGCGGCCGCCGCCCTTAGTCGCCACCGCAACGAGGAGGGACTTGCCGGAGCTCGTTGTCTTGACCATTCCGATCGCTTCGCTCCTGGCTGCCAGGCGATCACGGCGCTCCTCCGTGACCAGCTCCCGATAGGCTTCGCGCTTGCCGGCATCGTAGGTGAGCTCGCCGGGAATCTGGTCCAGTGTGAATTCCTGGCCACGATCCTCACCCAGCAGGCCGACGGCATCTGCCCGGCACTGCCGGCAGTGGCGCATCAACTTGGCGCCGCCTTCAAGACGATCCTGAAGAGCCTTCATCTCCATTGCATTTGGACCGCGCTGCCCGGTCAGTCCGTAGTGCGTGCCGTGCGCCGGGTCGGAAATCAGAGGCATGACGTTGTGCAGGAACGCGCCGCGCTGCTTGACCCACTTATTCACCTCAATCAGGTGCTGGTCGTTCACTCCAGGGATCATCACCGAATTGATTTTGGTGAGGATGCCGCGCGCGCTCAGCATCTCTAACCCCAGCATCTGCCGCTCGTGCAGAATTCTGGTGGCTTGGATGCCGACGTAGCGGCGATGGTCGTAAAAGATCCAGGGATAGATCTTTGCGCCGACTTCCGGATCGACCATGTTGATCGTGATCGTCACGTGATCGACATTCATGTCGGCAAGCTCGTCAACGTGGTCCGGCAGCGCGAGCCCGTTCGTAGAGACGCAGAGCTTGACGTCGGGGATTTCCCTGACGACGCGTTCGAACGTCGCCTTCGTCTTCTCCCAGTCGTAGCAGGCATCGCCCGGTCCGGCGATCCCAAGCACGGAAAGCTGCGGCACTTCATTGGCGACCGCGATCACCTTGCGTACTGCCTGATCGGGCGTCAGCTTTTCCGAGACAACCCCGGGCCGGCTTTCGTTGGCGCAATCATATTTGCGATTGCAGTAGTTGCACTGGACATTGCAGGCCGGCGCTACGGCGACGTGCATGCGCGCGAAATAGTGGTGCGCCTCTTCTGAAAAGCACGGGTGATCCTTGATCTTGTCCCAGATGGCCGGATCCACATCGTCCGGCCTTGTCGTCGACCCGCAGGAGGAAGATGCGCAGCCACCCGACTTCGCGCTCACCAGCAACTGGTCGGAGAACCTCGCGTCAACTGAAATCACCGGTGCGGCCATTGAAGGGCTCCGTTACGGGTTAACGTCGCGGTTCGAAGCGCAAGAGCAATGCCAACTGAAAAGGTGGCGCTAGTTCACGAATTGGCTTTGCGCGTCGGATATCATGGAGTTGCTCCGACATAGCTTTGTCGGACTTCTAACAGGACTATGTTAGAAGGTGAGGAAGACGACCCGGCCGGACATCAGTTCAAGATAGAAATCCCGCGTCGGCCGCTCGGCCGTGATCGCCCTCGGCACAACTCCCGACCGGTCTTCCGACGAGGATGTCGGTCTCGGCGACGGCGAGCTCGTCCGCGCTAAAGTTGCCACTGCTCACTTGGGTCTGCATGGTTCCGATTCAGGAGAGTGGGGTGACTCCTTTCTGTGCGATCGGCAAGACGTCGGCAAGGGCGGGTGATGAAGGGGTGTGACAGCATCACACACTCGCGCAGCTTTGGCCCGGGCTCCGACACATTTCGCGTAGCTGGCGCAGTGTTCTCGTTCTCCACGTCATGAGAATGCTAGAATTTCTTCACATCGATACCGTGTCGGCGCAAAGCGTATCCGACCTGTCGCGGCGTGACGCCGAGGACACGGGCGGCCTTGGCCTGAACCCAGCCGACCTTCTCCATCGCGCCGATCAGCCGATCGCGTTCCGTCAGGCGCGGGCCTATTGCAGGGAGAGCGGGATCGTTTGCAGGGTCGGCAGTATGGGGCCGCACGTTATCCTGCGGGGCGCCGAATCGCCCGGCCGGCATCGGCAATCCGGCGGGCATTATATTGCTTCGAAAGCGCTGGTTGCCGGTATTGCCGCTGAGCGAATGATCAGCTTTTTTCCAGAGGAGCCAAGACAGGCATTGGTTATTGTTGCAGGCAAAATCCGATGGAGCGATCGTCCTTGAACGCGCCAGCGTGGCCGTCCTTTGCACGCAGTTCTCCAATTCGCGGACGTTACCAGGGAAGTAGCATTGCGAGATAAACTCGAGCGCCGACGGCGCGAAGGCGAGTTCGAGATGGTTGTCGTTGTTGAATCGTTCGAGGAAGGCGTTCGCAAGGCGAGGAATATCCCCCGGTCGCTCTCTGAGCGGAGGCAGGATGATTGGCACCACATTGATGCGATAATAAAGGTCGGCCCTGAAATCCCCGTTTACGACAGCCGACTCGAGATCCCTGTTGGTGGCGCATATAAGTCGCACGTCCACCTGCAGCGTCTTGGTACCGCCAACACGCTCCAGTTCGCCTTCCTGCAAGACGCGTAACAGCTTGGCTTGGAAGGCAGGCGAAATCTCGCCGATTTCGTCGAGTAGCAGCGTTCCCCCGTTTGCCAATTCAAAACGGCCGGCGCGCTGGGAAATTGCCCCGGTGAAGGCGCCTTTTTCATGTCCGAACAGCTCCGACTCCAGAACGCTTTCCGACAGTGCGGCGCAGTTCAACTTGACGAAAGACTTCCTCCGCCGGCGCGAGAGCCTATGTATGGCTTGCGCGAAAAACTCCTTGCCGGTGCCGCTTTCGCCCCTCAGGAGCACGGTGGAATTCGTCCTTGCTACAATGGAGACGGTTTCGAGAACCTGCTTGAGTGCGGGGCTCTCCCCGATGATCCCATCCATCTTGACGGGCGCATGCGGGACGGGGTCGGTCCGGTCCTCATCGGACGAATTCTCCGCTGTCCAGCGCTCATCGACGCGCCGCTCACGATCCCTAGTCAAGTCGCGATGCAGGCGAATAGTGCGGCCGACGAGGTTGGCCACCATCGTCAGGAAGCAGATGTCCTCTTCGTAGCGGGACCCGTTTGCGCTGTCTCTTACGATCGACAACGTCCCAAGAATCCTGTCCTCAGCCTTAACCGGGATACCGATAAAGGCCATCGGGAGGGAACTGACACCAGGACGTGTTTGAAGGTCGGCCTGAAACAGCTCGGACGTGCTGAGGTCCGCGATGACGAGCCGCGTGCCCGTAGCGACGATTTGGTTTATTGCGGCCTTTGGTATGATGGGGTGAGTGCCTGATCGGGCGCTGCCAGCACTCACGGCGATCTCCGGCTCACCTTCAGAGTCCAGGACAAAGATTGCTCCGTGACGCATTTGCACAAACGACGGGAGAGTGTTCGCGACATTTGCCAGCGTAACCTCCAGCCGGTCGGGAGCCGTCAGCGCCTTCGAAACCTCGTAGATTCCCCTGAGCCAGTCATCTGCTTCGAACATCCCATCACTAGCGGGTTTGCGGAAGGTGTCTCGACGTCCTGCTTCGTTGACCCGATCCGGGGATATGTGAGCCATGGAAAGACCTCAGCGGTTGTGGTCAGGGTGCCCCTCCTAAGCGCCTTTTCATCAGTTCAGGAAATTCTCTCGCTCCGCAATTTGGCGAGATGGTGTCGGCAAGATTGCGCTTTGTCGCGAGTTCGGGAGTACACAGGTGCACACCCGCCGAAACGGTGCCAAAGCCGATCATCCGAACTTGAAGAGGACGCCGAAGCCACCACGCGGATAATTCCATTCGATCTCGCCGCTGGCCTCGCACAAAACGCGGCAGGTGCCGCACTCCATGCAGCCATCGGCGGTGATTTCAACTTGACCTTTGTCGTTCAACTCATAGCATTTCGCTGGACAGACGCGGGTCAGCGCGAGCAGATTCGCGCTTGGTTGCTTGTGCGGTCGTACCTTTATATGCGGACGGCCGGAGTCCACCAGATAACGGTTCTGGTAAAGCTTGTCTTCGACACGTAATTCTGTCCCTGGGTTCGTCATGTCGTCAGTACCTCACCGCCACGCCAAGGCCAGGCGGATCACGTCGCTGACCAGCCCCAACCGCGAGCGCGCCTTGATGAAGGCTGCCGTGGTCGCCTTTTCCTTTTCGATCTTTGGCGTGCCGTCGACACGCATGAAGTTTTGCGCGGCTTGCGACATCAACCGCGGGTAGGTCGTGAAGAAATTGCCGGCGTTAGTGTGGAGTAAAGCTGGCATGTCTTTGTATTTCCGCAGGTCTTTGACTACGAAGGATTTATCCAGCATCGTCTGGTAAAGGGCGAGGTTCCGTTTGGTCATTGGATCGTTGCGTCTCTTCACCTGGATGATAGCCTCAGCCGCAATGCGACCGGAGGTCATGGCGAGGTTCGAACCTTCGCGGTGAACGGCGTTGTTTAATTGCGCGGCATCGCCGACAACGACCCAACCGTCGCCAAAGAGCTGCGGAATAGCCTTGTAGCCACCTTCGGGAATGAGATGCGCCGCGTATTCTTTCACCTCCGAACCGGCGATCAGCGGCCGGATCGAAGGATGGTTTTTTAGCGCGTCGAGAAGGGCGTAAGGGCTCTCCATCTTCGCGGCGAAATCCGAGACGAGGCAGCCGATGCCCAGTGAGATCGATTCCTTGTTGGTGTAGAGGAACCCGAGCCCGGCCATGCCGTGGGATATCGTGCCGACTGCCTCGATCACGCAGCCTTCACTCCCTTTGACCCCGAACCGCTGCTCAATGACCTCTTCGGGCAGGAAATGCATCTCCTTTACTGCGAGCGCCACCGCTTCCGGCTTCAGCATCTTGCGAAGACCGCCCCGCGTGCCAAGCAGCCCGCAGACACCTTCTGCAAGAACAACTACGTCCGCGTAGATCGCTCCGCCGGCCCGATCCGTGCGGACGCCGATCACCTTGCCCTTGGCGTCACTGACGAGTTCCGTCACCGTCGTCTCGCACAGAACCGTCGCTCCGGCCTCGCGCACCCTGCGCGAAAACCATTTATCGAACTGGGCACGAATGATCGTATAGCGGTTGGGCTTCACCTCGTTGAAGTCGTCCGACCGATAGTGAATCCCGGTGTGGGAGGTGTCGTCCATCACCCAGAGCCGCTGTTCAACCAGATGCCGCTCGAGCGGTGCATCATCCCGGAAATCCGGGACGATCTTCTCCAGCATGTTCGCGTACATGATGGCGCCCTGGACATTCTTGGAGCCCGGATATTCACCTCGCTCCAACTGCAGCACCTTCAAGCCGTCGCTTGCCATAGTGTAGGCAGCTGCGTTCCCGGACATACCAGCGCCGATGACAATGGCGTCGAACTTTTCCTTGATCATCTCCATCTCCCTTAGCTCGCAAGCTTGTCGCGACTGTGCGGTGACAGCCGCCGGGTGAAGGCCTCGGTCAGCGCCGGCAGGAAGCGAACGGCATCGGTGACGATCCCGAGGTGAGCGAAATCGAAAATCGGCGCGTTCGGGTCGGTGTTGATGGCCACGATGAGATCGGCTCCCTCAACTCCAACGCGGTGCTGGATGGCGCCGGAAATACCGGCCGCTATGTAAAGCTTCGGCCGGATTGTCTTGCCTGTTTGGCCGATCTGCCGATCGGCCGACATCCAGCCCTTTTGGACCAGCGGCCGCGAACAGCCGAATTCGGCGCCTATCACTCGCGCGAGACTCTTCACAAGCTGCAGGTTCTCCGCTCCGCCAAGACCGAGCCCTCCCGCAACCACCACATCCGCATAGGCGAGATTGGCGTTACCCGACTGGCTGTCCGGAAGGAATCCTAGCACCTTGGTCACGATTTCATCCTCGGCTAGCGACAGCTTGTGCGCGATGACACGCCCGATCGCTCTGTCGGCCCGCTGCGGCATGGGCATGACCCTCGGTCGCACCGTCGCCATCTGCGGCCTGTAATTGAGCGTGTAGATCGTGCATAGCAAGGAACCGCCGAAAGTCGGGCGAGTCGCGGCGAGCGAACCGTCAGCATCCACGTCAAGTTCGGTGCAGTCGGCCGTTAGCCCTGTCAGCAAGGTTGTTGCGACAGAACCGGCGAGATCCCTGCCGAGCGTGGTTGCACCGAGAAGCAGGATCTCGGGTTTGTAAGTAGCAACCAGATCGGTCATCGCCTTGGTGAAAGGCTCATTACGATAGTCGGCGAGCACCGGCGCCTCGACGAAGTAGACGAGGTCGGCGCCATAGGCGAAGGCCTCGGCGACTGCGTTCTGGGTGGCTTCTCCCGGGGGTCCGAGCACAGCGCCCGCGAGCTGGACGCCAAGTTTGTCCGCCAGCTTGCGGCCCTCGCCAAGCAGCTCGAAGGATACGGGGTGGACCTGGCCGCGTTCGAGCTCGATGAAAACCCAGACGTGCCTATAGTCCCTGAAACGCTCAGGAAGCTCCTTCTTCATGCCGGCACGGCCGGGGGGCTGGCGAGGAGTGTCTGAGTTCGTGCTCGACATATGGTCTGCTCCTTGCCGTCACGCGCCCTCGAAGGCGAGTTCCGGTTCCAGCGCCGGCTGGCGGGTGAAGATTGCACCAATCAGTTCGTCTGCGGCATCGCGCAGCGTCTTTTCGGCAGTCTCAATTTGCTCCGCCTTTTCCGAACGGGCGCTAGGGGCAAAAACGCGTTTGACGACCGTCGGCGAGCCACGCAAGCCGCATTTGGTGAGATCTTCAATGCCGGCCTCGGCCGCACTCCATTTCACAATCTGGCTGCGCGCGGCGCAAAGGGCGTCTTCGATCGAGCCCCGGCGCATCTCGTTCGTGCCTTCCAGCATGGTGATGAGGCAAGGCAGCTTGCTCTTCAGCTTCTGGGTGCCGCCCTCGCACCGGCGCTCGACCGTGATCTCGCCTGCATCAAGATCAATGGAGGCGATTTTCGCGACATAGGTGAGTTGAAGGAGATCGAGACGCTTGGCGATGCCGGGCCCGACTTGAGCGGTGTCGCCGTCGATCGTCTGTTTGCCCGTGAAGACCACGTCCGGCGTGCCGAACGTCTCGCCGATCTTCGCGATTGCCTGGGAAAGAGCAAAGGAGGTCGCCAGTGTGTCGGAACCGGCAAAATAGCGGTCGGTCAAAAGCACTGCGCGATCGGCGCCGTAGCCGAGCGCCTTGCGCAGGGAGTCCTCTGCCATGGGTGGACCCATAGTGAGCGCTGTGACCTGCCCGCCATAAGCGTCGCGTAGCCTGAGTGCTTCTTCCAGGGCGAATAGGTCGTAAGGGTTGATGATGGTCGGCACACCCTGACGCATGATGGTGTTCGTCACCGGATGGACCCGTATCTGTGCCGAGTCCGGCACCTGCTTAATGCTGACGACAATGTGCATTGGCGTTCTCTACGCTGTTATCCCGATGCGAGCTGGCGGTGCGAGTTCTTGTTTGCATTGTTCGTGCCAAGTGTTTTGCGAGTGTCTTTCCTTTTAAATTCCATTGATCATTCCAGAGGCCCCCGGTTTCGGTGCCCGAATTGTCGGCTTGTCGACATTGTCGCGTCGCAACTATGTAGCGTTTATTCGCCGAACCGCTTCAGGACGGAGTCGAATGGAACGAATGTGCGGCCTGGCGTGTGAGGTTTGTTCGGATTGTGGTCTTGGAGCACCTTGAAAACCCGGTGCGTGAGCGGCGAGGAAAGCGCGAACTCCTCGTAGGCGCGTTCCAGCATGGCGCGCATGCGCGCGGCGATCACCTGGTCGGGCGAACCGGAGAAATCTTCCTCGGCAAGGTATTGGCCCACACGCTTGAGGATGTGGAGCCGTGAGACATTGAGCACCTTCGGATCATACGAGACGCCAAGGACAGCGAAGAACTCCTCCGCGGACGACAGGCCTTTCAGTCGCGCGAGGATGTTGGTGACGTCGATGGAACTGCTGTCAGCGGAACAACTCATTGCGTTCTCCCTTTGTCGGAAACGGTGGTTCTGGTGCGTTAGTCGCACATTCGACATGCAGCCCCGAAAGCCGCGGTTTGATGAACGAATGCGATGAGCCAGCGCGGCAATCGCCTCGTCGACACAACTGCCTCCGGTGCCGAGACCGGACGTCGCGCGGTACAACTGGTCGATCTCCATGGAGGCAGCCGGCCCCGCTTGGAAGCGAGCGAGGGGGCTGACGCAAGGGCCCGCAGGGCCCGAGCGGGATGGGCTCGACTGTCTCCGGATTGGCGCTCGGCCCCGCCCGAGGTCTCCTCGGCCGCCAAGGGGGGCAATGCGGTGAGGCCGACTTCGGTATCTGCATCCTGAAGGACAGCCATCGCGGCGGCCACCTTCGCGTGCGGCATTGCCCGCGCGCTCGCCGACTCCAAGGACGACCGAGGCATGGCGCGCGCCGGCGCGGATCGCGGCCACCGTGTTGGCGGTATTGAGGCCGAGATCGTTATGCGCATGGAATTCGAGGTCGACGGGAGACTTCGCTGCGAGCGGGTGACAAGGTCGAAGGTCGAAAGGGGATCGAGGGCGCTGACAAAATCGACCAGGCTGACGCGGCTTGCGCCGGCGCGCGCCGCCGTCTTAATAAGGCGGGAGAGATAGTCCTGGGCTGGTATGCCAGCATCCTCAGAGCCCAGGGCGAGGAAAAAGCCGCTGGCGGCCGCGCGCCCGACCATATGCTCGATGAGCTTTAGCGCTCGTTCCCGGACTAGCCCGAGCTTGGTGGCAAGCTGGACATCCGATGCAGACAACGAAAGATTGAGGGCGCGGACGCCGCTCTCGACCGATGCATGGAGATCCCGTGAGGTCATCCGGCGCCATGCCGTGAGCCGCACCGAGACACTCCGTGCGACCGCGGCGCAAATTGCGTCGTTCTCGATCGCAAGCCTCCCGCCACCGTCAAGGCAACGCCGGGTGCCTGCTCGCCCTCGCGCAGGGTAGTATCCTTGAGAAAGATCCGACCGCTCATGAATGGACGCCGGTTCATCTGCCGCTGAGACCTGGTACGCATTGAAGGCCTTCGGCGCTCCGTATATTCGACCCGGAACTGTGGGCGTCGCGCAGCTTCTCCACAATTGAAGGCAAGACCTCTAGCACCCGGTCCACCTCTTCTTGTCCGTTGTCACGCGCGAAAGAGAAGCGGACCGCCCGATGTGGCATTTTCATCGCCCTCAGGACGTGACTTGGCTCCGCACAGCCCGATGTGCAGGCGGACCCGGAGGAACAGACGATACCCTCGCGGTTGAGGAGATGCAGGATTCCATGGCCTTCAATACCTTCGAAGGCAATGTTTGCGGTGTTCGGCAAGCGCTCCAGGGGATCGCCGTTGACGAAGCTGTTTGGGACACGCTGGACAAGCCCGTTCTCCAGCCGGTCGCGGAGCCACTTTATCCGCGTGGTCTCGGCATCCATGAATTTCAAGGCGAGTTCGGCGGCCATGCCGAGCCCGACTATGCCGGGCGTGTTTTCGGTGCCCGCGCGCCGGTCGCTCTCTTGGTGACCCCCCTTGATCAGGGACTGGAACGGCACGCCGCGCTTGACGAAAAGTGAGCCGGCCCCTTTTGGTCCATGAAATTTATGGCTGGAGAGCGACAGCATGTCGATGGCGGTTGATTTCAGGTCCATCGGGAGCTTGCCGACTGCCTGCACGGCATCAGTGTGGAACAGGGCGCCGACTTCCTTCGCCAATTCGGCGAGCTTGGCGACGGGGAAGATCGTACCAGTCTCGTTATTGGCCCACATGATCGAGACGATTGCCACGTTCGGGTTGAGGACGGCCCGGTAAGCGTCGACGTTCAGCCGGCCATGGCGGTCCACCGGGATCCTGTGCACCTTAGCGCGGCGCGTCTCCTCAAGATGAGCGCAGAGGGTCAGCACAGCCGGATGTTCGACAGCGGAAGTCACGATCTCTGTTCGGTCAGGCATCACCTCGAGCGCCGAAAGAATGGCCGCATTGTCGCTTTCCGTTCCACCCGAGGTGAAGGTGATCTCATCGTCGAACTCCGCGCCGATCAGCGCCTGCAACTGACGCCGCGCGTTGCTCAACGCGGCGCCGGCAAGGGCGCCAAAACCGTGCGCCGACGAAGGGTTGCCGAATTGACCCGTAAGCAACGGCAACATCGCTTCAACGACCGCGGGATCGACCCGTGTCGTTGCGTTGTTGTCGAGATAGAGAACTTTCATGGGCTATGGTCCTCAATGGATCGAATGACGTGAGGCGCAACCCGGTCGCATCGAGCCTTGCGCATGCCGTTGCTGGCGGAGACGATCCCGAAGCGGTGCAGGTGCCCCCAGATTGGCGCAGATTGGGCCGCCATCGCACCGACAAGCTCACCTCAGGCGCCCTCTCTCCTTCTTCGGCAATCAACTACAGGACTTGCCGCAGGAGCACTTCCCGCTCGCATTCGGATTGTCGAAGACAAAGCCGGAGGTTTCGAGACCCAGGACGAAGTCGACCGCCATGCCGGCTACATGCGGCTGGGTGCCGGCGTCTACGAACACCTTGATCCCATCCGTCTCGATGATCGCGTCGCCCTCGCGCGGGACGCTCTCCAGGCCCATCGAGTATTTGAAGCCGGAGCAGCCGCCGGCCTCGACCATGATGCGAAAGCCTTCTGCCGGCTCACTAGCCTTGGAAAGAGCGGTTTTAACGGCGGCAACGGCCTTGTCGGTGAGCGTAATCATCGCTCGTTTCTTCTCAGTGCGTGACGGTTTGGGCATCACCGTGCATGGACCGTGCCAATGGGAAAAACCGTTTCCGGACAGTGCGACATCGCCAACGCGGCCACGATTCTGGTTCGGCTGTTACCGAGAAGGCGTCGGACAATCGACAGGTATTGTCGGATTTGTCGAGACCGCCACAGGGGGATGAGCTCAAGTTCCCTGTGAACTGGCATGTAAGTCGGTTTCCGAGCGCTTCGAGAAATTGGCACGACTTTTGAGCTCTTTTTTGGCGAGGGCGAAGACGCCCAACCGACAGTATGCGCAACCAGGGGTCAAGACATGCACCAGCGCGAGAAACCTTCGCCGGAGAGAATCCGGCGGGCACGCGAAGACAGCCCTACAATCCGCGACCGCGATCTCGCCGCCCAATTGGGCATTTCGGAAGCGGAGCTTTTCGCGGCACATTGCGGTTTTGGCACGGTGCGCATCCAGCCACGCGTTAATGATATGCTGACCGGTCTCGAGGCGGTCGGCGAGGTGATGGCGCTGACCCGCAATGCCAGTGCCGTGCATGAGAAGATAGGCATCTACGATAAGGTGTTCACCGGAAAGCGTCACGCCATGGTGCTCGGCAAGGACATTGATTTGCGCATCTTCGCGAACGTGTGGGCGCACGGCTTTGCGGTCGAGACACGCGATGGCGGGGAGATCCACCGCAGCCTGCAATTCTTCGACGCCGCAGGCGAGGCAGTGCACAAGGTGCATCTGAGGTCGTCCTCCAACCTCTATGCCTATCAAAAACTGACAGACGAGCTCCAATCCTCGAACCAGGAGCCGATCGTGTCGGTTGAGGGGAGGTCAGCCGAAAACGTCGCAAAGATTGCGGACCAAGCCGCTACAGTCGATGACCTGAGGGAGCACTGGAGCCGGCTGACCGACGTGCACCAGTTCTTCGGCATGCTGAAGGCCCTGAACCTCAGCCGCCGCCAGGCGGTGCGCATGGTCGGCCAGGATTACGCCTGGCTGCTCGACAATGCTGCCGTTGGCGCCATGTTCCATCGTGCGGCCGAGGACGAGATGCCGATCATGTGCTTCGTCGGCAATCGTGGCTGCATTCAGATTCATTCCGGCCCTATCAAGTCGGTCAAGCAGATCGGGCCTTGCATCAATGTGCTCGACGAGACTTTCCACCTGCATCTCAGGGCCCACCACATCCGTGAGGTTTGGGCCGTGCGCAAGCCGACCAGGGACGGTCACGTCACGTCACTCGAAGCCTATGGCGCCAATGGCAAGATGATCGTCCAGTTCTTCGGGACGCGCAAGGAAGGCGAACCCGAGCGCCACGACTGGCGGCTACTGGCCGAGAACCTGCCGCGCATTCCCCGTTCAACCGCCGCTTGAGGTGAGGCCGATGCATATCGATTCCCGTTTCGCTCGGCATGCGCCGCTACTCTGGATTTGCTGACCACCGCTTTGCCTGCCGAGGCCAACGAGGGCACAGCTGCCTTTTGCGGCCCGCCGAGGATCACCTCGATCGGAGGCGCCATTCCCGAGGGCCACCGCGCTTGGCGAGGATCGCCATCATTGCTCCCGTGGCGATGAGCCACAACCTGAACTCCGCGGTAAAGCTACTCAATACAGGCAAATGCGTCAGCTGCCCGGACGGGTGTGTTGTCGGTCAATTGTCCAACATCCCGGATGTACGGCAGCGGGCGGGAGGAATTGCTCGAAGTGAAGTCGATTGGTCCCTCCGTCAAGATTCCAGAGGACGGCCTCCACAAAGGCATCTCGAATGATCCTTCGCCGGCAAGAGCCCTCGGCGTCTCATGCCAAGCTCGAAAAGGTAACGTCCGAGACGGATGCAAAGCTGAACACGCCCCAAAGCAGCCCGCATTATCAAAGAACGCTTAGCGCATCCTGTTCGCGCTATCGGCTCAGCGCGGATAGATTCTTGCCAAGAGCAGCAACACAGCAGTCAACGGCTAGGTTGCCGATGCGACCAGTGCGGTCGAGGATTTCTCCGGCTACCAGCAGATGCCCGACAAGGCGATCGCCATCGCCAGGCCGATGTGATCCTGACGCAGAAGTATGTGGGGCTGCCGATCTCGGCAGTGAGCTATTTGCGGGCGCCCTGATGGCCTCGGCGCCGGCGGACGTGGACCTTGTTCTTGCCATAGGCGCGGCCGATCGCGGCCCGTCTCCGGCTCGCTCAGCTGCTCGACGGCAATCCAATCCATCTCGCGCAAGAGATCAGGATCCGGAGCCTTCTCCACGAGCGCGCCGGTTCACCATGTCGTCGGTCATCGACCGTCCTTCGAAATTAGTGGGGTCAGCAACCCGACCTTACCGACGGAGTGTCGATGACGACGCGAAGCCGCTCGCTCGCTACAGCGCTTGTGGAGGGCGCGCTCGCGAGCGGCTTCGCTACCGCCGAGCTACACCCTCTCTTGCAGGTGACCTCGTTCGATACTCAGCCTCTTTCACTCGGCTCCTCGTTAGCTTTCTTCCGCAAACTTTGTCGTGTCTGGAACGGTCATGAATGTCGAAATCCCTACCAAGGGTAGCCTCAGAAGGGCCGCTACAACACAGATATGAGCAGCGCCAATGGTGCGCTTACTCGGCACGCAACTTGCTCGATGGTAGAGGCGATGTCGGCCGTGCGTTGCGGAGTTCAGCGGTGGCGAACAGCCTTGCGATCTCAGTCGAGCGCGTAAACGCCTGAACCCAGGAGAACCAAATGGCGACCAACCCGGCTCCAGATCATGTCCCGCCGGAAATGGTGGGCGACTTCAGCCTTTTTACTTCGCCAGGTATGTCACCGACGCCCAACGGCGACCCGCACGCAGCAGTCGCTTGCGTGCATGCCGGACCGCCAATCTTTTATTCGCCCTGGAACACGCGTACCGGGCAGGGTGCTTGGGTCATCACTCGCGCCGCAGATCAGCGCCGGGTGCTGCAGGAGACCGAAAACTTTTCCAGTCATCGCAACATCTTCGCATCCGCACTGGGCGAAGACTGGCCGACGATCCCGCTCGAACTCGATCCACCTTCCCATGGGGTCTTTCGCTCACTGCTCAATCCGCTGTTTTCGCCGAAGCGTGTAACGGAATTGGAACCGACCATCCGCGAGCGAGCGATAACGCTTATCAACAGGATCGCCTCGTCGGGCACAAGCTGCGATGCCATGAAGGATTTCGCCTATCCTTTCGCGGTCAGCATCTTCCTTCGCTTCCTCGGACTGCCGGATCACCGTCTCGATACATTTGTCGCCTGGGCGAAAGATCTGCTCCACGGCGATGATGTGAGACGGACGGCGGCGGCTCGGACGATTGTGGCATTCATTGACGAACTAGCGGCGATGCGCCGTAAAAAGCCCGTCGACGATTTCATGAGCTTCATCGTGCAGGCACAGGTCGAGGGCCGCGGGCTGACAGACGAGGAGGTCCGTGGCATTGGCGTGCTCATTTTGGTGGCGGGGCTCGACACGGTCGCTACAGCCATAGGCTTTGACTTGGCCTATCTCGCGCGAAACCTGGAAGATCAGGAATTGCTCCGAAAAGAACCGGACCGGATCGTGCGCGCAGCCGAAGAACTGCTGCGCGCCTATCCGAGCGTCCATCTGATCCGCGTGGCACGGAAAGATATCGACTTCGAAGGCGCGCCGATCCGCAAGGGCGACTATGTTTCCTGCGCCACGATGATTGCAAATCGTGACCCCGCGGAATTCAAGGCCCCCAACACGGTCGATCTGACGCGAGAGGGCAACCGCCACGCCGCCTTTGGCTATGGTCCCCACCGTTGCCTTGGCTCACATCTCGCCCGGCGGGAAATTGTCATTGGCCTGGAGGAATGGCTGGCGCGCCTGCCGCCCTTTCGGATCAAGGAGGGAACAGCACCCATCACCCATGGCGGCCATGTGTTCGGGATCGAAAATCTGATCCTGGACTGGGCCTGACCTAGCCCGGCGTGAGCCGGGGACACAGACGTTGGAGCTCGCCTTGCGCATTATCGTCCACAAAGCCAGATGCCAGGGTCATGCGCAATGCTCGGCGCGAGCGCCGGCAGTGTTCAAGCTGGATGAGGCGGGTTACATCCTCCCCGGTGACATCGAGGTTGCGGACGGGGAGCAAGTGCTTGCGTCGGATGGGGTGCGATCCTGCCCCGAACTTGCGCTGGAAATCGACGATCCACCCGCTGCGCGAATCGTTTCGGAGGCCACCCTCAAACCGAAGACAGAGGTCCCGGAACACGTCAGAACCGCGGAATTTGCGACAGACCAGACGGGCCAAGCAAAAATTGTCGAACTGCTCGACCGCGAGGCGATCCGCGACTGCCTCTACCGGTATTGCCGCGGGACAGACCGCGCCGATGAGGAGGTGCTGCGTAGCGCGTACTGGCCCGACGCGCATGACAGCCACGGGGCGTATCGCGGCTCGGCCGAGGGCTTCATTCGGTATGCGCTGGATGTCTTCAAGACCGGACCGCGCAACATCCATCAGATCACGAACATCCTGATCGAATTCATCAACGCGGCGGAGGCCACGGTCGAGAGCTATTTCACCGCGCTGCAACGCGGACCCGACAAAGACGGAGAAGTACGCCAGAAGCTTCTATGTGGGCGCTACTGCGATCTGTTTCAAAAGAGGGCAGGGGAGTGGCGGATTGCCGAACGCACCGTCGTGTATGACTGGCTCGAAGAGCAGATCCCATCGTCGGTGCTGGAGGCAGAACGCTTCGGCACGCGACAGCCGATCGGAACACCGTATCCGGACGATCCGGTCTATGCGCTCGGGAAGCCTCGCACTGCTTCTCACGACAATGCCTTCACAGCTTCGGAACCGCATCAGTGGGACGACGGACTATGAATACTTTGTAACGGCACAGCGACACCCTGCAAAGTAAAGATCCGGCCGGCAGGGACCCCGCGACGGCGTGACTGTGACAGCGCTCTGCTCTGCCACCACGAGCGCACCAGGGACGCCGGTGTGCATCGATTTGCTGAAGCTTGGCAGAGCCGCTCATCGATCCTGAACCGGGTCAGATCGTGTTACCGAGCCAGTTGGAAGATTTCGACCAGGGACAATGCTAACAGACCGAATTGTGGTTCGACCAGACCATTCCCGCCATCAACAACGCGCTGGGTCATGCGCGGGTTGAGTTCGCAACGGGTTGTACTTCTTGCGGCTTCTTGGCCGTTCAGATGGCATAAACGAACGTCCACCGGCCGCTCATGACCGGACGCTCTAGATGCCTCTGATGACTAGCGCTTTCGTCACCGTGGACGGCTCCTGACGGGCTGCCCGAATATCTCACCTGCCGAGGCTTTGCTTGCACGGGGTAATGCCGCTGCTGAAGGGGTCTGCTCGAGCGCGGTCCCTTCACCGAGTCTAACCCAGGGTGAAGTCCTCGCGCTTGCGACGGTAGCGCGGTGGCTTCGAAGGCGAGCTCAAGGCGTGGTCATGGCGGTCGACCCGCGGCCCGCTGTATTGGGCTGTATGGGGTCGAGCCTGCGCCGGCGCGTCCCCTAGTCAGACACATGTGCTCGCGGCAGGGCCGCTGCATGACGAGAACAAACCAGGAGAACGGGATCATGTCCGCCCATAAAGACGCATGTGTCGGCGCCGGCCAATGCCCCACCGTCGAGCCGGAGAGGGGGTTCGACGAGCATGTCCTTACCTGCGTTCTCTCGTGTGCGCTCAAGGAGGTCGAGGCTGGCGAAGCGACAGCGACGGAGTCAACAGGGCTTTCCCTCGCCGAACTGCGCCAGGTCCTGCCCCGGGGTTTGTCCGCAACCGCTATGGCAGCCTTAGCGTTGGAAGACGCCAGCGATCCTGAGCCGGGCATGGAGGAAGAACTTCTGCGCGGCCTTCTGCTGGCGCATGCCCGGCCGAGCGACCCGGCTAGCGTGCGCTTCGCTAAGATCGTCGCCCGGCGTGCCATGCGCGATGACCATCTTTGGCAGGATCTTGGTCTTCTCAATCGGGCCGAGCTCAACCGCCTGCTCGCCACGCATTTTCCGATGCTTGCGGCCGGCAATACCCGAAACATGAAATGGAAGAAGTACTTTTACCGAAGACTCTGTGAGGCCGAAGGGTTTTCGCTATGCACTGCGCCCAATTGCCGGGAATGTAGCGATTTCGACGGTTGCTTCGGCCCGGAGGGGGGCGAATGTGAAGAACGCGTCACGTTTGATTTAGAGGCCACTTTTGGTCATGAGGCCTTGAGGCCTTGATCGCCGTCGCGCCACAAGCGCTTTTCCCGGCGGCGCTGTATGGAGGAGGGAATATTCATCGCCTCGCGATACTTGGTGACCGTGCGGCGAGCGAGATCTATGCCGCATTCCTTGAGCCGGTCAGCGATGTCATCGTCAGAAAGCATGTTATCAAGCGATTCTTCGGCGACCATCGCTTTGATCCGATGGCGGACAGCTTCGGCGGAGTGCGCGTCACCACCTTCACAGGAGGCGATCGCGACAGTGAAGAAATACTTGAGTTCGAACACGCCGCGTGGGGTAACCATGTACTTGTTCGAGGTCACCCGGCTTACAGTCGACTCATGCATGTTGATCGCGTCAGCGACCGTCCTGAGATTGAGAGGCCGTAGGTGGGCGACGCCATATTCCAGAAAGGCATCCTGCTGGCGCACGATTTCGGTGGCAACCTTAAGGATCGTCTTGGCGCGCTGATCGAGGCTGCGGATCAACCAGTTTGCGTTTTGCAAGCATTCATTGAGAAACGTCATGTCTTTCGATTTTTTGGCGGCTCGGCAGGAAACCTCCGTGACATAGCTTTGGTTGATCAGCACCTTGGGCAGCGTGTTCGGATCAAGTTCGATCTGCCATCCACCTCCTGGCGAGCGCAGGACCCATACGTCCGGTATAACGCATTCCGGCGTTCCCGACTGGAAAGTGTTTCCAGGCTTGGGGTCAAGCGCACGGATTTCCTGCAGCATGTCGAGAAGATCTTCTTCATCGACGCCGCAACGCTGCTTCAATGTCTGAAAATCGCGTCGCGCAAGCATCTCAAGGTTGGCAACCAAAACCGCCATCGCCGGGTCGAACCGGTTTCGCTCGCGCAACTGTATCTCGAGACATTCGCTGAGCGATCGTGCGAAAATTCCCGGTGGATCGAGGTGCTGCAAGACGCCCAGCACCCGTTCCACATGGGCCAGCCCGACGTTTAGGGTGTCAGCCAAGTCCGAAGGACTTACCCGAAGATAGCCAGTGTCATCCAGATGCCCGGCAAGCTGATGAGCAATCAGCCGCTCGTGCGGTGTGAAGGCGGTGAGGGAGATCTGACGAGCGACATGGTCGTGCAACGTTTCAGCTAAGGCGACAAACTCCTCGTAGGCAGGACGCTCGCCCGGCGTGGTGTTCGTCGTGTTGGACTGGGATTTCCCTTGTCTGGGCAGGTCCGGGGACCCTGCCCAGGTCGGTCCTTCAACCTCGCCAGACCGGCCTTCGTCGTTTGGCGCATGCTCCAAAAGTGGATTTTTCTCGAGCTCCTGGTCCACGAACTGATGCAGTTCGGCATGCGTCAGCTGCAACAGGCGAATCGACTCGATGAGTTGAGGCGATGCCGCAAGAGACTGTTTCTGAAGTAGGCTGAAGGACGATTTCATGGTCAGTTCGGTATTCCTGTCAAAGAAGCTCTTGGCGGTGGCTAATTAGATCACTCACAGGTTGACGCTTCTAAGCCGCGTCACGTTTGAACGACCTCACGGGCCGCGCGCCTCCAGAGCTTTGCGCTCTGCACACAGTGTCGTCCAAAAAGCAGTTGCGCATGGTCGATGTGCACCAGGTCACGCAGCGTCCTTCAATGATTGAAGGACGTTCTGCGGGGATGAGACGCCATAGGGGTCGGTCTCGCAGTTGTCGGAGAAACCTTCCTCCTCAAACCACTGCTCCACCACGCCATTATTGAGCAGAGCCGCGTAGCGCCAGGAGCGCATACCGAAGCCCAGATTGTCCTTGGCAACCAGCATGCCCATTTTGCGCGTGAACTCGCCAGACCCGTCCGGGATCAGTTCGACCTTCTGCAGCCCCAAGGACTTTCCCCATGCATTCATGACAAAGGCATCGTTGACCGAGAGGCAGTAGATCGCGTCAACTCCTTCTTTCTTGAAATCCTCGTAGAGATCTTCGAAATTGGGCAGTTGGTAGGTCGAGCAGGTCGGGGTGAAAGCGCCAGGCAGGGAGAACAGGATGACGCGTTTGTCGGCAAAGTAGTCGTCGGATGTTTTTTGTTCCCAACGGTATGGATTTGGCCCCTGGACTGAATCATCGCGAACACGCGTGAGAAATGTGACGAATGGGACCTTCTTTTGACCGGTCATCAACTTGCTCCTTTGAAGAAACTGGCGCACTGAAATCTTACTGAGGCTGGCGCATACCGCGCTGTGGTGCTGCCCTTCGCGAGACAATGCCTACGCGGCTCCCGATCCTTTCCCCGTTCCGGTGTATGGGAAACGGCCCGGCTCCAGATGTTCGGATCTCCAAACCGGGCGATGCCCAGTGCTCAGCGAGGATAACCACCGCCGCCTTTGTCGATCGTTTAGAGCTTCGTGTGCCAGCCATGGTTCGGTATCGGCTTTCATCGTGTTCAATGGGCTCTGCGCACGAGCAGCAAGAGGCGTGCCATTTGCAATGAAGCTGCTTCTGCACCAAAGTTTCCCGTTCGGACGACGTCTTTCGCCAAGCCGGATGCGCGCCATAGCCGTCAGGTGTGTAGCGCGGATGTTCGCGCTTCCGCCGGCTGGCAAACGATGCACCACACAGCGCAGGCCCATGCCCCGGCGCAGCCGCGGGCATCACCGCAGCGAAGGGGCACGGTGTGCGCCGTAGCCGTGTTCGCAGAGGCATGACTGACGCGAACGCACGCCTGTGGCAGCAATTCATGGCGGCCGCTCTTCGGCGATCGCCATGATCCCGCGTCGATGACGATCGAATTTGGCTCGGCCACGATCATGACACGCTTGGCGTTCCAATTGGCTTCGCCGTGCGCCCATCGAAACCTCTGTGTCGGAAACGGAACGAGATTTGTCGCAAGGCCGACCGAAAGGTCGCCAAGCCGCCGCTGGTTAGCGGGAAGGGGCGCAACGCCAACGGAGCGCCAACCGGGCACGCAAATTGCGGTCGATGATCTTGTCGGTGGCACGTCCGCAATTCGAGCGAGAGCCTCGGCTGCGCCCTAACGTCGGCATTTCAAGACGATGATTTGACGGGTCTCGCCAACTCGCGTCGAAGTTTGCTGAACATACGCTGCCTGACCTTCAAACGGCTCATGAAGAGCAGATTTCGCCCTACCTCCCAAGCTCGTCGGCTCCGCCAGTGGGACGAATTCGATGCCATGAAGCTGGCGGACATGCTAATCGCGGTGAAGCCGTTGCCCTGACACCTTGCAACATCAGGACAACGTGCGACCCCTTTCACGCGTCCTCCCGTCAGATCATTAGCGATTCCCCTCTTGTCGAGCACGACGCGCTTCCATCTCGGCTAGCCCATTCCGACTCAGGTGGACGGCCCCGGTGAGCCGATGGCCTCAATTCCGGCCGGGTGCTTGCCACCGGTGGCACCGAGGCAAGCGGCTTCCGCCGCCGGCACTGCAGGTCCAGGAAGCGCTGGACCTCGATCGTTTGGACTCTTTTCTGTTCGGGCGAATCTTGAAGGTGATCTGTCACGGTGGCTAGGCATACAGGTTTCACCAGAGGGCTGAAGCTGGCCGCGATTACTGAGGCCCGCGCGGCGTGCTGGTCGGATAATCCACTGTCTTCTGTGGTCTCTCGGGCCGCCGCCCATCCGTGAAAACGTCGGCTGCGACACCTTGTGTGTCGGATTTGTCAGGTCCGCGCCAACAGGCTCGGCGACCCAAGTCTGTGTTTGCCGCAGGCTGTAGCTCGATCCGCCAGATTGGCACGAGCTTTGCTCCCTCGGGCGAGACCACGGCAGTAGCCGACGGGCCCTCCTATCGCGGGTCCCGCGATGAATACAACCAACGAAGGAATCCACCATGGCACTGCCGCACCGCATCTTCGAGAGCGGGTCACGAGATGGGTGGGCTGCAGCTCGGTTGGTCGGCATCGACCTTGCTCGCGGCTTGGCTGTCTTCGGCATGTATGCCGTCCATGTGGGTCCCGGCAGGGGCGAAGGACTGGTCGGTCATATGATGGCCTTCCCCTTTGGGCGCTCGTCCGTCCTGTTTGCCGTATTAACGGGTTTTTCGCTCATCCTGATTACCGGCCGCAACCCGCCGAAATCGGCGCTGGCCGGTAGACATGCCATTGCCAAGGTTGCAATTCGCGCCCTTATTCTGCTCGCGCTTGGCGAAATCCTGACCTATGTCAAGGTGCCGGTCTCCGTCATTCTGGCATACTACGGAGTCTGCTTCCTGTTGGTCCTGCCGCTATATCGGCTAAGCGCACAGCGGCTCGGGTTGATCGCGGCGGTGGCAGCATTGGTTCTCCCGCAGGTGCGTTTCCTCCTTCTCAAAACGTTTGGCTCCGGGAGCTCGGACCCCGAGCTGTTCACCCTCCTGGTCAGCGGCACCTATCCCGCCTTGACCTGGGTTCCTTTGCTGATCGCAGGCATGGCCATTGCGCGCTTTGACCTTCGCACGCGCGCAATGCATTTGCGCCTTGGTGTAGCCGGCGTCGCGCTGGCCGTGTTGGGCTTTGGGGGATCCTCGCTCGCGCTGCATTTGATGCCTGGTGTAAGCGCCGAGTTGGCCGATTTGCGGGAACTTGACCTCACTCCCCACTTCTGGTGGCGGCTGGACTTGGACGATCTCACAGCGAGTTGGCTATGGCTTGCCTCGCCTCATAGCGAGACGACGTTCTGGATTTTTGGCAGCGCCGGTTGCGCAATGATCATCGTGGCGGCTTGCTCGCTTGCTATGGATGCGCTCCCGTTCGTTCGAAAGCTGGTCTCGCCAATAATCGCGGTCGGCTCGATGCCTTTGACGGCCTATCTTCTGCATATTCAGGGAATATATATGCTTGGAGAACCTCACTCGCTGTCCGCGCTCTTTGGCTTGATCGTGGTTGTAAGCGCTTTCGCGGTGCTTTGGCTGCGCTTCTTCCACCGAGGACCGATGGAAGCGCTGATGGGTTGGATCGCAGATCGAGCGACGCGACGTCCGCTGAGCATCACGTCGGCCCGACTTTCGGATCGACAGTGACGCTCGCCAAAGAAAGCGACTGACCGGATGGGCCGACATACGACAACTAAAATATCGCGCCTGCTCGGTGCCATGGTGGTGGCTACCGCCGCCTTGAAACCATTGGCCCGCGCGCCGCTTTCAGGATACGAAATCCGAGTATCCTGGCGCAGTGTGCGCGGTGTGTTTGATGGATCGCGAAAGTCCTTACTTTCGGATTGAGCGAAGCCCTGTCGATCTCCACGATAGGAGGCTGTCAACCTAGCGAATACGCCCGTTCCGCCGCTGAAGACGAACTCGCATTGAGATCAGGCGGCGCCATGCGCGCAAGCGCTTGACAAACGTCGCTGTCGGTTGACGGGACCGTACCGTACCGTACCGTGCCGGGTCGTTGGCTTGGTAGAGCTTGCGGATGGGCCACCGGTGTATCGCAAATGGCATTCGCTTCCCTTCTTTGGGCGGAAGTGCAGCAGCATGCAGCGCCCTTCCATCGTCGTAGGCGATCTCTGGGCAAACGGACCCTACGAGCTGCCAACAAGATCCGCCGACGACTCGTCTTGCGGCAACTTCTACTGCGTATGCTTGGGGGACGTCTGGCCATTCCATATCGCTTGAACGAAGCGGCCACAGTCGGTGTTCGAAGCCATCCTGGGGCCGGGTAGGCCGCGTCCAGCGGTAGTTGGGCCGATGACGAACGCGCTCAAGACCGGAAAACTACTCGTTGGCATGTCGTCAAATACCATCCGCAGCCACAGGCTATGGCCCGACTCGCGACTGCACACCCGACCCGGCGCTGCGTCATTGCATCATCGCAGCGATCGGGAACTCGCGCTCGTCAGCTGTGCCACTGCACAGATGGAACAGCGGGAGCGGCGCTGAGTTCCTGGTTTCACCTCGTCGGAGATCCCCACCGATTATTGCACCCGATCAAGGACGAACGCGGCGGACGGCATCGATGTCACGGTAACCACCCAGGAGGGGGTGAACGGAGACCTGCCGTTCAACACTAACCTGCACTCAGCTTGGGACGCCACCCAGATCGACAAGACCGCCTAGTCATGACCTAGCCGCCTTTTCAGGCGGCAAGCGCTTCCCACTCGGCGGTGTGGTCGTGTCCCACCGCGTGGTGTAGGTCGGCGATAGCGAAGCCGCTCGCGAGCGCGCCCTCAACAGCGCTGTAGCGAGCGAG
>NZ_JBVVQO010000031.1:0-83966 GCF_055811215.1 Mesorhizobium sp. WSM4819
ACAAGCGATTCGTGAGTCATCGCAGCGTAGAATCACAACCGATTCCCCGCTGCAACTCCTATCTTAGCGCATATGCCTTTGAGGGGGAGATGTCGCCGAAGGCGACAGAGGGGGTCGCCTCGGCTGGCGCGACGCCATCTTGGACGAAAGAGAAGGTTGGCGCTTCACGCGCGGCTATCCCCTCTGGCCTGCCCTCTTTGCCAAAACTTGGCATCTCCCCCTCAAGGGGGAGATTCTCTCCTTAATTCAGCCTGGACTTGACGTCCTGAAGCGAGGCCTGGAACAGGTCGGCGCCCGCCTTGGCGTCAATTTTGGCGGCGAGCAGCATGCGGGCGGCTTCGACGGCGATATCGACGGCACTGGCGCGCACTTCGCCGATCGCCTCGCGCTCTGCCTGACCGATCTTCTGTTCGGCAAGCGCGGTGCGCCGGGTGACATAGTCCTCGGTCTTCTTGTGCGCCTCGGTAGCCAGCATGTCGGCCTCGCGCTTGGCGGCGGCGACGATGTCGGCGGCCTCCTGCTCGGCTTCCTTGCGCTTGCGCTGGTATTGGCCGAGCAGTTGCTGGGCCTCCTCGCGCAGCCGGCGGGCTTCTTCAAGCTCGTTGCTGATCTTGTCGGCGCGGGCGTCGAGCGCCTTGGCGATCAGCTTCGGCACCTTGACGTAGACGGCAATGGCCAGAAAAATGACGAGGGCAACGGTGGCCCAAAGCGTCGCGAGTGATGTGGCGTCCATGATGCGCTCCTCACCTGGCCACGGATTTGACGGCTGCCGCGATCTCGGCCTTGCTGGCCTTGCCGCCGACAAGCGCCTCGACGATAGCCGAAGCCGTGTCCTCGGCGATCGTGCCGACCTCCTTCATGGCATTGGCCTTGATGGTCGAAATGCGAGCCTCGGCTTCGCCAAGCTTCTGGTCAAGCGCTGCCTCGACCTTCTTGCGGGCGGCCTCGGCTTCCGCCTTGGCGGCATCGTTGGCCTGCTGGCCGATCGCATTGGCCTTGGTCTTGGCCTCCGCCAGTTCCTGCTCATAGGCGGCAACGGCGGCATCGGCCTCGCCCTTCAGCCTGGCGGCATGGTCGAGGTCCTGGGTGATGCGGTCGTTGCGGACCTCGATGATGCCGCCAACACGCGGCATCACCACCTTCTTCAGGAACAGGTAGAACAGCCCGAAGGTGATCGCCAGCCACAGAAGCTGCGAGGGGAATGTCGCCGGATCGAATGGCGGGAACACGCCGTGCGCCTCGGCAGGCACACCGGTGCCGGACTGCGTATCGCCTTCCGTGCCGGTATGGCCGCCTTCGACGGCAGGCGCGGACTCTTGCGCAAAGGCAGATGTCACGAACATCGACTATCCCCTGATGTCAGGCCTGCCGCCGATTTGCGGCCGGCCCTTCCAATTCCCAATGTTAGCCGAACAGGGGCTCAGCCGAACAGGGCCAAAAGCGCGATGAGCAGGGAGAAGATGCCCAGCGCTTCAGTCACGGCGAAGCCGAAGATCAGGCGGCCGAACTGGCCATCCGCGGCCGACGGGTTGCGCAGCGCGCCCGCCAGATAGCTGCCGAAGATGTTGCCAAGGCCAATACCGGCGCCACCCATGCCGAGGCATGCGATGCCGGCGCCGATGAACTTTGCTGCTTCTGCTTCCATGTGTTCAACTCCTTTGGATCTAAAAATTCCATTGCGATTTCTATCCCGGCAGCAGGGCCGGAAACTCTTGGGTCAACTGGGTCAGTGCCCGGGATGCAGGGCGTCGTTCAGATACATGCAGGTCAGCACGGCAAAGACGTAGGCCTGCAGGAAGGCGACCAGCAGCTCCAGCGCCGTCAGCGCCACGGCCATCGCCAGCGGCAGGACCGATCCGGCAATGCCGAGCGTGCCAAGCGCGCTCAAGCTCACCACGAAGCCCGAGAACACCTTCAGCGTGATGTGGCCGGCCAGCATGTTGGCGAACAGACGAACCGAGAGGCTGACCGGGCGAGATACGAAGGAAATCACCTCGATCAGCACCACCAGCGGCAGCAGGTAAACCGGCACGCCATGCGGCACGAACAGTTTCAGGAAACCAAGGCCATGCTTCATGAAGCCGTAGACGACGACGGTTCCGATCACCAGCGCGGCAAGGCCGAAGGTGACGATTATATGGCTTGTGACGGTGAAGAAATATGGAAAAAGACCGAGCAGATTGGCAACGAGAACGAACATGAACAGCGAAAATACCAAGGGAAAAAACTTCATGCCCTGGTTTCCGGCTGCGTCCCTCAGCATGTTGCCGACGAATTCGTAGGCCATTTCCGAGACCGACTGAAGACGGCTGGGAACGAGGCTGCGGCTCGAGGTGCTGAGATAGAGGAACGCCGAGGCAACGGCGACGGTCGCGACCATGAAGAGCGCCGAATTGGTGAACGACAGGTCGTAGCCGCCGATCTCGATCGGAATCAGCTTGTTGATATGGAACTGGTGGATCGGATCGACCTTGTCAGCAGCCACTTTAAATCCCCATCAAAGCCGCGCGCGGCTTTAGTGTCCTGTTCACTGCGCCGGCAAGCGGCGCCTCAAGTCATTCTTTCGGATCGCGGGCTTTGTCGCCCTGTCCGAATTCCGCCATAAGTCCCGCGGAGCGCAGGACATTGAGCACGCCGGCGCCAAAACCGAGCAGCAAAAAAACAATCAGACCCCATGGCGATGTGCCCGCCACACGGTCGATGATCCAGCCAAGACCCGCACCAACCACTATCCCGGCGATGAACTCGCTGGATAGCTTGAGCGCCTGGCCATATCCGGCCGCACTGCCCGCTTTCGCGTCGTCTTTCCCCTCGAGCCGGTCCGGCCGCCTTGTCGCAAGTGATGCTTCAAGGTCGCGCCGGCGGCGCTCAAGATCGTCGTCGCGGATGTCGGCTTGACGCTGTTTGCCGCGGCCGGTTTCTCCGGTTCCGTCTGGCCCATTCTTGTCGGCCATCGCAACCCCCTTGCCCGGTCAGATCGTCACCGTCCGTCCGCTCTTAAGTCGCCGGCAACATAGTTAGAGGGTCCCCGCCCGTCAAGCCACGGGCAGGACTTCAGCGTCAAGTATTTTTCCCATGAAAATCAAGAGCTTGCCAGGGTGCGACATCGTGCCCGCTACCTCTGCTGGCGTGCCGCAGCCGAATCCCTGCGGCGACGGGTCTTGGATCGGCCGCGCCCGGGACCTTGCCGGGGCGCTCAGCTCCAGCCGCCGCCGTAGGTGCGGTAAAAGATATGCAGGCCGATCCTGGTCATTTTTTTCATCGTCCGCGCCCAACCCGGGTTGACGTAGTTGGCGTAGTAATGGGTCGACGATCCGACTTCCGGGATGAAGATCTTGCCGGCAGTGACCGCCATGGCGATGTCCTGCGCGGTCTTGTAATGGGCCGGACTCTGGATGCGCTTCTTCCTGCCGTCGCAGGCGAAGGAAAACTGGCAACGATTGAACCATTTGTCGTTCTGATAGACGACGCCGCAGATCGAGTTCGGATAGGCCGGATTGCGAACGCGATTGAGGATGACCTGGGCGACGGCGGCCTGGCCGCGCACCGATTCCCCGCGCGCCTCGAAATAGATGCCGTTGGCGAGGCAAGTCTGTTCCGCTTTGGAGAAGACGCTCGCCGGCAGCGGAGTTTGCATCCACGAATGATCGCCCTTGGCCACCGGCGGAATGAAGCGGCCATCGTTCGGCTTCTCGTCCTGAAGCAAGGCCTCGAAGGGCGAAGCCTGGGCATAGTCAGGCGCGGCCGCTGCGTAGGCGGTCGCCAGGACGTCGGGTCGGTCGTTGTTGACCAGTGCGGCCAGCATGGCCGGCACGCCGGGATCCGGCTTCTTGTCGACGCGCCTATGAAACGCGGCGGCAATCTGGATCTCCTTGCCTTTGATCTCGGGCCTGGCGAAAGCCATTTTCAGGCCGCTGTCCATGCTCGGGCGAAGCAGTGAGGAGGAGCGCTCAAACACCGAGCCGGCATTAAAATTCTTCGGCGGCGCGACCGGCGAGACGATGATGATGCGGCCCTTCTTGTCGGCGCGCATGATGCGGTCCTCGTCGGGCGTCGTGCCGGCCACGCTGCCCTTGCCGCGAAACGATACGGCGCCGATCCCGGGCAAGCGGACGCCGGAACCCGAGATCGAGCCGGTGGCATCCGAATCGAGGAAAGGCATTTCGGCGGCATGGACCGAGCCGGCGACGGACTTCTCGACATAGGCGTTCCAGCGGGCGCTCGGCCCCTTGAGGCCGGAGACCAGGCTCGTCATGTCCTGATAGGCTATGACATTGGGAAAGCCGACCCAGATGCCAAGTCCAATGACCAGAGGAGACAGAAAGGAACGTCTTTTCTCACCGGCGAAAGCGACAAGCCGCTTCAAAACACGTCGATGCACGGAACTCTCCAGAAACGCAACGGACCCCACTGGAGAGGCACGATGATGCATTAACCTTGATGGGGCGTTAACGGAACTCGACAGCGGCAATCATTTCAAAGGCGTTGTTGGAGAACGGCTGCAACGGTCGCAATAACTGCTCCGCAGAGCGCTGTTGAGAGATGCAGGAGCCTCCTCCATGCCATCAACATGCTTAACGGCTATGCCACGTACATGCTTAACGGCCCGCCATCGGCGAGCGGTCTCTTGCTTCAATGAGGTTTTTCCGTGGCGTGCTGGTCCGGTCAGGTCAGGGGGTAATTCCCCGAGGGCCTCGGCGCAGCTGGATCTGGCGGGCACCGCAGCATTTCTTGAACTTCAACCCTGAACCGCAAGGACATTGATCATTGCCGCTGCGTTGCAGCCGGCCGACCAGGGGCAGCATCGCTGCGGAAGGCAGGAGCGTCGCCGCAAGGGCCACCAACTTGGCCGAGATTCCCGGCACGACCAAGCGACGACCCGATTTGAACCCTCGCCACGCCCGTTCGGCCACATACTGCGCATCCACCTTGGGCAAGACGTTGAAGAGCACCGTCTGATTGGCGCCTGACCTTGCGAGAAACTCCGTCGACACCGGGCCAGGCGCCACGCATGTGACCGTCACACCGGTTCGGCGCACCTCCTGGTGAAGCGCCTCTGAGAAGAAGCGCACGAAACCTTTGCTGGCGAAGTACAGAGCCATATAAGGCCCGGGGAGGAACCCGGCCACGGAACTGAGATTGAGCACCCCGCCCCGTCGGCGCGCCACCATTGCGGGCAGAAAATGGAGGGTCAGTTCTGTGAGGGAATGTATGTTGAGATCGATGATGCCGAGTTGACCATCAACAGGCAGCGCCGTCGTCGCGCCGCGCAAGCCATAGCCGGCGCTGTTGACCAGGACATCGCAGACCAGGCCATGTGCGGACAGAAAGCCCTCCAGGCGCGTTGGCGCGTCGCCTGCCACGAGATCCAATTCGAGCGTGAATGCCTCGCCACCCGCCTCCCGAACCTCAGACGCCGCGGCGGCCAAGCCCTCGGGCGAGCGGGCAACCAGCACGATCGCGCCGCGCTCCCGTGCAGCGACGCCTGCAATTGCCCGGCCAATTCCACCCGAGCCGCCAATCACGACGACGGCCGGCCGCAATTCATGGTGCGAAATCACGTCGCGTTCCTTCGTATTGCGGGAGCGACAACATCCTGACCGAGCAGCACCACTTCATTGGCGACAGTGCCGTTCAGGATCTTTTCGAATCGCTCCAGTGCTCGTGCGACGTTCGCTCCATCCATGACCCGGTGATCGTAGTGGATGCGGACATTCACCGATCCGTCGTTGCCGATCGGACCGTAGTTCAGAAGCGTGGTCAATGGTGTCAGCGGGTTGAGTGATTCCGCGCCGAGACCAGAATAGACGGACAGTTGGAAGGTACCGAAGTAATTTGCCCTTTGCCGGGCGATGTTCAACCCCAGCCACATAAGCAGCCACCTGACCGGCGCGGGCGCAGCTGCCATGCGCAAGGCACGCCGGAACTCCGGGACCTCGAGGACCGGCCGTGACCGAGCCGCGTGGATGGCCGCCTCAAGTTGCGTGATGGAGTAGCGCTCCGGGCACTTGATGCAGCTCAGCAGAACGGCCGGCTCGCCTTCATATTCGCGCTCGTGGGCAATCGAGGCTACGCTTGCCGGATACTCGTAAAGCTGCGGCCAGGGCAACTTGACATAGGCGCGCCGCAGTTCCGGCATCTCGATGGCGAGAAGCGCATATCCTTTCAGGAAGATCGCGGTCCACGAGGGCCGGGTCTGCTGCGCCATTCTGGCCCTTACGAGTGGGCCAAGGTTCATCTGACGCTGCACCGCGACGCGTGGCACGCCGATCGAAAACCTCATCAGATCGCCAACAAGGCGCCGGGGCGCCGAAAGCTTGAGGGCTCGGCCTCGCATGAAACGAACCTCTAATAAAGATAAGGGATTATTCGCTTGGTCCTTTCCATATAGGCACGGTATTGCGAGCCTAAAGTCTCCAGCATCATACGCTCTTCCTTATCCACTCTCAGCAGGAAAAGCACGGCGAAACCAATCAAGCCGGATATGCCAGCGACCCAGTTCGGCAGCAGAAAGAGCTGGCCGAGTCCCATAAGCAGGAACGAGGTGTACATCGGGTGACGGACCAAGGCGTACGGCCCGGCGCTGACCAGTTCGTGCCGTTCGCGAATCTCCAGCGTGATCGACCAGTTACGGCCAAGTTCCTTGTGGGACATGCGAAAGATCAACAGCGCGGAGCAGAAGATGATGGTTCCGAGCGCCACCGACCACACGCTGGACGGATGGTCAGCCGCTGCGGGGATGCCGGTGGCGACATAGAAGCCAGGCAGGATCGCCAGGCCAAGGAGAGCCGATGCAAGCCCGACGGTGTCGGAACTTGAGCGGCCGCCAGCTACAATCCGCACGCGCCTTGCCCGGCGCTCGAACGGATATCGGATCACATACCAGGCAACGAGGCCGATCACCCATATGATCTCGCCAAGTGAAGCTACAGAAATGGTCACTTCAGGTCACCGGAGCCTTTTCTCGATCTGGGACCACGATAGACCGTCGCAACGATGCCAGCGTCCGAAATGTCGACCGATAGACATTCAGAGCGCGCTCCTTTCGGAGTTGACCGGGCGAATGAGGCGAAAGCGGTTTGCCAATCGCATTTCAACCGCCGTTCATCTCCCGAAGGTTGGTTATGAATTGTTGCGGCCGGAGCCAGGTACCGGGGGTCTTATACCCCATCGATTTGGCGATGTCCGCTACGAATGCGTTGCAGTTGTAGAGCGAGGCGTGCCAAAGCGGAGAGCTGGCCTGCAGCTTTCGTATGCTCGCGACGACTTTCCTATATTCGGCTTCGGTAAGTAAAACGCGCCAGCTTGCCGACCGGTAGGCATCTTCCAGGTCGCCGTCCGTCCACCCGGTCGTGGCTGGCACGGGCGCCACATGGCCGAGAACATAGACATTGGGATCATCGGACTTCGGAGCGAGCCCCGCGACTTCGGGGTTGACCATCCGTCCCGCCTGGTTCAATCGTCCAAAAATCACGTAGGAATGGCCGTAGGTAAGGGCGTACCGGGAGCGGAACTCGATGAAATGCCGTTGGGCCGCGCGCGCCGGCATCGCCGCGGTACTCAGTGCCCGATTATTGGACACAAACGTCGGCTGGGGTTTGTTGTCCTGCGACTGACATGACGCCGCGACAAGCGCGAGCAGGGCCACAATTGTTGAACGGCCACTTACAAGCGTCATCTCATCCAGAACTCCGAGGACCGCAGACCTAGTGCCAGCCTACGCCCGCCAACCGCACGTAGGCTGCGAATCCGGCCTTGGCCCCTGCATATCGATAGGGAAGGGCCTGGCGGCCCTTCCCAAATCTTCGAAAGCCGATGCTTACTTAATCACTGGCTCTTCTACGGCAACGGGTTCCGGCGGAGGAGCCTTCCCCTTTCCTTTACCGATCCCGTTCGCGCAGCCGCTCAGGCTGGTAACGGCGAGGGTAGCAACCATTACAATCAACATTCTGCTCATCAAGCAATCCTTTCCCCAGGGGCGGAACAGCCTATAGAATCGCCACAAATAAAAAATTACATGCAGCTCCGCCAAGTTAGCTGCGATCTACACCAAAGCCTAGTGCAGAAATGACACAGTTGGCATTCGGTTGCAGCCGAAATCCTTGCGGTGACGTGCCGGCAGGGTCGACCATGCAACGGAGATCAGGCCTGCCCACCATCAAACCACCACCACCGTCGTGCCCAAAGGAGTCCGTTCGTAGAGGTCGATGACGTCGTCATTTGTCAAACGGATGCACCCGTTCGATACCGCTGTGCCTATCGTCCATGGCTCGTTTGTACCATGTATCCGGAAGTAGGTGTCGCGCCCGTTGCGATAGAGATAAAGGGCACGCGCACCAAGCGGGTTGTTTGGCCCGCCAGGGACCCCGCCTGCATATTTCACCAGGCGCGGCTTGCGCCTCATCATGTTGGTGGTGGGTGTCCACGACGGCCAGTCCGCCTTGCGGGCGACGGTCGCTGTACCCTTGAACGAAAGCCCCTGCTCGCCGACGCCGACGCCGTAGCGCGTCGCCCACCCGTCGCCCTCGACGGCATAGAGAAAACGTTGCGAAGTATCGACGACGATCGTTCCAGGCGGCTCGTTTCCGTCGTACCGCACCTGCCTCCGTCGGAAACGAGGATTGATGCCTTCCCCTGGTCCGAACGCGGATGAAATCGGCTCCGTCACCTGTCGCAACGTCGACGTACATCCGGAGAGCATCAGAGCCAGACTTCCCAGCACGAGCCCCCGGCGCGCAATGTCGTGTTCTTCCATTTCTACCTGCTAGGAAACTGGTCAATCTACCGCCCGTCCTCGTCTCTACCATTGCAAGGCCTGCGGGCCAAGTCTCGCTGTGGGGTGGCAAAATGAATTCACAGGATTGACAAGCGAATTGGAGCGAAACTTCTTGCGATAACCGTCCGCCTCTGTTCGGTTAGGTCACAAAGGGCATAGGACAGCGACGATGAAGCCTGACTTCCAAGGTAAAGTCGCGATTGTGACCGGCGCAGGCTCCGGAATAGGAGCGGCTGTTTCACGGCAACTCGCGCAAGAGGGAGCCGAGGTCGTTGTCGCCGACATTGATGCCGAGGCCGCGCGCCGCATGGCCGCCGAAATAGGCGCGCAAGGAGGCAGTGCCTACGACTTTGCAGTCGATGTCACGGATGCGGCAGCCGTCGAAAAGCTGATCGAGTTCACTGTCCAGAAATGCGGCGGACTGGATATGGCGGTAAACAATGCCGGCATCGACGGCGTTCGAAAAGCGACGGCAGACTATCCGCTCGACAACTGGCACAGGCTGATGAACGTCAATCTGAATGGCGTCTTCTACAGCATGAAGTACGAAATCGCCGCCATGCTGGATCGAGGCGGAGGCGCCATCGTGAACATGTCCTCGATTCTCGGTTCCGTCGGCTTGCCGACTGCGTCCGCATACACGGCAGCGAAACACGGGGTCGTTGGGCTGACCAAGGTTGCGGCGATTGAATATGCGAGGATGGGCATCCGGATCAATGCCGTCGGCCCCGGCTGGATCGAAACGCCGCTTCTATCGGAGCAAGCGGAGGCATTAGCCAATACCAGGCGCATGGCAGCCCTTCAGCCGATGGGCAGGCGCGGCAAACCGGAAGAGGTAGCGGCTCTTGTGTGCTTCCTGTTGTCCGATCAGGCCAGCTTTATCACCGGCAGCTACCATCTGGTGGACGGAGCCTACACCGCCCATTAAAGCGCGTCGCGGCTGATGCCGGCGCCCAGAAGACGCGGCGCTCAGCGGCGTTTCTTCGCCTTGCCGGCGAACGGATTTTCCGAGGTGCGCAAGGCGATGCGGATCGGCACGCCTGGCATGTCGAAGGCTTCGCGCAGGCTGTTGGAGAGATAGCGAACATAGGATTGCGGCATCGCGTCCGGCCGTGAGCAGGACACGACGAAGCCCGGCGGGCGCGTCTTGGCCTGGGTGACATATTTGATCTTCAGCCGGCGACCGGCGACGGCAGGCGGTGGATGATGCGCCAGGATGCCTTCCAGCCAGCGGTTGAGCTTGCCGGTCGAGACGCGGCTGTTCCACACTCTGTGCGTCCTGATGACGGCATCCATCAGCTTGTCGAGGCCGCGCCCGGTCTCGGCCGAGACCGGCACCGCCTGCATGCCGCGCGCCTGCGGCAACAGCCGCTCGGTCTTCTCGCGCAGTTCCGCCAGGAGTTCCTGGGGATGGTCGATCATATCCCATTTGTTGAAGGCGATCACCGGCGCACGGCCCTCGCGGATGATCAGGTCGGCGATCTGCAGATCCTGCTTCTCGAAGGGAATGGTGGCGTCGAGCACGATGATGACGATCTCGGCAAAGCGGATGGCGCGCAGGCCGTCCTGCACCGACATGACTTCCAGCTTTTCGTGGATCCGGGCCTTACGGCGCATGCCGGCGGTGTCGAACAGTTTGAGACGACGGCCATGCCAGTCCCAGTCGACGGAGATGGAATCGCGGGTGATGCCGGCTTCTGGCCCAGTCAGGAGCCGCTCCTCGCCGATCAGGGCATTGATCAGCGTCGACTTGCCGGCGTTCGGACGGCCGACGACGGCGATGCGCATCGGTTTGGTATCGTCATAGCTCGGCTCGGCGTCCGGATCGGTGATGTCCTCGCCGATCAGCACCTCGCTGGCGGTGGCCTCCTCGTCGGCATCTTCTTCTTCGCCGAAGGCGCGCGCCTCGCCCAGTGCTGATATCACCGCATCGCGCAAATCGGGCAGGCCCTGGCCGTGTTCGGCCGAGACCGGGATCGGCTCGCCAAGGCCGAGTTCCCAAGCCTCCAGCATGCCGCCCTGGGCGCCGCGCGCTTCGGCCTTGTTGGCGACCACGACAACCGGCTTACCGGACTTGCGCACGATCTCGGCGAAAGTCTTGTCGTCAGGCATCAGCCCGGACTTGGCGTCGATGGTGAAAAAGATCAGGTCGGCTTCGCGGATGGCGATCTCGGTCTGGGCGCGCATGCGGCCCGGCAGCGTCGAAGCAGCAGCATCCTCGAAGCCGGCGGTGTCGATAACGTCGAAATGCAGATCGTAGAGCTTGGCGGCATGGACGCGACGGTCGCGGGTGACGCCCGGCGTGTCGTCGACAAGCGCCAGCTTCCTTCCCACCAGACGATTGAAAAGGGTCGATTTGCCGACGTTAGGCCGGCCGATGATGGCGACTTTGAACGTCATCCGTCACGACACATTGCCCGACCCACGGATCAACTCGGACATCAACGTCGCCCGCTCGCGCGCGTTGCGCGGGGCGCTGTCATCCGAGGCGATCTGGTCGAACAGTTTCAGTGCGTCCGTTGCCTTGCCTTCCTTCCAGGCGGCAAGGCCGAGCGCCTCGCGCGCGGTATGGCGCAGCGGATTGGTGTCGGCGGTGAGCGTCTCGACTCGGCTCGACACATCGGCGAACGAACCGTGGTCGACGAGCAGCAGCGCTGCCCTGAGGCGCGCCATATCGCGAAGGCCTGATGGAATGTCCGCATCGGCGGCGACCTCGTCGAAGTCCTTGACGGCAGCGGCGGCATCGCCCTTATCCGCCTTGACGGTTGCCGCCCGCATGCGGGCGAGCAGCGGATAAGCGCCGTAGCCATCTTTTTCCAGCGCATCGAGGGCCGCCAGCGCTTCGTCGCTCTTGCCCTCATTGGCAAGCTTCAGCGCCTGCGAGAAGGCATCGCCCGAGCGATTGGCGCGGGTCTCGTCCCAATAGCGATAGCCGACGAAGGCGGCGGTGCCGACCACCACCAGTATCGCGAGCGCAAGCAAGGCAGGACCAAAACGGTCCCACAGCGCATGCGCCTGATCGCGACGCATCTCTTCGTTGACTTCGCGGATAAAACTGTCGTCCGACATCTCAAAACCATCCTGCCCGCCTCAGGGCGGTTTAGAGCGACGTGCGTCCATGGAAAGTACGCTCTAACACTTTGAATTTGCGCCTCGTGTTTCCTGAAAAAAAATCAATTCTGCACTTCAGGCCGATGCGGTAGCCCGCGTTTTAGCGAAATTTTGCCGGCATGGAAGGGGTTCGACCGGAAAATCGGCTAATCGCCGGACGACGATGTAAAGGATGGCTGCAAAGGGCGACCGCACCCACGCCACATTTCGCCGATAGCCGGTGCGCGAACCCTCCTCAAAATCCAGATCAGACACTGATGCCTCGTTTGTCCCGCGCTGCTGCGTTTTCGATCGCGTCGCTTGCCGCAGCGGGCGCTGCTGTCGCCGACCCGCCAGCGCCGGCAAAGCCGAAGCAGACCGTCCTCATCTCGTTCGACAGCGCCCGCGATATTTTGCAATGGAAGCGCAGCCGGGCGCTGGCCCAGCGCACCGGCGCCCATTTCACCTACTTCGTGTCCTGCGTCTTCCTGCTCTCGCCAGAGACGCGCAAGCAATACACGGCGCCCGGCAAGGCATCAGGCAAATCCAATATCGGCTTCGCCGCCTCGAAACAGGAAATCGCTCACCGGCTCGAGCAGATAAACCTTGCCGCCTCGGAAGGCCATGACATCGGCAGCCACGCTTGCGGCCATTTCGACGGCAAGGACTGGAACAAGGCCGACTGGCTGAGCGAGTTCGGTTCGTTCAAACGCATTCTCGAAAATGCCTATTCGATCAACGCTATTACCCCCGAACCCGCAGGCTGGCGCGAAATTGCACGTAAGGCGGTTGGCTTTCGCGCACCCTATCTGTCGGCAAACAAGGCGCTCTACGAGGCGCTGCCAAAGGCGGGCTATTGGTTCGACGCGAGCGGTGTGTCGCGCGGCCCTGCCCGGCCACCGACCAGCGACGGCATCACGCGCTTCTCACTGCCGAAGATTCCGGAAGGTCCTGACACAAGGCCGGTGATCGCGATGGACTACAATCTCTATGTCAGGCATTCCGGCGGCTTCGAGCGGCCGAGCCAGGCGGACGAATTCGCCAACCGGACCCATGACGCCTTTCGCGCCGCCTTCGACGCGCAATATCAGGGCAAACGCATTCCGCTGGAACTCGGCTTCCATTTCACACTGATGAATGACGGCGCCTACTGGAAGGCGCTGGAGCGCTTTGCCGGCGAGGTCTGCACCAGGCCCGATGTCGAGTGCATCAGCTATCGCGACTATGTTTCGCGCCAACGCCGGCAAAAGTGGGCGTCGGTGGGCGGCTGAACCGAAAGCGCTCGCCGCCCCGTCACTCTCAACTTACCGGCTGATCCTCAGGCCGCAAGCCGGCTCGCTCTCGCTCCAGATAGGCCTGGTCGATTTCCGGCAGCGGCGCCCCTTCAAGTGTCGCCTCGAAGGCGCGCAGGCGCTTGTAGATGGATATCAGCTCGACGATGGTCGGCCAGGAATTCACGAGATACTGGAACGAAGTGGCGACTTGTGAAAAGGCGGTAACAATCTGCTGGAAAACGCCAAATGTTATCTTGCCGATTGCCAAGGTCGGAACAAGAATAAGCGTAGCGAATACGTTGTCGACTTGAAGGTATAGATAGCGGACCATGTCGAAATAGACATAGTGTGCATAGAGAGTGAAATAGTTCTTGCGAACATTTCTGAAAAGCTCGGCCAGAGTTGGTGGCTGCGCTCGTGCCGTATCGTCCTCGCCGAGGACAAGTTCCTTGCGCAGCGCGGCTTCAACCCGCTGATTGCGAAATTCCAACCCGGGCAGCCTGACGCCGACGACTGCCAACAAGCCGGTGCCAAACAGCGACCAGGCGATCGCCGCAATGACCAGCGGATAAGGGATTGCGCCGACGATTGGGAGCGTTGAGACATGGAGAGAAAGGGAGGCCAGCAAGGGCAGGAATGCAATCAGGGTCATGATGGAGTCGATGAAGTTCACGCCGAGCCCCTGCATTGTGCCGGAGAAGCGCATCGTGTCGTCCTGAACGCGCTGCGACGCCCCTTCGATATGGCGCAGCCGCGGCCAGTAAGCGGTAAAATAATCGTTCATCGCGGTGCGCCAGCGAAACACATAGTGCCTGACGAAAAAGACGTTCAGAACGGCGATGCTCATATAGACCAGGGCCAAGGACAGAAACTGCCATACTCCGTAGTAAAGCTCGGCAGGGGAAACGGAGCCCGGCGTGGTCAGCGCCTTCTGCACCATATCGTAAAACATGCCGCGCCAGTCATTGAGCGCCACGCTGATCTGCACGATGAAATTGGTGACGAAAATAATCAAACCAGAGCCAAGGATCGACCAGTTCTGCCAGCGATGCGGGGAATACAGCGCCCAGAAAAGGTAGAATACGCCCATACCGGCGAAGAAATATCCATGAAACCAGAGAAATGCCGGCGTCAGGAATCTTACTGGGCTGATGATAGGGGCGGCCTGCGGGTCGACCGGCGGCATGCCGAGCATCGTGCCAAGGTGCTCGCCGCCGAAAAACCACAGGAGGACGAGCAGAAGGCTCCAGGCGACGGCCGAAGTGAAAAACAACTTCGGCTGCGGGAAGAAGGATACGAACACTGTTGGGAAATCCTCGGTCGATGCGCAAATCAGCGGCGTTGCTGTTCAGCGGGCATAAGGTCACACATCGATCGGAATGAAAATGGCCGGTGCGTGATGCCCGGCACCGAGCAAGACCACAATCATGGCGATTTTGGCGCAGCCGACCAGATGACCGCGCCAGAGACCAGCAGCACCGCGGCGGCCACGATCGATGCGAGGAAGAAGTCGCCGGAGGCTTGCGCAAGCAAGCCGGCGACGATCGGACCGATGATCTGGCCGAGGCCGAAGGACGCCGTCATCGATGCCAGGATCCGGCGTGGCGCCTGCGGGGCAAGCTGCCTTCCGGTCTGAAGGCCGAGCGCAGTGATGGCGATGAAGGTGCCGCCAAGCAGAAACCCGCCGAGCAGCGGCCCAATGTGTCCGCCCATGGTGACGCTCGCGCTGACGCCGACGACCTCGACGAGGCACCCCCAGGCATAAGCCCGGTAGAGCCCGATCTTTGCCGCGATCTTCTGCCAAAGCCAGACCGAGGGAATCCCGGCAAGGCCGGTGACCATCCACACCACGGCCTCGAAGACGCGGCCGCCGCCGCCCTGCCGGACGATGGCGACCAGGAACGTCGCCGTCACGATATAGCCGAAGCCGAACAGCCCGTAGGCGACTATGACCTTCACCAGTGACCGGTCCTTTGGCAGCGCCGGTTCGCGGCCATCGGCGCCGTTGGCGGTCGCAGTGCTGCCGAGCAGAAAGGCCACGACGGCAATGGCGCAGGCCGAGATCGCGGCGGACCAGAACCAGCCCGCCGGCCAGCCGGCATGTCCGGTGACGAGTATTGCCATCAGCGCCGAGGACGCCGCTATGCCAAGGCCGACGCCGCCGAAATGCAGCGCCTGCAGGTCGTTTCGGCCGACCGCGGCGAGATGGCCGAAAACGATGCTGGACATGAACACAAGGACGAAGGCGCTGGCCACACCGGCAAGAAAGCGGATGACGAGAAAGCCCGCCATCGTCTCGGCCAGGCCCATCAGCCCGGTGAGGACTGCGGTGGCGGCAAGACCGGCAACCATCAGCAGGCGCTCGCGACCGTGCGCCCAGCCGCCGACGGCTGCGAGCGCGCCAACGAGATAGCCGAGATAGTTGGCGGATGCGATCCAGCCGGCATCGGCCGGCGTCAGGCCAAGTTCCTCCATCATGCCGGGCAGGATCGGCGTATAGACGAAGCGGCCGATGCCCATGGCAACGGCCAGGGCAATCATGCCGGCGAAGGCGAGGCGCAAAGGGGACGGCGAAGCGGCTTTCATTGCGGTGCACAATAGGTGCACGAGCGGGTGAAACAATCCGCTTCTTGTTGGGCCAGAACGGGTTGCAGCGGCGGACGAGCAGCTTCCAGCCGACCAATATCCGACATTTGCGATTGGCCCGCAGAACAACATGGCTTCGTCATGACGAAGAGAGGGATGGTTCAGCCAATCTCCAAGGCTTGCGATTTGTCCCTGAAAGGAACTGAGTCCGCTCCGACCTTTGCTCGCATCTTCAGCCGCAGCTGACCTGGCCGGTACCCGTCTCATAAGCCGTGCGCCGGGCTGTCATCCGGAACGGCAGGTCGCCGAGTTCGCGCTCCGACATGGTGTCGAGCACAGGATGCGACAGCGGATCGGTGGCCCATCGGGTGGCCTCGCTTTCATGCGACCGGCTTTGCCGCGCGCCGGCAGCGGAAAAGCCCCCGAGCAGTGACAAAATCTTCATCGTATTTTCCTCCACAGGTCTGCTTTTTCCTTAAAATTTGCCGTTCCTCCCCGCATTTCAATTGAGATTTCAACCGTACCGGTTTAGAAAAACTGTATGGCCATGCTCAACCGCGTCCACCTCAACGGCCTGCGCGCCGTGGAAACCGTCGCCCGCCTGGGATCGCTTTCGGCTGCGGCGAGCGAACTCAACGTGTCCGCCAGTGCCGTCAGCCAGCAGGTCAAGCGGACGGAAGCGCAACTTGGCCAGGCGCTGTTCGAACGAACGGCAAGCGGTCTGGTACCGACCGAATTCGGCACCGTCTTCACCGCCCGGCTCGGGGCAGGTTTCCGCGAGCTCGCCCAAGCTGTGGCGCTCGCCGATGAGGCCTCCGAATGCACGCTGGTGGTCTCGGTCGCGCCGGCCTTTGCCTCGAAGTGGCTGCTGCCTCGACTGTCACGTCACTTCGCCCGACATCCGAATGTGCTTTTGCGCATCGACGCCTCGGTGCGGATTGCCGATCTCGATCGCTCGGACATCGACATCGCCATCCGGCTCGGCGACGGCAAATGGCCGGGCGTGCGCGCGCAGCTGCTGCTGGCCCAGGAAGTCTTCCCGGTCTGCGCCCCGGCGATCGCCGACAAACTGAAATCGATCGAAGATCTCGCCCTGACCTGCGCGATCACCGACGAAAGAGCGATGATCAGCTGGGAAAGCTGGTTCGAGGCGGCCGGGGTGGAGCCGGTCAGCTTCCTCAGGGGCGCACGCTTCACCGACCCGATGCTTTGCCTGGAATCGGCGATCGCCGGCCACGGCGTCATGCTCGGCTGGCAATTGCTGACGGCTGATGCTCTCGCCGACGGCCGGCTGGTCGCGCCGTTCGGCGTCCGCGCCGAGAGCGGGCTGGGCTACTGGCTGGTGACCTCGGCCAGCAAGAGCGAGAGCCGCAAGGTGCGCGATTTCAAGATCTGGATCCGCGAGGAGATCGAGGCGACGATGGCGCAGTTCGGCGCGCTCGCCGGCGCGGCCTGAGCAGGCCCCGGTCGATCACGGTGGAAAGACCGATGGCACCGGTCTATGTAAGAACCAGACTCCCACATCGCGACAGGCAGGATCATGACCACACATTCGCGCGACGTTGCCGCAACGATCGACCCGGTGAAGCTCGACAGGCTGGCGGAAGTCGCCATCAAGGTCGGGCTGCAATTGCAGCCGGGACAGGATCTGGTGCTGACATCGTCGATCGCAGCGCTGCCTTTGACGCGACGGATCGTCGAGCAAGCCTATAAGGCCGGCGCCGGCCTGGTGACGCCGATCTTCAACGACGACGAGATGACGCTGGCACGTTTTCGCCATGGCGCTGACGCCGGCTTCGACCACGCCGCCGGCTGGCTCTATGAGGGCATGGCGAAGGCCTTCGCCAACAACGCGGCGCGGCTTGCCGTGCGCGGCGAGGACCCGTCGCTGCTGTCGGCGCAGGATCCGGCGAAAGTGGCGCGCGCCAACAAGGCGAACTCGATCGCCTACCAGCCGGCACTGGAAAAGATCACCGGCTTCGACATCAACTGGAACATCGTCGCCTATCCCGACCTGGCCTGGGCCAGGCAGGTGTTTCCGGGCGATAGCGACGACGTCGCGGTGGCGAAGCTCGCCGACGCGATCTTTGCCGCCTCACGGGTCGATGTCGACGACCCGATCGGCAACTGGAAGGCGCACAATGCGGCGCTTCGCAGCCGCACCGAATGGCTGAACGGCCATAATTTCCATGCGCTGCATTTCACCGGACCCGGCACCGACCTGACCGTCGGTCTGGCCGACGGCCATGAATGGATGGGCGGCGCCTCGACCGCCAGGAACGGCATCACATGCAACCCGAACATCCCGACCGAGGAGGTTTTCACCACGCCGCATGCAAGGCGCGTCGAAGGCCATGTTACGAGCACCAAGCCGCTGTCGTACCAGGGCACGCTGATCGACGGCATTGCGGTGCGTTTCGAGCAGGGTCGCATCGTCGAGGCCAGGGCCAGCCGCGGCGAGGATGTGCTGAAAAAAGTGCTCGACACCGATGAAGGCGCACGCCGGCTCGGCGAGGTCGCCCTGGTGCCGCATTCCTCGCCGATCGCGGCGAGCGGCCTGCTGTTCTTCAACACGCTGTTCGACGAGAATGCCGCCTGCCATATCGCGCTCGGCCAGTGCTATTCGAAGTGCTTTGTCGACGGCGCCTCGCTCACTCAGGACGAGATCGCGGCGCGCGGCGGCAACAAGAGCTTCATCCATATCGACTGGATGATCGGTTCGGACAAGGTCGACATCGACGGGGTCGGCAAGGACGGCAGCCGCGTGCCGGTCATGCGCAAGGGCGAATGGGCTTAGGGGGCGAGTGGGCGTAAGGGCGAGTGGGCGTAAGCAGCCGCCAGCAAGCCGTCATGGCCAGCAAGACGTCATGGCCAGCAAGACGACATGGCGGCCAACCCCGGAGTTGGCAATGAAACTCGATATCAGGGTCAAACGCATCTACGAGCCGCCCTCGCCTGGCGATGGGCAGCGGGTGCTCACAGACCGCCTATGGCCGCGCGGCGTCCGCAAGGAAGACGCCGCGCTGACACTGTGGCTGAAGACCGTCGCGCCAAGCGATGAATTGCGCAAATGGTTCGGCCACGATCCGACGCGCTGGATGGAGTTCCAGCAGCGCTATCGCGGCGAGCTCGACAGGAACAGCGAGGCGGTCGGCCAGTTGCGCGCCATGCTGGACAACGGCCGGGTAACGCTGCTCTACGGCGCCCAGGACGAACTGCACAACAACGCGGTGGCTTTGGCTGATTATCTCAGCCTAAGGGGCTGAGGCAGCGCGCTCTGCCTATCTTTAGGGAGGGCGGGATGACTTATCATCTGGCTGCCAACAATCACTCTTACGTCGCAGATGTCAGCACCGCGCGAAACCAATCTGGGTGTTCCCATCTATGATTCGATAGAGGCCGCAGTCAGTCAGCCAGGGGACAAAGGCAACCGTTGGCAAACTTAACAAAGGGCGAGATTATGACCGAAGGGGAAAAAAAGCCGTCTGCGGCCGGAAAGAATTGGGGTAATCTGGTTGCGTGGGCTGTGGTGATCGGCCTCGGCCTGATGGTAGCTTGGGAGGTGTTCCGATTTGTTGCTCTCTTTCTCATAATCATTACCGGCAACTTCGCTCCATAGCTGGGGCAGGTGTTTCATCATGCCCAGCCGGAGCACGAGCCGCTTCCGGCAGTACAATAGGTCGCCTATTCGTCACTGAAGCCCAGCAGTGACGCGTGGCGTATGTGGGCGTGGTCGCCGCGAAGATGTTAGACACGCAGCTTTATGCCAAGCTTGACCCACTCCGCCTCCGGCTTCTCCTTCATGACATCTGGCCTCGGTCCAGCGTGATCCTGGACACGCTTCCACAGCCGATCCTTCATGTCTCGGCCCAGGCTGATGAAGTCCGAACCGCGGTACTTCCTGGAGCCCGGCTCGGCCAAATAGGCGAATGCCGCCTTGCCCCGCTCGCGCTTGACGCCGAGCAGTTCGAACTCATCTTCCGTGAAGCTCTTGGTCTTCAGCCAGTTGGTCGTTGGGCCGCTGCGGTATTTGCTGTCAGCGCGCTTCGAAACGATCCCTTCGAGCCCGGCCTGGTCGGCGAGGTAGAAGATCGCCTTGGCGTCGCCGGGCATGGCCCCGCTGAACTGAACCCGGCTGTTCGGCTGGATGATGCCATGGAGAATTTCGCGGCGTGCCTTGCAGCCGAGGTCGCGCAGATCGTGGCCGTCCAGGTGCAGGAATGTCGAAGGCACCGAGATACATGGCATAGGGGTTGTTGTGGACGGCTGTTTGGAGCGCGCCGAAATCGGACAGGCCGGCTTCATTGATGACAATAGCCTCGCCGTCGATGATCGCGTTCTTGACATCAAGCTCCCGCGCTGCGTCCATGAGCCCTGCATATTTCTTCGTCCAGTCCGCACCGGTTTTCGTATAGACGCGGATATCCTCGGGGCTGTTGATGACGATCTGGGAACGGTAGCCGTCGAGCTTGATTTCGTGAATCCAGTTTTCACCCTCGGGCGGCTTGGCGACCAGCTTGGGCTCTATCGGGGGGATAAACGTCAGCCTCGCGGCCATGCAAACTCCAACGCAACAGACCCGATTCAATAAACTTTGATCGTTTCGGTTCCGTGGATGTAAAGCCCGCGTCCACGCGGAGAAAGGGGCAGGACGCGGGCTGACCGGATCGGAGGGATGCAATCCGATCTCGCAGCAGGTCTGCGTAGGAGGTGCTGCACGGGCCGAACTTTCAGCCGGTGCCATTGTTCCGCACGGAGGGCAAAAAGGGACGCGCCCGTCAGTGACGGAGCTCTTCCCAAATGACCAACCCGAGCATCAGAACAAACATGACAGCGATCCCGCGTTTTAGAATTGGAGTGAGCCCGTATTTCTCGAACGCCCGCCGCAAACGTTCGCTGCTTTCGACGGGGTGTAATGGATCGACGCGGGTGTCCTCTTTGAATTGGAGTTCAATTCTTTTTTGCAACTCAGTTGGCTCTCTTTTCCACATTTGGTGCTCCCCAGACCAGCTCAGCCCAATAGCACGCGCTCTGCCGCTGCCATCTGCCCGCCATCATCACTACCTGATCTGTATATGAATGTGGTCGTCATGGCGGGCGGCGCGGCATCCCTGAAACCTGATCTGGCTATCGGTGGTGCCCAGCGCATTCTTAATATGCGGTTCCACGAAGATCTTATCCAGCCCGAACCTTTCGACGCCTTTCGTGGAAAGCCAATGGAGGGAAAACGCCGTGCGCCGCTTTTCGATTTGATAGCCGGGAAAGAATGGCTGCAGCCACTCGAGATCCCATCGCGCAGTGATGAAGTCGTTCCTTCCTTCACAGGGCTGTTCGTCGCCCGCCGCCGGTTCCTCGAAGGCAAAATACCCGATCGGGGACCTTGCTACGCCATTCAGGAAGTTGCCTTGCGGGGTCTTATAGTAGAATGCGAGATCGAGTTTCTTGCCATCGGCATGGGAAAGATGCGGAAGCAGCGGAAAACCATCCCAAAAGGGGAAGTTTCCATCCAGTGCGACTGTGGCAGTGCCAGGGAATTCGCGGTCCACATCTTCCGCAAGCGCCGTGACGAGATGATGCATGGGCGGCGCCACGTAGTTGCGGTTGAGCAAGCAATAGATCGGCGACTTCACGACAAGACGGACCTTCTCGTTTGGAAAGCAGGATAGAGGAACCCGCCCGAATATCGGTGCAACAAAACTCGCTGCAAATGCTGTAGCGGCGTAGAAAAGGATGAACATCCCAAATTTTGCCGCGAGGCGCCGCGTGCCCAAAGCGTGGGTTGCGAGCAAAGCCAGAAGATAGGCAAGGCCACCGATCTGGGTCACGATTGTCAGCGCGACAAAGATGAGAAACCGGCAAACGCGAGGTAATGAAAGCATTGATCTAAGTATCGAATTTCCAGTGTTGCGGGACGATGGATTTGGACGATACCTCACTTGGCCGCCGACACAACGTCCGCTGTTGGGCAGACCTCTTTGCTACCTGGTCCTAGATGGACCAGTCGCCCAGTTGTCGTCCGAGTAGACGTCGAGCATCTCGACCGTTTCGCGCTTGGGGGTGCTCATCATGCCGCCACTTGCAGAGGCACGACGTTCGAAACGCCCGTGCAGTAATTGCCCCAAGCCCGCATGATCTTGATGCGCTCCCCAAACATTTCGGCGCGGTCATAGGACTGCTGGGTCTTGGTGCCGACGACGTGCGCAAGGCAAAGCTCGGCGGCATCGTTATCGAACTTGTGCTCCTTCGCCCATGTGCGGAACGAGGCGCGCATGCCCATGCTGGGTGGCGATGCCCTGCAGGGCCAGCAGACCGCCGCGCGAGCGGTTCTTGGTGATCATGTCGTTGAGCGCCGTCTCGCCGACCGCCTGACCCTTCTTCGTGCCAGCGAACACGTAGTCGTTGCCGAGGTCGCATCGACGCCGTCGTCGCTAATCTCAGGCGACACGCAGTTCCGTGGCTGCATCGAAGAGGTGCACCTTGCCCGGCAGCACCGAAAGATTGATCGCGGCGCCGGCGTTGCGGCGCTCGTCACGCGGCACCACGGCGACGGCGTCGTATCCGGCCACGCGCAAATGAATCTGGACATCGGCGCCGGTCGTTTCGGAGAGCACAACCTCGCCCTTGATCTCACCTGTATCCGAAATGCCGAGATCGTGTGGCCGCACGCCCATGATGACTTTTTGGCCTGGTTTTGCCTTGATCTGCGGTGACAGGCCGATCGACACGCCTTCGGCGACGAAGCGAGGGCTGCCGCCTGCGGTCTCGACAGCGCCGGCGATGAAGTTCATCGACGGCGAGCCGATGAAATCAGCGACATATTTCGAGTTCGGGCGCTCATAGACCTCGTCGGGCGTGCCGATCTGCATGATCCTGCCGGCGTGCATCAGCACGATCTTGTCGGCCATCGTCATCGCCTCGATCTGGTCATGGGTGACGTAGATCGTGGTGGTGCCGAGACGATTATGGAGTTGGCGGATTTCCACGCGCATATGCGTGCGCAGCTTGGCGTCGAGATTGGAGAGCGGCTCGTCGAAAAGGAAGACGGCGGCATTGCGCACCATGGCGCGGCCCATGGCGACGCGTTGGCGCTGGCCACCCGACAGTTCCTTGGGATAGCGCCCGAGGTAGGGCGTAAGGTTCAGGATTTCCGCCGCCCATTCGACCTTCTTCCTGATCTCCGCCTTTGGCACTTTCGCCACTTCGAGGCTGAAGCCGATATTGTCGAACACCTTCATTGTCGGGTAGAGCGCGTAGTTCTGGAACACCATCGCGATGTCGCGATCGCGCGGGTGAACGTCATTGACCCGCTTGTCGCCGATCAAAAGGTCACCGTTGGTCACGCGCTCGAGCCCGGCCGTCATGCGCAGGAGCGTGGTCTTGCCGCAGCCCGACGGCCCGAGAAGGACGACGAATTCGCGGTCGGCAATGCCGAAGGAGATGTCCTTCATCACCTCGACATGGCCGAAACTCTTGGCGATGTTCTTATATTCTACGGTGGCCATTCTCTGTCTCCAGACGCCCAGGTCAGGGTCGTCAGTATTTCTGCCTGGTCGGCGTGATGACGATTTCCTGCACGAGAGCGTTTTGTGGCATCTGGTAGGTGTGCAGCATGAGGTCAGCGACGTGCTCCGGGCCGATGCCGCCGCCGATCTTGAGCTTGTTGGCCTTGTAGTTGGCGAGCGTCTGCGGATCGAGGACGCCGCTCAGAACCTCGGTTTCGATCACCCCGGGCGAAAGCACGACGACGCGGACGTCATAGTCGGAAAGATAGTCGCGCAGCGATTCCGACACGGCGTGAACGAAGAATTTCGTCCCGCAGTAAACGGTATGGTCCGGATAGACTTTTCGGCCGGCGATCGAACTCATCATGAACAGGGTTCCATGACGGCGCTCCATCATGCCCGACATCACGGCGTGAACCGAATTCAGCACGCCTTTGGTGTTGATGTCGATCATCTCGTCCCATTCCTCGGGCGGCTGGCGGCCTATGTCGGCAAGCCGCGCGATGCCGGCATTGGCAAACAGCATGTCGACCGGTCCGTATTCGGCTTCCGCCTCCTTCACGGCGGCTGCGATCGCGGCGCGGTCGCGGACATCGACCTGCCGGGCCATGCTGTCGGGCAGGTTCAGTGCCTCCATGCGCTCCAGACGGCGGGCCATCATCAGAACAGGGTGGCCGGCGCGCGAAAACGCCTTGGCGACCGCCTCGCCGATACCAGAACTGGCTCCTGTCACTGCTACGAGCTGTTTTCCAGCCATGGCTTTCCTCAATCGAAATTGTCGATACCCCGGGCTGGCGGCCTTCGGGCAGCCAGCCCGGGGGAAGACTCAGCCCTTGGCGACGAGATCGTCGACCTGGGTTTTCAGGGCGTCGAGCGATTCCTTGGCCGAGCCCGACTGGCCGGCGAAGTATTTGCCCAGCGCAACCGGGATCATGTCGCTCGAGAGTTCTGCCCATGCCGGCAGGTCGGGCTCGGATCCCATGTAGTTGGCGATGGTGTCGCGCACGACCGGCAAGTGGCGGGTCGTGCCGGCGCCGACACGCGCATTGGCCAGCACGCGCGGATCGTCATAGACGCTGGTGCGCGTTGGTCCGGTACCGCCACCCAGAACCGTTATCAGCGCCTGGGTATCGGCTGAGGTCGCCCACTGCATGAAGATCCAGGCGGCGTCCGGGCTCTTCGAGTATTTCGATACCGCGAGCGAAGAGCCGCCCTGGTGACCAACGCCCGGAATCTCGCCGAACCCGGTCTGCTCGACGGTGCGCAGCGTCGCGGCAGGTTTCGGCGGAACCATCGCTTCCATCAAGCCCGAGACCTTGGAGGCCTTGGGATCGTCGAAGAACGGGAAGAATTCGCCCCAGGACAGCATCGAGGCGGCGACGCCCTGGCCGACCGACTGGCCCTCGCCATCCCATGTCCAGCCGTCGACGCCGGGCGGCATCGTCGCCTTGAGCTTGTCCCAGTAGGCCATGGCGGCCAAGCCGGCGTCGTCATTGCCGGTGAACTTGCCGTCGGGGCCGAAAATCGAACCGCCATGGCCCCAAAGCCACGCCGTCCAATCGCATTCGAGGCTGTAATGGCCCGATTTCATCTGGCCGCTGGTGCCGTACATGTTCGGGCCCTTGGCGTCGGTGATCGCCGCAGACGCCTTCAGCAAATCGTCCAGCGTCGCCGGAGGCGGCAGCTTGAGCTCGTCCCAGACGTCCTTGCGGTACTGCATGATGAAGATCGGGATGTCGTAGGGTACGCCGACCATGCGGTCCTCGTACATGGCGATACCGTCGACGAGCGGCTTCAGGAAGTCGTCGATGTTGTAGTTCGGCATTGCCAGGTCGGCGTTCTTGAGCTGTTCGCGCGGATCGAAGACGTCCTGGCTGAAGCTCGCCGCCCAGCTCTGGTCGATATAGTAGAGGTCGTAAGTGCCGAGGCTCGAAGCCACGTCAAGGGTCAGCTTTTGCAGCACCTGCTCGAGCGGCAGCACTTCGATCTCGACCTTGATGCCGGTAGCCTCCTCGAAATACTGCTTGAGCTGCGTGGCGATGGCATTGGACGGCGGTGTCGATTCGGTGGCGAGACGGAGCGTCGTTCCGGCAAAGGGCTTGCCGACATCCGAGAGCCATTTGGTGATTTCGGCGCTGGGCTTCAGTTCCTGTTCCTGAGCCGATGCCTGGCTGATGCCGTAGAACGGACGTCGTCCCAGGCCCATGCCGAGCGCGCCGGCGCCGAGGCCGAGAATGCTTGCTGCGCGAAGAAACGAGCGGCGGTCCATCTGTCCGCGAACGAAGCGGTCGGTGACAGAGGCAAGATGCGTCTTTCTGATGCTGTCTTTCATTGTCTACTCCTCCGGTTTAATTCGCGATTTTCTCAAGGCTGCGAATTCGAGCCTCCCATCTATTGTTTCAACGATCCCATCGTGAGACCGCGCACGAGGTGCTTCTGAACCAACAGAATGAAGATGAAAGCGGGAATGATGGAGGCAGCGCCAAGCGCGGCCATGTTGCCCCAGGCGGTGCCGATCGAGGTGACGAAGGTCGACGAGACGACTGGCACGGTCTTGAGCGAGGTGGTGGTCAGGGTCAGCGCAAAGAGGAATTCGGTCCAGCTGAAGATGAAGCAGAGCACCGCCGTGGCGGCGATGCCGCCCTTGGCCATCGGCAGCACGATCCTGCGAAAAATCATGAAGCGGCTGGCGCCATCGACGATCGCGCTCTCGTCGATCTCGGAAGGAATGTCGTCGAAGAAGCTCTTCATCAGGAGGACGGCGAGCGGCAGGTTCATCAGCGCGTGGATCAGCACCATGCCGGTATAGGTGTCGATGAGACCGAAATTCTTGTAGATGAAGAACATCGGCACCGCGACCGCGACGGGCGGCATCATGCGCGTCGACAACACCCAGCCGACGAAACTGTGCCGGCCGCGGAAGTTCATGCGCGACAGGGCATAGGCGGCAAGCGTGGCGATGGCGACAGCGAGCACGGTCGACAGCGTCGCGATGACAATCGAATCCCAGACGCGGGGCGCCATGTAGAAATTGCCGCCGCCCGGCGTCACGGTGATGCCGCCGCTGCCGAGCGAAATCCCGAACACCTTCTGGAAATTGTCGAAGGTCGGCGTGAAGGCGAACAGTTTCGGCGGCCGGTTGAAGATGTCGTTGCCGTGTTTGAACGCCACCGACGTCCAGTAGTAGATCGGAAAGAAGAAGATCGCGACCACAACCCAGGCGGCGATGGTGCGAAGCATGCGGGTCGAGAAGGAGCCGTTCATTCTACCACCTCACCTTGGCGATACGGATGAAGAGGTTGGCAATGACGAGGATGATCACCAGGGTGACGAGGCTGAGCGTGGCTCCATAGCCCCATTTTACGAAGCTGAACGTCTGCTGCCATGCATAGAGGGACAGCGAGTAGGTCGACGCTCCCGGCCCGCCGGAGGTCATGACGAAGACGTAGTCGAAGACGCGGAACAGATCGATGCCGCGGACCAGCACGGCGATGGCGATCACCTTCGACATCGTCGGCAGGGTGATGCGCCGGAAGATCTGGAACGACGAGGCGCCGTCGATCATCGCGGCCTCGTAAGGCTCCGGCGGCAGCGCCCTGAGACCGGCAAGAAAGATGAGCACCATGAACGGCGTCCACTGCCAGATTTCCGCGACGAGAACGCCGGCAAGCGCGGTCGACGCGGTGGCGAGGATGGGGTTGTTCGAATTGAGCAGTCCGATCGACTGCAGGAGATAGCTGATCACGCCGAACTGCGGATCCTCCATCAGCAGATACATCATGCCGACAATGGCCGGCGGGATGACGAGCGTCATCGTCAGCACGCCGCGCAGGAATCCGAAACCGAAGCCGTCGCTGTCGAGGAGCAGCGCGATCGCCATGCCGAGCACCAGCTCGAAGATCAGCGCGATGGCGAAATAGGTGAAGGTGATGACGAGCGACTGCCAGAACCGCGTGTCGTTCCACAGCTGCACCCAGTTTTCCGTTCCGACGAATTCGAGCGCCCGCCGGCGCGGGACGAACTCATGGAAGCTCAGCCAGATGTTGTAGATGAGAGGATACACGGTGAAGACAAGCAGGATCGCCACCAGCGGCAGCAGCCAGGGCAGCGGGTGATCCGAAATGACCAAACGTCTGGCTTGGGCAACCCGCACGCGTTCCTCCCGAACCGCTTCGTTTTGCGATGCACAAATGTTCATATCTTGTGCATTTGTTCAAATGCTATATCGTCGCCCTGTCTGTGGCAAGCACTTGTTGGCCGGCTACAGCGGCATTCGGATGGGTGCGCCACAAGCATCGGAGGACCCTCATGACGTCGATCGGTCTGCTGGCACGGGTTGCCCATCAGTATTTCGTGCTGGGCGAAACGCAGCAGGCCATCGCCGAGCGGCTGCAGATCAACCGCACCAAGATCCACAGGCTGCTGGCCGAGGCGAAGGAGCGCGGCATCGTCTCGATCCGCATCAATGCCGGGACGTCCCAGGCGCTCGAAATGGAAGAACAGCTCAGGCGGAAGTACCGGCTCGACATATGCAGCGTCACACCTGATGACACCGGGTCGGAACTCGGGCTCTCCGAAGTGATCGGCATCTATGCCGCGCAGACGGTCGAGACGCTGCTCAGGGACGACATGACGGTCGCCATGGCGTGGGGCCGAACCATGCGATGGCTCGCTTCCAACATCGAGCCGGTGGCGCTCAGGAACGTTACCGTCGTGCCGCTTCTCGGCTCGCTGTCGCGCCGGTCGTCGATCGACAAATACGACGCCGCCGCCGTCTTTGCCCAGCGCACCCAGGCCGAATCCTATTATCTCCCCGGACCCATCATCTGCGACAGCCGTGAAAGCCGTGAGACGATCCTGCAGCAACCGAGCGCGCGCGAGGTTATCCAGAAGGCGCTGAACGCCGACCTTGCGCTGATGAGCGTCGGCGGCACAACCAGTTCGACGCTGCGGAGCGTCGGTTACATGACCGACGAGGAATTCGACGATATCCTGAGACTGAAGCCGATCGGCAACTTTCTCGGCTATTTCTTCGACCGGGACGCCGAACTCATCGACCATCCCGTCAACGAGCGCATTGTCGGGGTCTATCCTCGCGACACGCTGAACATTCCCAAGCGCATCCTCGTTTCCGGCGGAAAGAACAAGGTCGGCATCATGACCAAGCTCCTGGAAAAGGGATTCTTCACCGGCCTCATCACCGATCAGGGGACGGGGAGTTCGCTGTGACCGGCCGGGGTTGCGGCGGCAGCCGAAGCTGCCGTGCGATGTTGCCTGGCGCATCGCGCCCACTTGCCTAAGCCGTCCCTGGTTCGGTTCCATCGCCTGCAGAACATCCTTTTTTGCGTCTTTTGCAGTCCGCATTTTCGCGCCCGCCGATCAGCCCAATCCCGACCTCCGGTTCGCCAGGATCATATCGGCAATCTCGACGAAGCCGCGGCCACCCCGCGACCTGGCGACGAAAGCGGGTTCGGCGTCGATCTGTCCCTGGAAATCCACCACATTCGCGACCCCGAACGCGTTCGGAAAGAACCCGAACATCGGGGCGTCGTTCGGGCTGTCTCCAACGAAAGCATAGGCCTTCCTTTCAGCATCGAGATCGGTTCCCAGCCTCTCGCTTGCAAAGCGGCGCGTCATCGCCAGCTTGTCGTATCGGCCAAACCAGCCGTTCACATGGATCGACGAAATCTTGGCGACAGCGCCGGCCTCCTCGAAAATCTGCTTGATGCGCCTGGCATCGGACAGCGGCAGCGCCGGAACATCCTCGCAAAAGTCGATGGCCAGGTCGGCTTCGCGATATTGCTGGTCGGCGGATACCGCCGAACCCGGCACTTCCTGGACAATGCGCTTTTCCAGCTCGGTGAGCCTGCGCCTGTTTTCCCGGCGTTCGTCAGCGCTTGCCGCGAAAACCCGGATCATCTTTCGCGTTGCCTGGTCATAAGCGAAGTAAAAAGCGCCATTTTCGCCGACCACGCCGGTGACCGGCCAGAACCGGGCAATCATGTCGCACCAGCCTGCCGGTCTCCCGGTAATGGGAGCAACGACAAGGCCCGCCTCGTGCAGGCGTTCGAGCGCACGGTAGGCGTCGGCCGGAAGACGACCCTCGGTGGTCAAGGTGTCGTCGATATCGCAGAAGACGCCGCGAATGCGCGATGCAGTTTCGGGTCCGAATTCGGCGAGGTCGCGCATCCGGTCAGGCTTCCCCACGCGCAAAATCCTCCAGCATTCCTGCATCCGCAGCAATGTCGAGGAACGAGAAGCGATTGCGCATCTCCCGGCAATGAACGACGGCTTCGCGATAGAAATCGGCCGGCGTGCCCAATTCGGCCGCTGAAATCGGCCCGCCGGTCGATTTCAGCAGGCGCTGCATCTCGTCGACAGGCACCATGAATTGCTTGAGCTCCTGCCTGAGTGTCGGCCAGAGCTCCTGCAGCCGCTCGTTGAATGCCGCGGCGGCAGTCTCGTCGAAGGCCTTCTTCTTCAGTTCGTCGAGACATTGTGCGGCGACAGCCGGGCCCATGCGACGGATCATGTCGTCAGGATCGATCTTCGTCGCCTTCACCACCGGCGGCTTGTCGCTTGCAAGCATTGCTTGCTGCAATCGCGCCATGGTGAGCGAAGCGACGCCGACCTGGGTGCCGTGCAGCGTGCCGGGGTGACGCTCGCCGGCGAAACAGTCGATGTAGTGCGATATCTGATGCTCGCCCATGGAACCGTGATTGGAGACGCCGGTGAAGGAAATTCCGAGACCGCAGAGCGTCAGCACGCGATAGAGGTAGCCATTGGCCTCGATATCGTGTTCGGCAAGATTTCCGGCACGCTTGTTGAGCGCCGTCTCATCCTTTTCCTGGATGAGAAAAGGGACCTGATGGTAGGCAGTGCCAAGCAGGCGGTGCGACATCCACCAGTCGATCTGGGCGACCGAGCGGCAAAGGCAGTCACCGAACCCCGCCGCAGACAGATAGGTCGGGGCGGCAGCGGAGACGCCAAGATCGACGAAAAAGCCTGATGGGGCGTGGGAAGGCAGCGATACCTTCAGGCCGCTTTCCAGTGTGATGGACGCAGTCGTCGATGTGTAGCCGTTCATCGAACCGGCCGTCCCGAACACGCAATAGCGCCGCTCATTCCTGCCGGTGACGAACTTGCAGAGATCGTTGATGGTGCCGGAACCGACCGCGACCACGGCATCCGCATCGGCGAGTTTGACGGCGAGGCTTTCGACATTGGCCATGTCGGCATGCGGATGATCCAGGATCACCACATCGACGGGGCCGAGCGTCTTCAGTTCGCGCGCAACGCGTTGGCCAAGCGCCTCATAGGTGGCGGCATCCGCAACGACCGTGAACCGCTCCCCCAGATCGAGTTCCGAAACCAGATCGGCCGCCCGCCCGTCGAGGCTTTCTTCGATGACAATCCGGTCATACGGCACCACCGCCTTTTCACCGGTCTCAGGGTTGGTCCAGCGCCCGTCCAGAATGTCGTCGATCAATGCCGTCCAGGATCCGGCTGCCGGATTGGTCATGACGTCCTCATGCTGGCGACCCTGTAATCGAGGCGCAGGAGCGTTGGCGTTATAAACAATAGTCACCTATCACTGTCTTTTGTCAAGCATTTGCCCGCGACGCTTGACTTCGTTCTGCAAACCTGCGGAAAAAGGGACATGAATGCCAACGCCGACATCGACGTAGTCCGACCATCTGGGCTCTCGGCACTGCCGCCCGAATTCGACAGCGCGGTGGCGTGGGCTGCCTGGCTCTACTATGTCGACCAGCTCAACCAGAGCGACGTGGCCAAGGTCATGAACGTCTCCAGGGCGAGCGTGGTGCACTATCTGCAGGAGGCGCGCGAAAGCGGACTTGTCGCCGTGCAGGTCGACCACGACGCTTTTGCCCGCACCTTCACCTCGCGGCGTCTCATGGAAAAATACGGGCTTCGCGGCGCGGCGGTTATCCCCGACCTCGATCCAAACCATGCCGACCGCCGCATCGGCGAAGCGGCAGGACGGCTGCTGGCGTCGATGGTCGATCCGGGCGATACGATCGGCGTTGCCTGGGGAAAAACGGTGCTCGCTGCCGCCCGCTCGATCCCCCGACTACGGCATGATCGGAACCTCACCGTCGTCCAGCTCTCGGGAAGCTCGATCGGCACCAGCGATTTCTCGCCGGAATTCTGCACCTCGCTGATGGCCAACCGGCTCGGCGCCCGCTGCATAAACCTGCTTGCCCCGGCGATCGTCTCCACCGACGAACTGCACGACCAACTCATGCAGGAGCCGATGCTCGTCAACCAGTTCCGCATGATCCATGCCGCCGGCAAAGTCATCTTCGGGATCGGCGATATCGGGCCGGAGAGCACCTATGCCCGAGCCGGGATATCGGATGCCGCCGCACTTGCCGGCATGATCGAGCAGGGCGCGCTCGGCGTCATCATCGGGCGGTTCATCGACGCCCAAGGAGCCCCTTTCGCAACACCGCTCGACGGACGCACCGTCGGCATCACGCTCGATGAATTGAAAGCGGTGCCGGTCCGCATCTGCGCCGCCGGTGGCGCCCGCAAGATGGCGGCGATCAGGGCCGGGCTCGGCGGCGGATATGCGACACATTTTGTCACCGACATGGCCACCGCGAACAGTCTCTTGGAATAACCGGCACTTGTACCAACCAGCACCGGTGGAACTCATCGTCTCGGGAGGACAATCATGGGCAGCAGCGACGGACCTCTTGTCGTCGGCCTCGACAGTTCCACCCAATCCTGCAAGGCGATTGCCTGGAGCCGGGACGGACGAGCCGTGGCGGAAGGCCGGGCGCCGCTCGAACTGATGAAGCCGAGGCCGGACTATGTCGAGCAGGAGGTCACCGACTGGTGGCGGGCCGCAACAGCGGCGCTGCGACAGCTTGTCGACGCGGTCGACGCGACACGCATCGCCGGGATCGCGATCTCCAACCAGCGCGAGACCGTTGCCCTCATCGACGGCGCCGGCGCGCCGATCGGACCCGCCAGCCTGTGGCTCGACGAACGCGCCGCCGGGCTGGTCGACCGTTTCGCGGCGGAGATCGGCCGTGAGCGGCTGCACCAGATCACCGGCAAGCCGATCGACGTGACGCCGGTCGTCTATCGCCTGAAATGGCTGCGCGAGAACGAGCCGGAACGGTTGGACCAGGCGAACAAAATCCTCGACGTGCATGGCTATCTGACGCTGAGACTGACGGGAACGCCAAGCGCGAGCTGGACCAGCGCCGATCCGTTCGGTCTCTTCGACATCTCGCGCAAGGCATGGTCGCAGCCGATCCTCGATCATCTCGGCATCAAACCGTCGCAACTTCCCGATGCGGTGCGGTCCGGCACGCGAGTCGGGACCGTTCATGCCGCCGCAGCCGCCGCAACCGGCCTCGCCGAAGGAACCCCGGTGATTGCCGCCGGTGGCGATGGGCAATGCGCCGGGCTCGGCGTCAATGCCATGCGCGACGGCGTCGTCTATCTCAATCTCGGCACCGCGATCATTGCGGGAATCTGGTCGCGGGAACCGGTGGTCGGCGCCTTCTGGCGCACCATGACCTCGCCGACAGGCGATGGCTATTTCCTCGAGGCCGTGCAGCGGGCGGGTGTCTATTTCGTCAACTGGTTCGTCGACATGTTTGCCGGCGGGCGCTCCGATCCGGCGATCTTCGACCGCCTTGAAAGGGAAGCGGCGGCCGTGCCGATCGGCTCGGACGGGCTTCTCGCCGGCACCACCCTCGTCGGTTGCATGGACCCGCACTGGGATCCGAGCGCACGCGCCAGCTTCATCGGCATGCACCCCTCGCACACGCTCGGTCATTTTTATCGTGCAGGGCTCGAGGCAATGACGCTGCAAACCGCCCGGGCTCTCGAAGAGATGCGCAGCCATGGTCTTTCGCCGGCGCAAATGGTGGCGATCGGCGGCGGCGCCAACAGCAGGCTTTGGACAAAGATGATCGCGGACGCAACCGGGATCGCGATCCATAAGGGTCACAATGCCGAAGCCTCGTCGCTCGGTGCAGCGATCAGCGCGGCGGTCGGCATCGGATGGTTCGAGGGTTTTGCCGAGGCTGCGGATGCGATGACGAGCATCGCCGAGACAATCGAGCCGGACCCCGGCTGCCGCGCAGCGTGGGACGCGCTCTCGGCCAGGCAGGCCAAGGTCTTTTCCGCGACCCGATTCGCCTGGCGAGCTGGAGCGTGAAAAGCATCCCGTCCGGCTACTTCAACCCGCCCAGCGCCTGCTGATAGACATCAGGCTTGAAGCCGACGAGGATACGATCGCCAAGATCGAGGATCGGCCGCTTGATCATCGTCGGTTTGGCCAGCATCAGCGCCTTGGCCTTCCTCTCGTCGAGGCTCAGCCTGTCCGTGTCCGACAGTTCGCGAAACGTCGTGCTCGACTTGTTGAGCAGGATTTCCCAGCCGACCTTGCCGGACCAGCCGTCGAGCCTATCCGCCTCCAGCCCCTCGACCCTGTAGTCGTGAAAACGATAGGCGACATCGTGGCTTTCCAGCCAGATGCGCGCCTTTTTGATCGTATCGCAATTGGTGATGCCGTACATGGTGATCGTCAATATTTTGGCCCTCGGCTGGTCGCTCATCGAATCTGCCGCACCGTAAAACCACCGTTCAAGCATTGCCAGCGACCATATGTGAAGGGGATTTGAGCTTGCTCACATGGCGGCCAGGGCATCGTCCTGGCCGCCATGCCTGATCACCAACGATGCAGCGAGTGACAGAGCTTCCGAAATCCGGTTCCGGCCTCAATAGTAGAAGCGCTCTTCGGCAATTTTGCCGTTCTTGACCGTGTACAGACCAACCTCATCCATGCTGACGCGCTCGCCTGTAGCCTTGGGCGTTATGTCAAACTTGAAGCGCACTGCGAACTGGTCGCCGTTGACATATGGGCCCTCGACCGAGCCGTCATGAACTTCGTTGTTCTCTTCCCACCACTGGCCCTTCTGCCTCACGGCTTCCTTGCCGTTGCAGATGGCCATCGGCCCTTCCATCGCTTCGTAGCTGACGATGTCGTCGGCATTGTACTTCTCAGCCGCAACATCGTTCTGACCCTGCTTGAGCAGATCTGTGAAATCCTTGGCAATTTCCGCCGTAGTCATGCGTGTTCCTCCTGTTCAGACGCGTTCCAAGTAGGGAACCGTTTGCTAACCTGCCACTGGCGGTCCGCTCGATAGCTGACAGCCTATGTCAGGATGAATTGGCGTGCTGGCCCCTAACTAAAGCACTTTTGATGCGCGAAGCGTGGAACAAAACAGGAACAAACTGGAGAGTCAAGTAGAGATCGAGCCGGCCGGCCCGGTGCTTGAATGTAATGCACTTTCGCATTATGTTTATCTATTCAACTCAGGAGATTCTGCCATGACGACACTGACCGTAACGGCGCGGGGGCAGGTCACTTTTCGCAAAGAAGTGCTCCAACACCTCGGCATCCAGCCGGGAGAAAAAATCGAACTCGATCTGCTACCGGGGGGCCGGGCAGAGCTAAAGGCATCGCAGCCTAAGGGATCGTTCCGGGACCTTCATGGCTTCCTGAAAGGTAAGACGAATGGCCAAGTCCTCACCATTGAGGAAATCAATGAGGCGATTGCCGAGGCTGGTGCGGCCGCCGGGGCCGGCAAGGAATGAAGATCACGGCCGATACGAATGTCCTGCTCCGCGCCTATGTGGCTGACGATGCCAAGCAGGCGAGTGCAGCTGTCGAGCTGCTGGCAAGTGCTGAAATCGTGGCGGTAAGCTTACAGTCCCTTTGTGAATTCACGTGGGTCCTGGCGCGCCAATACAAGACCGCCGGTGAAGACATTTCCGCCGCGATTCGTGCCCTGCTGAACACGGAAAATGTCGTGATCAATCGGCCAGCAGCTGAAGCTGGCCTGGCGGTCCTTGATGCTGGTGGTGATTTTGCTGATGGTGTGATTGCCTATGATGGTCGCTGGCTGGGCGGGGAAGTCTTCGTTTCCTTTGACAAAAAGGCCGTGACGCTGCTTTCTTCACAAGGGCGTTCCGCCTGCCTCCTAAAGGCGAGCGCCTGACGACTCCTGTCTTGCATCAATAGCAGCCGCGCTCGATGGCGAGGCGGCGCACCAGCGCCAGCACGCTGTCGATGGTCGGCGTCGGCTGGCCGGTCAGCCGGCCGAGTTCCTGGACCGCCGTCACCAGCGCATCGATCTCCATCGGCCGGCCACGCTCCAGATCCTGCAGCATCGAGGTCTTGTGCTCGCCAACGTCGCCGGCACCCTTGATGCGGCGGTCGACCGAGATCGGGAAACGAACGCCGAGGCTTTCGCCGATCGCCTGCGCCTCCAGCATCATGGTGCGGGCAAGCGTGCGGGTGGCCTCGTCGGCAGCGATTGCCGCAAGCGTGCTGCCGGTCAGCGCGGAAATCGGGTTGAAGCAGAGATTGCCCCACAGCTTCACCCAGATCTCGCTACGGATGTCGTCGCGAACCGGCGTCTGCAGCCCCGCCGCAACCATCTCCTCGGCAAGCCGCGTGACACGCTCGCTCTTCTCGCCCGAGGGCTCGCCGAGCGAGAACCGCTTTCCCTCGATATGGCGGACCAGGCCGGGCGCATCCACCTCGGCCGCGGGATAGACGACCGAGCCGATGACGCGATCCGGCCCAAGCCGGTCCCAGATCACCCCGCCGGGATCCACCGCTTGCAACCGCGTGCCTTCGAGCGGCCCGCCGATCCTGTGGAAATACCACCACGGCACGCCATTCTGCATGGTGACGACGGCCGTTCCCTCGCCCAGCAGCGGCGCGATCTGGTCGAGCGCTGGCGCGACCGAATGGGCCTTGAGCGCCAGCACGACATAGTCCTGGACGCCTAGCTCCTGCGCCTGCGCGGCGGCCCTGACCGAGGCGACGGCTTCATGACCGTCTTCGATCAGGCGAAGCCCGTTTGCCCTGATCGCGTCAAGATGCGCGCCGCGCGCCACGATCGACAGATCGACGCGCCCGGCCATGGCAAGTTTGGCCGCGAGGTAGCCGCCGATCGCGCCAGCGCCAAAAATGCTGATCCGCATTATCCCAGCCCAGGTTTGGCAAGACCGAGTTTGGTCGCGAGGCCGATGCGCTGCAGCTTGCCGGTCGCGCCCTTCGGGATTTCGTCCAGGATCAGGACAATGCGCGGCACCTTGAAGTCGGCAAGCCGTGTCGCGGCAAAGCTGCGGATGTCGGCTTCTGTCGCGGTCATGCCCTCGCGCAGCACGATCGCAGCCGCGACCTCTTCACCGAGCTTGTCGTGCGGCGTGGCGAAGGTGACGACCTGCGCCACCGCCGGATGGTCCATCAGCACGTCGTCGACCTCGAGCGGCGAGATCTTCTCGCCGCCGCGGTTGATGATTTCCTTGAGCCGGCCGGTGACGCGCAGATAAAAATCGTCGTCGAGCACGCCCTGGTCGCCGGTATGAAACCAGCCATGTGCAAAAGCCGTGGCATTGGCGTCCGGATTGTTCTCGTAGCCCGCGGTGACATTAGGTCCGCGAATGACGATCTCGCCGGTGTCACCGGGCTGCAGCAATTGCCCGTCCGGCGCCATCACCGCCACCTCCGGTCCGGCCGCGGCGCCGACGCTGCCCGGCTTGCGCAGGCCCGGCGGCAGCCGGTTCGAAGCCATCTGGTGCGCGGCCTCGGTCATGCCGTAGGATTCGATCACCGGACAGCCGAAGGTCGCCTCAAGCTCGGCCATCACTTGCGGCGGCAGCGATGCCGAGGACGAGCGGATGAAGCGAAGCGACGCTGCGGCCAGCGCCTCGGCATTGCGCGTTGCGCGCGGCAGTATCGCCTGATGCATGGTCGGCACCGCCGTGTACCAGCTCGGCCGCGCCTCGCCCAGCCAATGGAAGAAGCGCAGCGCGTTGAAACCCGGCGTGCAGAAGACGCTGCCGCCGGCGGCGAGCGCGGACAGCACCGCCGCGATCAACCCATGGATGTGGAAGAGCGGCATGATGTTGAGGCAACGATCGCCGGCCGTCAGGCCGAGCGTCGCGCCGATATGGGCGGCCGAGGCGGCGAGATTGGCGTGGCTGAGCGGCACCAGCTTGGGTCGTGACGTGGTGCCGGACGTGTGCAGCAACAGCGCGATGTCGCCGTCTTCAGCCAGGCCCGGCGAAACAGACGGACCAACCGGTTTGCCCTTGATCTCAAAACTGCCGGCTGGCGCGTCACGCAGTGCTGTGAGCCTGAGCACCGCTATGCCGAGGCGCTCGGCCACGGTCACCGCCGGGCCGCTTTCGTCTTCGGCGACGAGGATCGCCTTGGCGCCGATGTCTGAGAGATAGAAATCGAGCTCGTCGGCCCGGTAGGCCGGATTGAGCGGGGCCGTCGACGCCGCCGCCGCCACCGCGACAAAGGCCGTCGCCATCTCCGGCCCGTTCGGCAGCACGATGGCCACCCGGTCGCCACGGCCGAGGCCCAGTGCATGCAATTGCGCTGCCGTCTCGGAGATCAGGCGGCGCAGTCCGCCATGCGTGAGCGTGATCCTGTCGGGTGCCGAAATCGCCGGCGCATCGTCGACTCCGGCGGCAAGCCGCTCAATGATCAAGGCCGCTTCAGACAACGCGAACCTCTAGGTCGCCGACGCCATCGATATGACCACGAAGAACATCACCGCGCACGACCGCGCCGACGCCCGCCGGCGTGCCGGAAAGAATGATGTCCCCCGGCTTCAGCGTGAACAGACCTGACAGATAGCTGATCATTTCCGGAACCTTCCAAATCATCTGGTTGAGGTCGCCGGTCTGCTTTCGCTGACCATTGACGTCCAGCCAGATCGCGCCCTGGCTGGGATGGCCGGTCGAGCTTGCCGGAACCAATGGCGTGCATGGCGCCGATGCCTCGAAGGCCTTGCCGACCTCCCATGGACGGCCCATGTCCTTCGCCTTCCCTTGCAGGTCGCGCCGCGTCATATCGAGACCTACGCCATAACCGAACACGCAGTCCAGAGCCTTTTCGACCGGGATGTCGGTACCGCCGCTCTTCAGCGCCACGACCATTTCGATCTCGTGATGAACATCGTTGGAGGCCGGAGGGTACGGAAATTCTCCTGTCGTATCGAGGTTGTCGGGGTTCTTCTGGAAGAAGAATGGCGGCTCCCTGTCGGGGTCGTGTCCCATCTCGACGGCATGCGCGGCATAGTTCCGCCCGACGCAATAGACCCGGTGCACCGGAAACATCTTGTCGGTTCCCGCCACCGGGATGCTCGGGATTGCGGTTGGTTCGATGACATAGCTTGAAGTCGTGCCGTGCATGTTCACTGTCTTGCTCCTGCGTAGTATTCGACCTTGGCTTCGGACCGTTCGATCAGTTCGGCGATCAGCAGGGCGAAGGCAAAAAGGATGATGGTCAAGGCCCAGAATTCGGCCATGCGGAAATTTCGCGAGAAGGTTTCGAACAGTGCACCGTAGCCGACGATGGCGACGAGCAACTGGCCGATGACGACGCCCTTGACGCCGCGTATGAGGCCGAGGCGAATGCCGGCAAGGATTTCCGGAAGGGCCGCCCACAGGATGATCTTGCTATAGAGCGCCGGGCGCGAGGCGCCGTAGGAACGCGCCATCTCGATCAGCGACGGCGAGATATGGCGGACCCCGGCGCGGGTGTCGAGAACGATGATCCAGATCGCAAACAGGAACACCGCCGCAACGATCGTCTTCTCGCCGAAGCCGAACAGGATCATCAGCACCGGGACGATCGCCGAGAGCGGTGCGCTTGAAAAGATGTTGACCCACATGCCGAGCAGGTCGTCGGCGATCTTGACGCGTCCCATCAGGATACCCAATGGCACGCCGACCACGATCGACAGGGCCATGCCCGTCGCGAAGGCGCGAAGGGTCGTGACTGTCGCGCTCTGCCAGGACGGCGTCTGCACCAGGCTGACCGCTGCAACCAGCACGTCGCTAAACGGCGGCAGCAGAAAGACAAGGTCGAGCCGGCCGACGATTTCCCATACGACGCACCAGACCAGCAGGGACGCCATCATTGGCACACGGTAGCCAAACAAGGTCACGGCCGGTCACTCCACATACTGCTTCAGCCCCTGCCAGATCTCCTCGACAGTATCGAGATAGTGCCTGTCGCGATGGATGCGCTCGGGGTCGCCGGAGCGATCGATTTCCGGTTCGATGATCTGCGAAACCCGGCCGGGTCTCGGCGACAGCAAAACGATGCGGTCGGAGATGTAGACCGCTTCCTCGATCGAGTGCGTCACGAAGATGAAAGTCTTGTTTTGGTTGGTGCGCAGCCGGATCAGGTCTTCCTGGAATTTCCGCCGGTTCTGCTCGTCGACCGCCGAAAACGGTTCATCGAGCAGCAGGACGTCGGCATCGACCGACAAGGCGCGCGCCAGGCCGACGCGCTGGCGCATGCCGCCCGACAGCTGATGCGGATATTTGTCCTCGAATCCGGCGAGCCCCACCTCGGCGATGTAGCGTCGGGCGATCTCCTCGCGCTCGGCCTTGTTGGTGCCGCGCAACTCCAGTCCGAAGGCCACGTTGCGTGTCACCGTCGCCCACGGCATCAGCGCAAAGTCCTGGAATACGAAAGCGCGTTCGGGGCCAGGGGCTGTGACGTGCTTGCCGTTGATCGCGACGGTACCGCCATCGGCCCGTATCAGCCCCGCTATGATCTTCAGCAGCGTCGTCTTTCCGCAACCGCTGGGTCCGAGAAGGCTGGTCAGCTTGCCCCTGGGAAAGTAGAGGTCGATGCCGCGCAGCGCCTCGACATTGCCGTAGGTCTTGGAGATTCCCCTCACTTCCACGATTGAATCGATCGGTGCGGGAACCGGCGACGGTCCATTTCGCAATGCGGTCGCGCCCATCTTAAGCACCTCTGCTCTCGGGCCTGAAAACGCGGACTTCCACCCACTGCAGAAAGACGAGCGTCAGGGTGGAAAGCGCAATGATCGAGGCGATTGTTGCGTACATCTCGGCGTAGTCGGCGCGCGAGCGGTGGAAGGTGATGAGGTCGCCGATGCCGGTCGGGGTGATCAGCAGTTCGGCGAGCACCACGCCGACGAAGCCAGCAGCGACTCCAAGGCGCAAGCCGGCAAAAATCACCGGGCTGGCGTCCGGCAGAATGATCTTTGCGACGGTCTGCCAGCGGGTGCCGAGGAAGGATCGGCACATGACCAGCAGCGACTCGTTGACGTTGTGCACGGCCTTGTAGGTGTTGAGCACGATGACCGGCAGCGCGAGGATCATGACGGCGAGCGTCTTGGCGGTCATGCCTATTCCGTAGACGAACGTGACCATCGGAATGAAGGCGGCGACGGGCGCTGCCTGAAGCACGATGAACACAGGGATCACCAGCCATTCGCCGGTGCGCCAGAGGCCACAGATCGTGCCGAGGCCGACACCCAGGAACGCCGACAGGACAACGCCAAGCACCAGCGGCTGCAGCGTCGAAAGATAGGCGGTCGCCAGGCTGCCGTCGGCGAGCAGTCCGAAGAACGCGACGACCGTATCGGAAAAAGTCGGGAAGGCGAAGCTGACCGGAATGCGCCCAGCCACCTCCCAGATTCCCGCGAACAGGGCGATCGACACCAGCCTAAGCAGGACCGGCTGGTCCCACGATGCGCCCGTTGCGCTGCGATTGGAAAGAGGAGCGAGGCCGGCAGCCTCCCCGTCGGTTCTGATGCTTGCGGCCATCCGGCAGGCCGCCTATTTCTTGCCGAGCTTGGCGACGGCGCGGTCGATTGCGGAGACATCCCAGAAGTCCTCGACCTTAAGGCTGGCGGGATCGCCTTCGATCTGGCCGGCAAGGCTGAAGAAGGCAAAGTCGTCCTTGGCCGCATCGGCTCCGCCGCCGTTCAGCGCAAGACTGCCGGCTTCCGCGGTTTCCTTGTAGTATTCGGTGATTTCGCTGTCGGCTTCAGCGCCGAGATCCGGCAGCAGTTTGTATTTGTTGCGAAGCTCGACGGCGACCGCCGGGCTCGCGGTGATCTCGCGCGCGGTCTTCATCAGTTCCTCGACCAGGATGTCGACGTCGGCGGCGTTGTTCTTCAGATAGTCCGCGGTCGCGAAAAGCGCTTCGTCAGAGGCGCCGAGATCCTCGACCGGCAGAACGATGAACTTGCCGGGCGCTTCGGCCTCGAGCGCGCGCCTGTTGGCGGCATCGACGATCGACGCCTTGATGGTCCCCTGGAGCAGCGCATTGCGGCGAACCTCGGAACCCGGGACATAGCTGATGTTGCCGAGCTTGATGCCGTGGTTTTTCGCCATCAGCAGCATGACCGCCTCGGTTCCGGAGCCGCGCGCCTGGACGGCGACCTCCTGCCCGTCGAGATCCTTCCATTCCTTGTAGAATTCGCTGTTGACGACGGGAAAGAAGCGCAGCGTCGATATCTGCGCGAAAATGCGGATCGGCACGCCCACCTTCTGGATCAACGTATAGGGCGCGCCGATGCCGACATCGGCCTGGCCGCCGACAATGGCCTGGGCAGCCAGATCCTCGTCATTGAGAACAATGAGCTCGACATTCACGCCGCGTTCCCTGGCGCGCTCTATCGCGGCGAGCGTCTGGATGGATTCGATGCCCGGAAGGTCGCCGAATGCGATGCGCATGTCGCCCGCATTTGCGGCCGACAAGGGCGCTGCACATGCCAGGACCGCGGCGAAAGCGGTGGCAAGGATGGTACGTCTGGACACGCCGGCCATTGTCATTCCTCCCGTTTTTTGTAACCATTTCCGTGATTGGTTAAGACTATGGAGCCGATTGGTCAAGGAGAAATTGCACCGTATCGAACGGGTGTGCCCAGAAACTCGGCAGTTGACGGTTTGAGCTAATCGTTTTAACACCGACAGAGGCAAATCATGTGCGGATTGGTTAAATTGATGGACGATCCCGGTAATGGCGGCCACGCCGCCCTGGTTCAGCTGCAGGCCTATCTTGCCCAGATGGATCATGCCGGTGAGACGCGGCTGCCTGCCGAGCGGGAACTGTCGGACAGCCTCGGCGTATCGCGCGGCGATCTGCGCAAGGCGCTGGCGGTGCTCGAGAAGGACGGCCGCATCTGGCGTCACGTCGGGAGGGGCACCTTCGTCGGCAGCGGGCCGGTCGAGGAGACGATCGGCATTTCGGAAATCGCCGGGCGCACCAATCCGGCCGACGTGATGCGCGCGCGCCTCATCCTCGAGCCCGAAATTGCGCGCGAAGCGGCGCTGCACGCCACGCTTTCGGATATCGCCGCGATGCGGCAATCGCTGGTGCAGACGCGGGAGGCCGTCACGTGGCGGCAGTATGAGAATGTCGACAATCTGCTCCACCGGCAGATTGCGCAGGCGAGCCGCAACAATGTGCTGCTCGGCCTGTTCGACGTGCTGAACGCCGTGCGCCGCACCGTGGTCTGGGGACGTCTCCGTTCAGAAGGCGCCCGCCCTCCGGCAGACCATCACAGCTTCGCCGACCATGAACGGATCGTCGAGGCGATCGCCGAGCGTGACCTCGGCGGCGCGGCGGCAGCGATGCGCCTGCATCTCCAGCAGGTTGAGCGGCGCCTGATCCCTGTCCGCGAAGCCGCCGAATAGCTCAGATGACCCGCTACAGCGACCTTCTTGGATGCGCGGCGCTGTTCGGGTTAAGCCCTACGCGCCGTAGCCGATGATGCCCTTGATCTCGAGGAAATCGTGGATCGCCCAGTCGGCATATTCGCGGCCGTTGCCGGATTGCTTGTAGCCGCCGAACGGCGCGAAGGTGTCCCACTCCGGATAGTTGATCGAGACCTGTCCGGCGCGCAGGCGGCCGGCGACTTTGCGCGCGTGGTCTATATCCCCTGATTGCACATAGGCGGCGAGGCCATAGACGGTGTCGTTGGCGATTTTCACCGCGTCATCGTCGTCATCATAGGAGATGACCGAAAGCACCGGCCCAAAAATTTCTTCCCGCTCGATGGTCATGCCCGGCGTGACGTGGCCGAAGACGGTCGGCCGCACGTAATAACCGCGATTAAGATGCTCCGGCCGGCCGGGACCGCCGGTGACCAGCGTTGCACCCTCGGCGATGCCGGCCTCGATCAGCCGCTGGATCTTGTCGAACTGGATGTTGCTGACCACCGGCCCGAGCCTGGTGTCTTCCGAGCGCGGATCGCCGACCTTGTGCGCCTCGGCCGCCTTCTTGGCGATCAGCAGCGCCTCATCGTGGCGGGCGGCCGGCACCAGCATGCGCGTCGGCGCATCGCAGGACTGGCCGCTGTTGCCGAAACAGGCGTTGACGCCCTTGCGCACGGCCTTCTCGAAATCGGCATCGGCAAGCACGATGTTGGGCGATTTGCCGCCGAGTTCCTGCGCCACGCGCTTGACCGTCTCAGCCGCCGACTTGGCGACGATGATGCCGGCCCGGGTCGAGCCGGTGAAGGAAACCATGTCGACATCGGGATGTCCGGCCATGACCTGTCCGACATCCGGACCGGTGCCGTTGACCATGTTGTAGACCCCCTTCGGCGTGCCGGCCGCCTCCATCACCTCCGAAAAGACGATGCCGCTGATCGGCGCGATCTCGGAAGGCTTCAGCACGACCGTGCAGCCGGCGGCGATCGCCGGCGCCACCTTGCAGACGATCTGGTTGAGCGGCCAGTTCCACGGTGTGATCAGCGCGCAGACGCCGATCGGCTCCTTGACCACCATGGTGGCGCCGCGCTTCTCGCTGAATTCGTAATCCTCCAGCGCCTTGATGGTGGACTCCATATGCGCCCTGCCCGCCCATGCCTGCGCCTCGCGCGCCCAGGTGATCGGCGCGCCCATCTCCTGGCTGACAGCCTGGGCGATGTCCTCGTAGCGCTCGTTGTAGACTTCGAGGATGCGCTTCAGCAGCTTCAGGCGCTCGGCCTTGCTGGTTTGCGAAAAGGCCGGAAAGGCCGCCTTCGCCGCCGCCACGGCGCGATCCACATCGGCCTTCGAGCCGACGGAGATTTTGGTGTAGGCCTCTTCGGTGGACGGATCGATCACATCCAGCGTCGCCGGCACCACCGGCGCGACCCATTTGCCGTCGATGAAGAAGTTCAAGTGATTGCTCATGGGTGGTGCTCCGGTTTTCTGGAAGGATAGGGTCAGATGGGCAGCATAGGGCAGTTAGCGCCCCGGCGCAGGCTGATATGCGCCACATCGCCGACGCTGAATTGAAAACCTTCCGCCCGGCGTGGCGCATCGATCACCACTGGTATCCCCTGCCCCAATTCGGCGTGCAGGCGCAAGGTGCGGCCGTGAAAGACGATGCTGCTCACCCGCACCGGCGCGGTGCCGATCGCTGCTTCGGTCGTGGCCAAAAGATCCTCCGGACGCACACCGATGGTTCGCACCGCGCCTTCTCCCGGCGCTTCGCCGGTTTCCGACGTGGCTTCGAGCGGCAGGGCGCCGGCGCTGAAACGCAATCGATCGCCGTCACGGCCGACAAAGCGCGACTGCAGCAGGTTCATCGTGCCGATGAAGCTGGCGACGAATTTTGTGGCGGGCCGGTCGTAGAGCGTGGCCGGCGGTGCGATCTGCTCGATGCGGCCCTTGTTCATGACGACGATACGGTCGGAGATCGACAGCGCCTCGGTCTGGTCGTGGGTGACCATGACGAAGGTGGTGCCGAGCCGCGACTGCAGCCGCTTCAATTCGACCTGCATCTGTTCGCGCAGATGCGCATCGAGCGCCGACAGCGGCTCGTCGAGCAACAGCACACGTGGTTCGCAGACAATCGCACGGGCAAGCGCGACGCGCTGACGCTGGCCGCCCGACAATTCGGACACGCGGGCGCCGAGCTTCTCGGCAAGGCCAACCATGTCGAGCGCTTCGCCGACGCGCTTTGCCTGTTCTGCCCCGGAAAGCTTGCGCAGCGACAGGCCGAAGCCGACGTTTTCGGCGACGTCCATGTGCGGAAACAACGCATAGTCCTGGAACACGGTGTTGACGGGACGGTCGAACGGCCGCAACGAAGTGATGTCACGGCCGTCGAGCAGCACCCGTCCGTTGGATGGGCTTTCAAATCCTGCGATCACCCGCAGGCTAGTGGTCTTGCCGCAGCCAGATGGGCCGAGCAAGGTAAGGAACTCGCCGCGGGCGATGTCGAGATCGACGGCGTCGAGACCGACGATGCCGCCGGGGAAAATCTTCGATACCGCATCCAGCCGGACGAGAGGATCAGGCGCCATCGCGGACCTCGGACGCTTTGGTCGTGTTGACCCAGAGGATCTGGCAGCGCTCGGTGCCCGGATTGCGGAAGGCATGCAGCAAGGTGCTTTTGAAGGCGAAGCTGTCGCCGGTCTTCAGCCCGTAGGTGGTTGAATCGATCACGAGTTCGACTTCGCCCGACAAGATGAAACCGAATTCGTGGCCGGGATGGGCGTAGGCTTCGACGGTGCCGCCACCGGCTTCTACCGTCACCAGCATGCCGGTGAGCGTAGCGGCCGGCGGCGACAGCAGCGCCTTGGCAATGCCTTCCGACTTCACCGGGATCTGGCGCCGACTGTTGGCGCGCACGCAATAGAGATCGCTGACGGCATGGTTGCCGTCAGCGATCAGCGCCGACGGCTCGATGTCGAGAGCGGCGGCGAGCGGCCAGATCACCTTGACGCGAAGCGAGGACAAGCCGCGCTCGATCTGGCTGAGCGCCCCGATCGAAACGCCGGCCTTGGCGGCGAGATCGGCCAGCGAAAGACTGCGTTCCAGCCTAAGCGCCCGCACGCGCCGGCCGACCCGCACATCGGCGTCGTCTTTCGGCTTTTCAGCCGCTTGGTCCAGTATATCCATGCATATTTCCTCGTTCGCCAGCACTTTCCCTTCTCCCCCTGTGGGAGAAGGTGGCCGAGCCCACGGGTCTTGCCTCCGGCAAGCCCGAGGACAGGCGCCGCTCGGACGGATGAGGGGTGTTCCAGCTTGGCAAACCCCGCATTCTGTCCAGCACCCCTCTACCGTCTCGACGCTACGCGCCGATCCACCTTCTCCCACAAGGGGAGAAGGAAGAGCGAACTCAGCCGCCTGCCTTGACCTTCTCGAACATCTTGGCGAGTTCGTCATTCTGTTTCATCGGCCCGGTGAAGACGGTAGTCTTCAGCATCACTTCCGGATCGGACGGCAGTTGCAGCTTTTCCAGTTCCTCCTTCGGCACCGCGGCGAAGGCCGAGCTGTTTGAGCTGCCGTAACCATAGGTCTGAATCAGGTATTTTCCCGAATCCGTCTCCAGCCGGCTGTTGATGAAATCATAGGCGAGGTCGACGTTCTTGGCGTCCTTGAGCATGACGAAGCCGCACGACCAGGTCAGCATGCCTTCCCTAGGCTTCATGAACTCGACCGGCACGCCCTGCTTCTTCAGCGAGGTGGCCGACGCGTTCCAGGTCATGGCGGCGACCAGCTGGCCGCTCGCCAGCGCCTGTTCGACCGAGGTCATGTCCGTGGTGTAGTTGGAGAGCAGCGGGCGCTGCTCGCGCAGTTTTTCAGCCACCTTTTCCATCTGTTCCGGCGTCATGTCGAACGGATTGACACCGGCGAGAAGCGCCGCCACCACCGGCGTGTCGTGGACGGCATCGATCGTCGCCATGCGCCCGGCATATTGCTTGTCCCACAAAAGGTTCCAGCTTGGCTCCGGGTTCTTCACCAGATCGGTGCGGTAAAGGATCGAGGTGTTGCCCCAGTCCCACGGCACCATCCAGACTTTGCCGTCGCCGGCCTGCAGGTCGGGCAGGTTCTTGAAAACCGGAAAGATCGAATCCCAGTTTTTGATGCGCTTGGTGTCGATCGGCTGCAGCAGGCCTTCCTTGTTCCAGCGCGCCACCTTGTCGTAGCAGGGATGCGCGACGTCAGGACGGAAACCGGCCTTGACCTTGGTGAAGGCGTCATCGTCGTCGCCGAACATCGAGGCCTCGACGCCATCGGGGTGTGCGGCGAGGAAGCTCTTGTTGAAGTCGGGAAGTTCGTAGCCCGACCAGGTGAAATATTGCAGCTTGTCGGCCGCAACCGCGACGGTCGACGAAAACGCCAGCGCGAAGGCTGCCAATCCGGCTTGGACTGTCTTGCGATTTATCGATTTCAGGTCGAATGCCATTGCAGTTCTCCTCTTTCGGTTTCTTCTGGTTTGGACAGGTTGGCGGGCACCGGCCGCTGAGCGGCGGCGAGCCCGCGATGGCGCAGGATTTCGGCAATTGCCGCGATGACGAAGGACACGGCCAGGATGGCCGTGCCCAGCGCCATGACGGTCGGCAGCGATTTCGGGAAACGCAGCTGGCTCCAGATATAAAGCGGCAAGGTCGGTTCGGTGCCGGCGAGGAAGAAGGCGACGATGAACTCGTCGAAGGAGGTCAGGAAGGCCAGCATGAACGCTGATACAATGGCGGGCAGGCTGAGCGGCAGCATGACCCGCCTGAATGTCGTCCAGTCGGAGGCGCCGAGATCGAGTGCCGCCTCATGGATGGTCTTGGGTATAGCGGCGAAGCGGCTTTTCATGATCACCACCGTCGTCGGCAGCGCCACCAATATGTGGCCGAGCACGATGGCGGTGCGTGACGGACCGAAGCCAATGAGGTTGACCAGGATCAGCAGCGAGATGCCGACGATGACGCCGGGGATCAGGATCGGCAGCCGCGCGATAGCGCTGATCGTGAAGGCAAGCGGCGAACGGCCAAAAAGATCCATGTAGGACACGGTGATGCCGCAGAGCGTGGCACCGGTGGCGGCAATTGCACCGATGACGAGGCTGTTGGCAAGCGCGCCGGATAGCGCCGAATTGCCGGACAGCGTCGTGTACCATTCAAACGTGAAGCCTTGCAGCGGAAACGCCGCCTGGATCGAATCGTTGAAGGAAAACAGCGGGATCAGCGAGATCGGCAAATAGAGGAATACCAGATAGACAAGCACGTAGGCGCCGAGCCAGCGGCCACCTTGCTTTGCGTCTATGCGCGCGGCGCTCATGTGCGGCTGCCAAACCTGCGGTCGGCGGAACGCACGACCAGCACCACGGCAAGGATGACCAGCATGACGGCAACGGCGAGTGCTGCGCCGAACGGCCAGTCGTTTGCCTTGCCGAACTGGGCCTGGATCAGCGAGCCGATCATGGTGCTGGCAGGGCCGCCGACCAGCGCCGGAGTGACATAATCACCGACCGTCGGCACGAAGACGACGAGAGCCGCCGCCAGCACGCCCGGCATCGAATTCGGCAGCACGACGCGGCGGAAGCTGGTGAACGGTCTGGCACCGAGATCGGAAGCAGCTTCGAGCAGCGATTTCGGGATCGTGTCCAGTGCCACATAGATGGGCAGGATGGCGAACGGCGCATAGGCGTGAGCCAGCGTGACGACGACGGCGGTCGGCGTGTTGAGAAACGCCAGTGTCGGTTCGGACCAGATGCCGCTTTCGACGAGCGCCGAGTTCAGCACGCCATTGTAGGCAAGCACGATCTTCCAAGCGAAAACGCGCAACAGATAGCTGGTCCAGAACGGCAGCGTCACCAGAAACAGCAGCAGCCCGCGCCGCCGTCCGGCATGGAAGGCCAGGTAGTAGGCGACGGGATAGGCGGTGACGACCGTCGCCAGCGTCACCAGGCCGGCAATGGCCAGCGAGCGCAGCGTTACCGTCCAGTACAGCGGGTCGGATGCCACGGTGACGAAATTCGCAAAAGTGAAACCGGCGCCCAGCAGCGAACCGTCATTACCGCGAAGGGCGAGGAAAACCACGAGGCCGAGGGCAAACAGGATCAGGAAGAAGGTGACCAGCCCGCCCGGCAGCAGCATGGCCAACCGGAAACCCGTCGAGGACCGGGACTCCGGCAGCGGCTGCCTTGCAACGATGGTCGACATCGGGGTTGCCCATCGAAATTTGAAATCACTTAAGAATTTTTCAGAATCGTGAAACTGTCAAGCTGATTCCTGCATCGGCATAAAATCAGCGCTCGAATGCATCCAGCATACGATACCAGGCGATCGTCGCGGCGACGCCGACCTGCCGAAAGACGTGGAATGGGATCGGCCGGATCGGCGAGACCGGGAACGGCAATTGCCCGGCGTCGCCGCTCGCCAGATAGCCAGCAATGCGCTCGCCAAGCGCGGTCATCAGGCCGACGCCACGGCCCTGGCAGCCGACCACGGCCATCAGGCCCTGCTGGGGCTCGTGGATATGCGGGAGGTGATCCGGCGTCATCGCCACCCGGCCAAACCAGCGCTTTTCGATTGCGACTTCGGATAGCGCCGGATACAGCCGGAGCAGCGCGCGCTCGAGATGCGCCCAATCACATTCGCTGGTCGGCAGCGCCATTCGGCCGCGCCCGCCGAGCACCAGCCGCCCGTCGGCACTCTTGCGGTAATAAACGAGGATGCGACGTGAGTCCGATACTGCTTGCCCTTCCGGTAAAATCCCGGCCGCCAGATCGGATGGCAGCGGTGCTGTCGCGATCTGGAAGGAGTGCAGCGGAACGAACGTTTCGGCGAGACCAGGGAGCAGGTCGCCGGTATAGGCGTTCGTCGCCAGAATGACCGCTTTGGCCTGCAATTCGGCGCCGCCCTCCGTCGAGATGCGCCAAATGCCGGCCTTGTCGAGGCGCATCACCTTCTGATGTTCGGCGATCTTCACGCCCGCGGCCGAGGCGATCCGTGCCAGTTCCGACGTGTAGGCAAGCGGATCAATCACGCCGGCGCGGCGGTCGAGCCAGCCACCGAGATAGCCCTGCGCGCCAGTCAACGCGGCGATCTCGGTCTGGCTCAGAAGCCGGACATCGGCGCCACGGTTCCGCCACTGCCGGTCCCTGTTCGCCGCCGCCTTCAGCGCCGTCTCGGTGTGCGCTGCCTGGATCCAGCCGTTGCGGACGAACGGCACCGCCAGATTCTCGTCGCGGATCAATTCGAAGACGGCGTCCGCCGTTGAGGCGGCAAAATTGACGAGGATCTCGCCGCGTTCGAGGCCAAAATGCTCCAGCAGCCATTCCGGATCATATTTCAGGCCAGGGATGACCTGACCGCCATTCAGGCCCGATGCGCCTTGGCCGATTTCGCCGGCTTCCAGCACCTGCACGGCAAGGCCGAACCGGGCTGCATGCAAGGCTGTCGACAGACCGAGAATCCCGCCACCGACAATGACGACATCGGCACGCTGGCGGCCGGGAAAAAGCGACCGGAACGCAGGGGCCGCCGGCGGCTTCTGCCAGAGCGGATCGGAAAACGGTAGGGGCAAGGGTCACCTGAAATGTCTTCGTCAAATGAAAATCCTAGTGACGATTTCATTATTTTGAAAGAGCCTTTGATCTCGGCATCAAGGGATTGAAGAGGATGGCGTCCGCCGATGCGAAATTCAGCGCAGGGCTCGACCGCTAGGAACGGGATAGACCTTTGGCGGGAATTTGTTGAAAGTGCCGCCGCCGCGGCCAGGCTTTTGATGAACCATTGGTCCGCAGCGACGCAGAACAAGACAGCAGAGGACCGCAAGCCATGACGAACGCCACCCTCCTGCCCGACGAGGGCCTCTTCATCGGCCGCGCCTGGACGAGCGAAGCATCGCATCCGCTGGTGGTCACGGTACGTGGCGGCACGGTCTTCGACATCACCTCCAGCATGGCACCAACCGTGCGCGACATCTGCGAGATGCCGGATCCAGCAGGCTACGTCCACGCCGCCGCGGGCGAACCGATCGGATCGCTCGATGCAATCGCCGCCAACAGTTTCCAGGCCGCGCGCGATCCGCAAAAGCCGTACCTGCTCTCTCCGGTCGACCTGCAGGCGGTCAAGGCATCGGGCGTCACCTTCGTCGTCAGCCTGCTCGAACGGGTCATCGAGGAGCAGGCGCGCGGCTCCGCGGAAAAAGCCGACGCCATTCGCGCCGACATTGCCGGGCTGATCGGCCACGATCTGTCGAAGCTCAAGCCAGGCTCGCCGGAGGCGATAGAGATCAAGACCAAGCTGATCCAGCGCGGCGCCTGGTCGCAATATCTGGAAGTGGGCATCGGCCCCGATGCCGAAATCTTCACCAAATGCCAGCCGATGGCGTCGGTCGGCTTCGGCGCCGATGTCGGCCTGCATCCGGTCTCCACCTGGAACAATCCGGAGCCGGAGATCGCCATGATCGCCGCCGGCAGCGGCAAAATCGTCGGTGCCACGCTCGGCAACGACGTCAATCTGCGCGACGTCGAAGGGCGCTCGGCGCTGTTGCTCGGCAAGGCCAAGGACAACAACGCCTCGGCCGCGCTCGGCCCGTTCATCCGGCTGTTCGACGATACCTTTTCCATCGGTGACGTGAAGCAGGCCACCGTGCGGCTGAAGGTCGAGGGCGAGGATGGTTTCTCGCTGGAGGGCGCCAGTTCGATGGCCGAGATCAGCCGCTCGCCCGAAGAACTGGTCGCCGCCGCCATGGGCCCGCATCACCAGTACCCCGACGGGCTGGCGCTCTACCTCGGCACCATGTTCGTGCCGTCGAAGGATCGCGGCGAAAAGGGCAAGGGCTTCACGCACAAGGTCGGCGACATCGTCACCATCTCATCGGAGAAATTCGGCGCCCTGATCAACCGGGTGCGGCTGTCGCCCGACTGTCCCCACTGGACCTACGGCGCCAGCCATCTCTTGCGCGACCTTGCCAGGGCCGACCTCATCTAGCTTCCGTCCCGCCTGCGCCCTCGTCTTCGGCGCCGCGTACCGCTTGCCGCAAAAGATATCAGCCAAACTGATGCGATCTGATGGGATGGCTGATGGCGCATCGTCGTGCGCCAACTACCACTGGCAAATGGAGGCTTGCCATTGATCGAAAAAGCGGATGCTCTGATGCATCCAGATCGCCGCTGGCAAGAATACGGTCAGGCTTGCCGTGATCGTCGCCGGAGCTGGAGGACGTTTTCAAAATGGGAGGAAATCAAATGCTGACGAGGCTACGACTATTTGTATTCGGCTTGATCGTGGCGCTGGCGATTCCGGCGGCGGCACAGGCCAAGACCTTCTACTGGATTTCGCATGGCGGCCCGGCCGATCCGGTCTGGACCTACTTCCTCGCCGGCGCCAAGCAATGGGCGACGGACACCGGCAACACCGTCAACACCTCGTTCCACAATGGCGACGTGTCGTCCCAGCAGGAGGCTGTTCGCGCCGCCATCGCGGCGAAGGCCGACGGCATCACCACCACCAGCCCCGACCCGGGCAGCCTTATCGAGCTCGTCAAGGAGGCACGAGCGGCAAACATCCCGATCATCAACTTCAACACGCCCGATCCGAAGGCGGACTTCAACGCCTATGTCGGCGGCGACAACGTCACCTTCGGCAAAAACTGGGCTCAGTATCTGGTCGACAAGGGCCTGGTGAAGAAGGGCGATTTTGTCTGGATGCCGGTTGAAATCCCCGGCGCCACCTACGGCGTCCAGGAAGAAGAGGGCATCAAGAGCGTCTTCGAGCCGCTCGGCATCACCTATGAAATCACCGAAGCCACGCTCGACCAGGCCGAAGCAATCAACCGCATGGTCGATTATCTCACCGCCAACAGGGCCAAGGTCAAGGCGATCATCGGTCTCGGCGACCTGGTGACCGGCTCGATCAAGCGGGTGTTCGACCAGGCCGGCATCAAGCCGGGCGAAATCCCGGTCGTCGGCTGGGGCAACTCGCTCGACACCACCCAGGAGGTGCTGACCGGCTACGTCAATGCCGCGCAGTGGCAGGATCCGCAGGCGACCAGCTATGTGGCGCTTTCGATCGCCAACATGGCCGCGAGCGGCATTCCGCCCGGCTTCGACGTGATCACCGGCGCGCTCTACGAAAAGGACACCGCACAGGTCTACGACGACATCCTGTCCGGAAAATAAAACCGCGATCGGGATGGTCGCGGCGGCGCTTGCCGCAGCGATCATCCCCATCATCCCGCTGAGCCTCGAACCGCCTCATGCGGCGCCGGACTTGGCCAGTTCCAACCATGTCGCGGGTCCAACGTGGAAAACAGTTCCATCATCCAACGCTCGATCGCCAGGCCGGAATTCGGGCCCTTCGTGCTGCTCGTCGTCGAGCTTGTCGTGTTCTGGGGGTTCAACCACGACTTCCTGTCGCCGCAGAACATCAGCAACATACTGGCCTTCACGGTCGAGCTCGGCCTGATCGCGCTGGCGATGACGCTGTTGATGACTTCAGGCGAATTCGACCTCTCGGTCGGATCGCTGTTCGGTTTCTCGCCCGTCTTGATGTGGACGCTCTTCAACAGCGGCCTCACCTCGCTGGAGGCCGGCTTCGTCGTGGCCTTGCTGGTTGCCGGCTTCATCGGGCTGGTCAATGGCTGGTTCGTGACGCAACTCAAGATACCGTCCTTCCTGGTGACGCTCGGCATGCTGCTGGTGGTGCGCGGCACCGCTCTGTTCGTCACCAGCGGATTTCCGCAACGCACCTGGAGCGCCGAAGGCAGCTGGCTCGCCGAGGCGCTGGTCGGCGATTTCTTCATCGGACCGTTCCGCATCTACATGTCGCTGTTCTGGTTCATCGCAGCCGCGATCGCACTCGGCTACGTGCTGACGCAGAGCCGGACCGGCAACTGGATCCAGGCGGCCGGCGGCAACCCCAATGCGGCAAGGGCGCGCGGCGTCAATGTCAGCGGCGTCAAGATCGGCCTGTTCATCCTGTCGTCAATCATGGCTTCGCTTGCCGGCGTCATCAGTTCGCTGCGCACTTCGGCGGCCAACCCGAACAGCGGCACCGGCTACGAGCTCGAAGTCATCGCCATGGTGGTGATCGGCGGCACGGCGCTGACCGGCGGACGCGGCACCATCATCGGTACCGTGCTCGGCATCCTGATCCTGCGCGTGATGCGCAACGGCATCGTGCTGATCGGCGTGCCTGGGCTTGCCTACAACATCTTCATCGGCGCGATCATCCTCGGCATGATGGCGCTCCATTCATGGCTGGAACGCCGGCATCAGGCGGGGACTTGAACCATGACTGAGCCGCTTGTCCGCATGGAAAACATCCGCAAGTCCTACGGGCGCGTGCAAGCGCTGGTGGACGCCAATTTCCATGTCAACGAAAGGGAGATCGTCGGTCTGCTCGGCGACAATGGCGCCGGCAAGTCGACGCTGATCAAGGTCTTGTCGGGTGCGGTCCCGCTGACCAGCGGCGACATCTTCATCCGCGGCAAGAAGGTGGACTTGCGCAGCACCAGCGACGCCATCGCGCACGGCATCGAGACGATCTACCAGGACTCCGCACTGGTCACGCAATTGTCGATCGCGCGCAACCTGTTCCTCGGGCGCGAACCGATCAAACCGCCGCGTTTTCTCAACCGTATGGACCAGGAGGCGATGAACGTGGTCGCCCGCGATCTGCTCAAGCAGGTCGGCATCTCGAAGAACATCCCGCCGACCACACCAATCGGCTCACTCTCAGGCGGCGAGCGGCAGGCCGTGGCGATCGCGCGCGCCATGCATTTCGACAGCGACCTCATAATCCTCGACGAGCCGACCAACAATCTCGGCGTTGCCGAGACGCAAGGTGTGCTGAGCTTCGTGCGCAGCGCCCGCGATTCGGGCCATTCCTGCATCTTCATCGCGCACAACATCCACCACGTCTTCCAGGTGGTCGACCGCATCGTCGTCATGCGCCGCGGCAAGGTGGTTGCCGACGATATCGATCCGAAGAACACCAACGTCGCGGAAGTCGAACGGATCATCACCGGCATGTCCGACAAGGAGATCCGTGACGCCATCGTGCAGGGGAAGCAATCGCAGGGCTGAGTGGCCAGTTGGAAGCCGGGTTGGCCGTATCTCTGGTACAGGATCACATCGGCTCCTATGACTGCGACTATGAAAGCCACCGTTGCGGACATCGCCAGAAGCTGCGGGCTGTCGACCGCGACGGTCGACCGGGTGCTGAACAACCGGCCGGGCGCCAGCGCCGCCAACCGGCAGCGGGTGATGGAGGCGGCCAAGCAGCTTGGCTATTTGCCGGTCGTGGATCAGGTCACGTTGCCCTCGCGGCCGGCGCATCTCGAGTTCTTCCTGCCGATCGGCTCGAACGCCTTCATGATGGATCTGGCAAATCATATCGAGGACTATGCCGCACGCCTGCCGCTTGTCGCCTCCTGTCGGATCCACAAGCTCGCCGGCATCTCGCCGAACGCGTTGCAGGCGGCCGTCGAAAACCTCTCGCTCAAGGCGAACGGCGTCGGTGTCATTGCGATCGATCACCCGAGAACGCGCAACATCCTGCGCGAGATCGTCGAAGCCGGCATCCGCCTGGTCACGCTGGTGTCGGACGTTCCGGGCGCGCCGCGATCGGCCTATGTCGGCATCGACAACCGTGTCGCAGGGCGCACCGCAGCCCTTTTGATGGGACGTTTCCTAGGCGGTCGCACGGGCCATCTGGCGATGATCGTCGGCTCGCGCTCCTATCGCGGGCATGAGGAACGCGAAATGGGCTTTCGCTCGGTGCTCGGCGAGGAGTTCCGCAATTTGACCGTGACCAGCGCCGTCGAGATCAACGACGAGCCTGATATCAGCTACACGGCGACGATGAAGGCGCTGCACAACGAGCCGGAACTGCTCGGTATCTATTGCGTCGGCGCCGGACGCTCGGGCGTGGCGAAAGCGCTGCTGGAAGCCAAACCGCAAAGGAAGCCGGTGTTCATCTGTCACGACCTGACAAGAGCGACACGCGGCTATCTCGTCGACGATCTGCTCGATGTCGTCATCGACCAGAATGCACGGCTGATCGCCGAGCAATCGGTGATTCGCCTGCTCGGCTCGATCGCTTCCTCGGCGCCCTATCTGACGCGGAAATTCATCGAACCGCGCCTGATCTTCAAGGAGAACGTTCCGGTCCAGTGATGCCACGCAAGCGCCACGGTTGGTCGCGGCGATGGTTAATATTCGCTTGATAGCGCGAATCTGCACATCTGCTATGCATCTTTTGCTATTGCCGAATCATTGGGCAACCGCTAGTTTCGCAGGTGTCGGCCATCTACTCCTCCCAGATGCGATGCCGACGCTGAGTGCGGCGCACCTCCTCCCGCGTCGTATTCGAAATCGAGCCCGCTGCCACCTCCTCCCGGCAGCGGGCTTTTTTTGTTCTTGGGTGTCGGGCAAGGCGGCGGCAATCGCCAATGGCTGGTTCGGGCAGCGCCGCAGCCCCATTGGAATCCCGCCACACTTGTCACTCTCACCAATTCGCTATCGGGCCTAGCCTGCTCACAACCAGCAGCGACCGCCGCGCGCAAGAGCGCGGCGACAGACCGGCAACGGAGACGTGAGATGACAGCACATGCCAAGGCAAAAGAGCACTCGCGGCGCGGCTTGCAATGAACACGCCACCGATCGTTTCGCCGCTTGCGAGACTATCTGGCCTTGAACGAGGTGATCAGGCCTTCCGCCATGCGGACAAACTGCGCGCTGGGGCCTTCGGCTCCGACGCTTTGCAGGCTGACACGGGCGCCTTCAAGCAGCAGCGACAATGTATCGGCGAGAAGCTCTGCCTGGCCGATGCCGGCATCCCGACACAGGCCGACGAGGCGGTCGCGCTGAGCCTGCTTGAGTTCCTTGATTACCCGACGGGCCGGATGGTCGGTCTCGCTCAACTCGATGGCGGCGTTGGCCATGTCGCAACCGCGGCCGTCCATCATCAGGCAATCGGCTGCCATCCGAACCCAGGCATGCAGTTGCGCAAGCTTGTCGCCCGGATGCTCCGCCTCGAACTTTTGCCACATCGCGTTGGCGCTGCATGCGGTCGCTCGCAGGCACTCGATGACCAGATCGTCCTTGGACTCGAAATGACGGTAGAGCGTCATCTTGTTGGTACCGGCGGCCTCAGTGATCGCGTCGACGCCGACGCCCTTGATGCCATGCTTGTGGAACATATCCCGTGCCGTCTCCAGGATGCGATCCCGGGGGCGGATGCGTTCCGCAGTGCCGTCTTCCATCAAAACCTCCTTGGTTTCCGGGATTTCCGAAAAATCCCTCGGCACACCTCTTGACTAGGGTGTTACCGGTCTGTAACTTCTAGATGTTACTTACTGGTAACACCCCCATTGCCTCGTGTCAATCTCGCAGGCGCCTGTGAACAGCCTCCGCCAAATCGGCCCAGGCATGAAACTGCGCCCAGGCGACTTTGGCCGCGAAAAGGAAGACCACCCGATCTGCGGCGGCGTACGCCACAGATCCCCAAAGCCAGGAGCCGCTACGATGTCGCAGCGCAAAGATTTGACGATCGACGAAGTTGTGACGGATCCGATGATCCGGATGCTGATGCAGGCCGACCGTGTCGACCCGCGCTCTTTCGAGACGATGCTGCGCACCCTTGCGGATGCGCAAGGCCGCAGCCGCAAGGCGCCGCCTCGTTTCCTGGAAGATTCCGGGCAAAGCCGCAGCCGGCGGCTGTCAAGGGTGGCCAAGGCCTTTGGCCAGGCAAGAGCATCGGGCGAGGCGTGCGTGTCATGGTAAATTTCTTCATCCACCGTCCGATCTTCGCATCGTCGATCGCCACCATCATGGTGCTCGCCGGGACGATCTGCTATTTCCTGCTGCCTGTCTCGCAGTTTCCCGATATCACGCCGCCTCAGGTCGTGGTCAGCGCCAACTATCCTGGCGCCAGTGCGCAAGTCGTGGCCGACACCGTCACGACGCCGCTCGAACAGCAGATCAACGGCGTTCAAGGCATGACCTACATGTCGTCGTCGAGCTCCAATGACGGCTCCTCGACGATCACCGTCACCTTCGAGGTCGGCTATCCACTGAGCACCGCCGCCGTCGATGTCCAGAACCGCGTCTCACAGGCGGCGTCCTCGCTGCCGGCCATCGTCAACCAGGGCGGCGTGACGATTAAGAAGCAGAATCCGAACTTCGTCCTGATCGTCAACCTCACCTCGCCCGACGGCTCTGTCGATCCGGTCGCGCTCAGCAACCTCGCCTACCTGCAAGTGGTCGACCCGCTGAAGCGCCTGCCCGGCGTCGGCGACGTGCAGATCTTCGGCGAGCGGCGCTATTCGATGCGCGTATGGCTCGATCCCGACAAGCTCGCCAATCTCGGCATCACCGCCGTCGATGTCCAAAACGCCATCGCCGAGCAGAATGTCCAGGTTGCGGCCGGCAAGATCGGGCAGTCGCCGGCGCCGGCCGGCACCGCTTTCGAAATGCAGGTCAATGCCGTCGGCCGACTCAGCGACCCCAAGGAATTCGGCGATATCATCGTGCGCGCCGATGCCGCGAACGGTTCACTGGTGCGGTTGCGCGACGTCGCGCGCATCGAACTCGGCGCCCTGCAATATTCGTCGTCGGCGTTCTTCGGCGAGGACCCGACCGTGGTGCTCGCGGTCTACCAGATGCCGGGCTCGAACGCCCTCGATCTGCAGCAGCGCGTCAAAGACAAGATGCAGGAACTGTCGGCCCGCTTCCCGAAGGGCGTCAGCTACGCCATGCATTACGATACGACACGTTTCGTTTCGGCCTCGATGCACGACGTGCTGGTCACGCTCGGCGAGGCGCTGGTCCTGGTTGTCGCGGTGGTGTTCATCTTCCTGCAGAGCTGGCGCACCACGATCATCCCGACGATCGCGATTCCCGTGTCGCTGGTCGCCACGCTCGTCGTCATGTACATGTTCGGCTTCTCGCTGAACATGCTCAGCCTGCTCGGCATGGTGCTGGCGATCGGCCTCGTCGTCGATGACGCGATCGTCGTCGTCGAGAATGTCGAACGCCAGTTGGAGGCCGGCCTCAAACCGCTGGCTGCGACGCGCGCGGCGATGGCCGAGGTGACCGGCCCGATCATCGCCACAACCGCCGTGCTGATGGCCGTGTTCGTGCCTGTCGCCTTCATACCCGGCGTTTCCGGCCGGCTCTACAACCAGTTTGCCCTGACGGTGGCGATCTCCTTCGGCATCTCCGCCTTCGTCTCGTTGACGCTCACCCCGGCGCTCAGCGCCGCTTTCCTGCGCCACCGCCCGGCAACGCAATTCGTGCTGTTCCGCTGGTTCAACACGGGCTTCGATCGGCTGTCGCATGCCTATGCCAATGGTGTGCGCTTCCTCATCCGCCTGCGCTGGATCATGCTCGGCATATTCGCGGCTGGGCTTGTCGCGACCTATTTCGTCTGGCAGCGCCTGCCCTCGACCTTCCTTCCGGTCGAGGACCAGGGCTATTTCTTCGTGGTCATCCAGTTGCCGGACGGCGCGTCCCTGGAGCGCACCGACGCGGTGGCCCGCAAAGCGCGCGACATCCTGCAGAATACGCCTGGTGTCGATATCGTCGGCTCGATCAGCGGCTTGAACTTCCTCACCAGTGCCGCCCAGTCGAACTCGGCGGTGGAATTCGCCATCCTGAAGCCATGGGACCAACGCGGCCCTGACCAGAGCGCCTCGAAGCTCGTCGCCGACGTGCGCTCGAAGCTCATGGAACTTCCTGAAGCGTTCGCGCTGAGCTTCGACCCGCCTTCGATTCCGGGCATCGGCACGACCGGCGGCTTTGAATTCCAGGTGGAGGACCTGACCGGTCGCGGCAGCGCTGCGCTCAACGACGCGACGCAGGCCGTGCTGGCCGAAGCGCGCAAGCAGCCCGAACTCAACCCGCAGCAATTGTTCTCGTCGTTCTCGACCTCGACGCCGCAGTTCAACTACGACCTCGATCGCAACAAGGCGAAGCTGCTCGGCCTCAGCCTGCCCGACGTGTTCAACACACTGCAGATCTATCTCGGCTCGCTCTATGTGAACGACTTCAACCTGTTCGGCCGCACCTTCCGGGTGACGATCCAGGCCGACAAGGATGCGCGTGCGGGTGCGGCCGACATTTCGCGGCTCTATGTCCGCAATGCCTCCGGCGGCATGGTGCCGTTGAGCACGCTCGGCAAGCTGGTGCCTATCGTCGGCCCGGAAACCGTCCCGCACTACAACAACAATGCGTCGGCCCTGATCAATGGCGGTGCCGCACCCGGCTTCTCCTCGGGCCAGGCGGTCGCTGCGATGGAGCGTGCCGCCGCCACGGCGCTGCCGAAGGATTTCGGCTATGAATGGACGGGCATCACCTATCAGGAGCTCAAGGCCGGATCGATCGCCTCGATCGTCTTTGGTCTCGCCATGGTCTTCGTCTTCCTGATCCTTGCCGCCCAATATGAGAGCTGGGCCATGCCCTTCATGGTCCTGCTCGCGGTGCCGCTTGCCCTGTTCGGCGCCTTTGTCGCCTTGCTTATGCGCGGCATGCAGATCGACGTCTATTCGCAGATCGGTTTCGTCATGCTGATCGGGCTGGCGGCGAAGAACGCCATTCTGATCGTGGAGTTTGCCCGGCGCCGGCGCGAGGAAGGTCTCAGCATCGTCGACGCCGCAATGGAAGCGGCGCGCCTGCGGCTGCGGCCCATCCTGATGACCGCCTTCGCGTTCATCCTCGGTGTGCTGCCGCTGATGTTCTCGACAGGTGCCGGTGCAGCCAGCCGCCAGTCGATCGGCACCACCGTCTTTGGCGGCATGGTCGCAGCGACGATCCTGTCGCTGGTGTTCGTGCCGGTCTTCTACGCGGTGATCGAGCAGCTGCGCGAGCGCGGCAGCAAGAGCGAGCCTGTCGCCGAACCGACTGAACCAACTGCCGAACCCGCTTTCGAGCGATTGGCCGAAGCGGCCGAATAGAATTGGAGAATGATCATGCGTAAATGGAAAATTGCGTTGGGAGCGGCTGTTGCCGTGGGGGCGGTCTCGATGGCCAGCGTCCACTTGCTCGACATGGGTAATTTCGGCCTCAACGCCGGCACGGCAGGGGCGGCAACGCCTGAGCCCGCGGCGCCCGAGCCCGCGGCTTTTGTCATGCCGGTGCCAGTGGTGAGCGTCGTCAAGAAGACGATCCCGATCTATCTCGACTATGCCGCTCGCACCGAGCCGATCCGCAGCATCACGCTGCAGGCGCGCGTGCCGGGGTATCTGCAGGAGCAGGTCGCGCCAGACGGCGACGATGTCAAGAAGGGCGACCTTCTCTACAAGATCGCTCCAGAGGATTTCCAGGCTGCCCTTGAACAGGCGAAGGCTCAGGTCCAGCGCGACGAGGCAACGCTCGACTATGCACGATCCAACCTTGGTCGCGGCACCGAACTGGCCAAGAGCGGATACATCGCCAAGGATGCGTTCGACCAGCGCACCAGCAGCTTGCGCGAGGCCCAGGCATCACTCGCCGTCAACCAGGCGGCTGTGCGGACCGCCGAGCTCAATCTGAGCTATTCGGAAATCAAGGCGCCGTTCGCCGGGCGCGTCGGCCGCAACCAGGCCTCGGTCGGAACGCTGGTCAGCGTCGCCGGCACAGTGCTCAACACGCTGGTGCAGCTCGACCCGATCTATGTCACCTTCAATCCGAGCGAAACGGATCTGGCACAGATCGAGGAAGCCCGCGCGACGGGACCCATCGATGTCGACGTCCTGCTTCCCGGCGATACGGAACCGCGCCAGAGAGGTCAGCTCACCTTCATCGACAACACGGTCGATCGATCGACCGGCACCATCACCGCACGCGCGACGATCGGCAATGCCAAGTTCACGCTGCTGCCGGGCCAATATGTTCGTGTCAGGCTGCATATCAAGCAGCAGCCAGATGCACTGATGGTGCCGCAGACGGCATTGGGATCGAGCCAGCTCGGCAAGTATCTCTACGTCGTCGGCAAGGGCAATACTGTCGACCAGCGCATTGTTTCGCTGGGGCCGACCAACGGCGACCTGGTGGCGATCTCGAGCGGCGTAGCGGAAGGCGACCAGGTGATAACAGGCAATCTGCAGAAGATCGGCCCGGGAATGCCTGTCTCGCCGCTGCCACAGAAACCTGCCAACTGATACCCCCCCATCAGGCCCGGTCCAGCGGCGCCCCCGGCTATGCCGAGGGCGCCGTTTTGCTGAGCAGTTCGACAAGGCCGGCGACATCGGCACAGCTTCGAAGAACTGCTTGCCTATGCGCGCTGCCTCGAACAGTGTGCTTCAGAGGCGTCAAGGCCGATCGCGCCAGCCTGACGCGCAACCGGCCTGACGGCAGTTGAGCCCAGCGGACGATGCAGGTTGGCGGCTTCGTCAGGGCGTCACAGCGACGGACAGAAAAATTGCGGATCAAAACCATCAAGGCCTACCATGTCGTGCAGCCCTTTGTGGACGGGCCCTACCGCATGTCCAAGGGGCGTGTCGCCGCCGCGTTCGATGCGGTGATCGTCGCAATCACCTCCGACAGCGGGCTGACCGGCTGGGGCGAGATGGCGCCGCTCGGCAATTTCTACTCGCCGGCATTCTCGGCCGGCACTCGCGCCGGCGTCATCGAAATTGCGCCGCATCTGCTCGGCCACGATCCTCGCGCCTTGGTCAGTATCGGCAGGCTGATGGACACTGTGTTCAAGGGCCACCCCTACATCAAGTCGGCGCTCGACATGGCCTGCTCGGATCTCGCGTCACGCGCCGCCGAGGTGCCGCTGGTGACGCTGCTCGGCGGGCGCGAGAGCGAGACGGCGGAACTCTACAAGGTCGTCACCCATGGCACCGTCGACGCGATGGCCGCACTGGCCAAGCGCATCGTCAAGGACGGGTTTCACCGGCTGCAGGTCAAGGTCGGCGGCAACGTCCATGACGACATCGAGCGCGTCACCGCGGTCGCCGCTTCAGTGCCGAGGGGCACCGTCATCTTCTGCGACGCCAATGCCGGCTGGACGCCCTATCAGGCGCGCCAGTTCGCCGACGCGACGCGCGCCATCGACTACACGTTCGAGCAGCCCTGCACCACGATCGACGAATGCATGTCGGTGCGCCGCTCGCTCGACAAGCCGATGGTGCTCGATGAATCCGTCACCTCGCTGGACGACATGCTCGACATCCACCGCAAGGGGGCGGCTGACGGGCTGACGCTGAAAATCTCGCGGCTCGGCGGCGTGACCAGGACGCGCCAGATCCGCGACCTTGCCGTCGACCTGGGCTTCATGATCACCGTCGAGGACACCGGCGGCGCCGAGATCGACACATCAGCCATGGCGCATCTGTCGCTGTCGACGCCGGAGGAGCGCCGGCTGCACGCCATTGCCTTCCACGAATGGGTGACGGTGCGCACCGCATCGAACAAGCCGCCGGTTTCGGGAAGCCGCATGGGCATCCCGGACGGGCCTGGCCTCGGCATCGACGTTGTTCCCGACCTGCTTGGCGCGCCCTTCTTCGAGGTCGGCAGCTGACTGTTATGCTGGCATGTGCCGACTGAGCATGCCGGCCAGCGCGCGACTCCGTCGCGGCGATAGGCGCAGCGGCAGCTGAGCGGTCGTGAAACAGTTTTTTCGTCGCACCCGCTTGCTTGCGAGCAGAGATGTCACGGTCGTCGCCGCCTGCATCCCAAGAGATCACCGCCTTCTGCGCCGCGCTGCCAAGCCGCAAGCCAAGGCTTACACAAATTAAATCACAGAATGTTTGCGGGGACGGCTGCCGAATTGCCGGTTGAAATATTTTTCATTTGGAAATAGGAATGTTCAAAATGATGGCTTCGACGCTGCGGCGCGTCAGGAACTGGAGGAAGCGACATGGCCCATCCGCAATTTGCAGCGGAACTTTTGCAGCGCGCTGAACAGCAGGGACCGATCACCATCGGGCTTGCCGGCGCCGGGCAGATGGGCACCGACATCGTCGTCCAGGTCGCGCTGATGCCGGGCATGCGGATCGGCGCCATTTCCGAGGTCAGGCCGCAGGCGGCGATCGATGCGGCGCTGCTCGCCGGCCACGACCGCTCGGATATCGTGCAGGCCGGCAATGCGGCGGCGATCGACCGCGCCATCGAGGCCGGCAAGATCGCGGTGACCGAAGATTTGCATGCGTTGGCTGCGGCCGGCCGCATCGACGTCATCATCGACGCGACAGGAAATCCCAACATCGGCACGCTGTTCGCGCTTGAAGTGATGAAGAACGGCAAGCATATCGTCATGCTCAACGTCGAGGCCGACATCACCATCGGCCGCTTCCTCAAGGAGGAGGCGCGCAAGGCCGGCGTCGTCTATACCGGTGCGGCCGGCGACGAGCCGGCCTGCACGCTGGAGATCATCGGCTTTGCCAGGAGCCTCGGCTTCAACATCATCGCCGCCGGCAAGGGCAAGAACAATCCGCTGAAGATCGATGCCATGCCGGCCGACTACGAGAAGGAGGCGGCCGAGCGCAACATGAATGCGCGCATGCTGGTCGAGTTCGTCGACGGCTCGAAGACGGCGATCGAGATGGTGGCGATCGCCAACGCCACCGGCCTGGTGCCCGACGTGCCGGGCATGCACGGCCCGACCGCGACGCTGGAGGAACTCGCCGGCGTGCTTTGCCCGCGCGAGGATGGCGGCGTGCTGCACCGCAAGGGCGTCGTCGACTATTCGATCGGCAAGGGCGTGGCGCCCGGCGTGTTCTGCATCATCGAGACCAGGCATCCGCGCGTGCTGGAGCGCATGATCGACCTCAAGGTCGGCAAGGGCCCGTATTTCACGATCTTCCGCCCCTATCATCTGACCAGCCTGGAAGTGCCGCTGTCGGCGGCGCGCGCCGTGGTCTACAAGCGCGCCGACATGGAGCCGCTCGACCATCCGGTCGCCGAGGCGGTGGCGGTTGCCAAGAGCGAGCTTGCCCCTGGCCAGTCGCTCGGCATGATCGGCGAGAACGACTATCGCGGCTTCGCCATGACCTGGGAGGACGCGCGCGCCCGCGGCGCCCTGCCGCTCGGCCTCGCCGAACGCGCCAAGGTGGTCAAGCCGGTCAAGACAGGCGATTTCCTCACCTATGAAAATTGTGTACCCGACGATTCGATGGTGATAACCCAGATCCGCCGTCGTCTCGACCAGTCGGACGGACGGTTCGTTACGAACGCCGCCTGATCCGCTGGATTCCCGCCTGATGGACGATGTCGTAATCGGGATCGACGCCTCGACCACGGCCGTGAAAGCGATTGCCTTCACGCGCGACGGCAAGGAGCTGTTCCAGGCGCGCGAAGCCTATCCGCTTTCAAATCCCAGGCCCGGCCATTTCGAGCAAGATGCCGAACATTGGTGGACGGCGCTGCTCGGCGCCTTGAAGCAGGTCGCTGAGGCGGTTGGCGCTGCCCGGGTGGCGGCGATCGCCATCGCCCACCAGCGCGAAACATTCACGCTGATCGATCATGCCGGCAAGCCGCTTATTCCGGCGATCCTGTGGCTGGACGAGCGGGCGCGCCCGCAAGTCATCAGGCTTTCGGCGGAGCTCGGCCGCGAGACGATCCGCGACTGGAGCGGCAAACCGCCGGACCCGACGCCCGCGCTCTATGCGATCGCCTGGCTTGCCGAGCACCAGCCGCAAACGCTTGATGACGCAGCCGCACTCGTCGACGTGCATGGCTTCTTCGTCCACCGGCTGACCGGACGTCTGGTCACCAGCACGGCAAGTGCGGATCCGCTCGGGCTGCTCGACGTCAAGAATGGCACTTGGCACCCTCAGCTCGTCGAGGCCGCGGGGCTGCGGCCGGACCAGTTGCCGCGACTGGTCGCGCCCGGCGCGATCTGCGGCGGGCTTGGCGAAAGCGTGGCCCGGCTGATCGGGTTGAAGGCCGGCACGGCTGTTGTCGCCGGCGCCGGCGACGGCCAGGCGATGGGCCTCGGCATGGGCGTCTATGGCGAAGGCAAAAACTATCTTTCGCTCGGCTCGGGCATCGTCAGCGGCTGTTATTCCCATGGGATCACGACGTCGGACGCGTTTCGAACGCTGGTCTCGCCGACCGGCTCGGGCTTCATGCTGGAGACCGTGCTGCGCTCCGGCATGCAACTGGTCGACTGGATCGTTCGCACCACCGGCTCGCCGTCGGCTGCGGCCCTGGAGAAGGCAGCGGTCGACGTTGCCGCCGGCAGCGAGGGCCTGCTCGTCTTGCCGTATTGGGCCGGTGTCATGAGCCCCTATTGGGACGGCGCGGCGCGCGGCGCCATTGTCGGCCTGTCGCTCGACCATGAGCCGAAGCACCTTTTTCGAGCGGTTCTGGAAGGCATCGCCTTCGAGCAGGCCATCGCCAGCGAGGCAATGGAAACTCAAGCAGCGGAAACTCGGGCGGCGGAAACCCAAGCGGCGCAAACGCAGGCGGCGAAAACGCTGGCCGGCGGCAAACCGGCGGCGATGATCGCCGCCGGCGGCGGCACCAACTGCGCCCTGCTGATGCGGATCATGGCAAGCGTGCTCGAGCGGCCGCTGTCCGTCTCGCCAGTCAACGAAGCCGCAGCGCTCGGCGCCGCCATGCTGGCGGCTTCCGCCATCGGATGGTTTGCCTCGCCTGAAACGGCGGCTGAGGCGATGGCCGCGCCGCCGACCAGGCATGTCGACCCCGTCGACGGGCTGGTTTCCGGTTACCGTGCGCGCAAGGCAATCTACCGCGACCTCTATCAGGCGACGCGCGAGACCCATGTGCGGCTCGGTGAAGTCGGGCAGGTTTAGCGGTTGAGCAGGCCCTTGGCGGCGTCCTCGTCGGTGATCAGAACCGATATCCTGGTGTTGGCAAGCGCCGCCCGCATGATGGCGATTTTTTCCTGCCCTCCCGAGACCAGGATGATGGCCGGGATGTCCGACAGGTCCTGCAGCGGATAAGCGCAGACCCGGCGGTTGACCTCATGGTCGACGAGCCGGCCGTCGGCGTCGATGAAATGGCATAAAATATCGCCAACTGCGCCGGCCGCCTGAAGCTCTTCGAGTTCGCTGGGCTTGATGAAGCCGTAATTGGCGATCGGGCTGTCAGTGGAAAACGATCCGACGCTCAGCACGGCGATGTTTGCCCGGCGCGCGCGGAAGACGACGTCCTGAACGCTGCGCTGGCTCATGAAGGCTTCGCGCTGCTCCGGCCTGTCGGCATAGACCGGCACCGGCAGCAGAAAGCACTCGGCGCCGATCTTTTCGGCGAATTCCCAGGCGCTTTCGGTCGGGTTGAGCGGCTGGGCATGGGTGAGGCCGCCCAGCATGGAAACCACCGTCGTCCTGGCGATCGGCCGCCGCGGCAATTCATTGATGGCGAACTTCAGCGTGCGCCCCCAGCCCAGCGCGATAACATCGCCGGCATTCACATTGTCAGCCAGATAGGCGCCCGCGGCATGGCCGATCATCAGCGGCGCGTTGCTTCGGTCGGCGGCCGACGGCACCACAACCGCCTGGCTGAGCCCAAAACGCTGTTTTAGAGCCTCCTCCAGCACCAGGCATTCGACGACGCTGTCACGGATGCGGAACTGGACGACGCCCTCCTCACGCGCGGCCGACAGGATGCGATGCACCTTGATGCGGCCGATGCCGAGGATCTCCGAAATCCTCTCCTGCGTCAGGCCCTCGACATAATAGTGCCACGCGGCACGGGCCTTCAGTTCGGCATCCGGGAAGCGCGAGGCCTTCTCATTGTCTGTCATCGCCATCTTTTTGCCCTCCCGCGGTCGTCCGAATCCTTAAATGCCATTCAAATGGCGTTATCCGACCAAGCGACGCGAAATTATTCTGCGTGCCCGGGATTCGAGATTCAGGACATCGACAGGATACCTCTACAACGTGAGTGAAAGCCAAAATGGTCAACATTTACTTCGTCTTGGCCGTCCTGCCCTGCTCAAGCAGCCGACATGATTCCGCAGGATGAGAGCGGACCTGAAACGCGGCATTCCATGCCCTTTCGTAAGGCAAACCGGCTGGCGGCGCAAACCGGCGTGGAATGATGCGGCGGGCCTTGACAATTTTCCGACGAACAGTTTAGCTGAACAAAATTGCATATCAAAGATAAATTGTTCACAGGGAGGTGCCTGGTGAACAAGAGTGAGCCGACGACGCATCGCCGGAGCGCTGATGGAGGAGACAAAATGGCTGTGAGCAACGGTGCAAGCGAGTTGAAGGCCGGCCCAAATGCACAGGCCGCGGCGGGCGCGAAGCTTTCGGCGCTGTTCGCCGGAACCATGGGACCGCTAATCGGGCTGGTGCTGCTGTGCCTTGCGCTGTCGCTGACCACCGACACGTTTCTGACTGTCCGCAACATCCTCAACGTGCTCGACCAGGTCACGGTGCTCGGCATCATGGCTATCGGCATGACGCTGGTCATCCTGATCGGTGGCATCGACCTGTCCGTCGGTTCCGTGCTGGCGCTCGCCGCCATGGTGATGGGCTTCGTCGCCCATCCCGACCACCTCAATCTCGGCATGCCTGCCGGCATCGTCACAGCGCTTGTCGTTGCTGGGCTTTGCGGGCTGGTTTCAGGCCTGCTCGTGACCGTCACCAAGCTGCCACCCTTCATCGCCACGCTGGCGATGATGTCGGTGGCGCGCGGTCTTGCCAACATGATCACCGACGGCTCGCAGATCATCGGCTTCCCCGACTGGTTCACCAGCCTGTCGATCATCCGCCATTTCGGCTTCCTGTCGGTCACCGTCGGCCTGATGATCGTGCTGGCCATCATCTTCGCGATCTTCCTCAACTATCGCGCGACCGGTCGCAGCCTCTACGCGATCGGCGGCAGCGCCGAGGTCGCCAGGCTGTCCGGCATACCGGTCAAGTCGCTGACCAACTGGGTCTATGCCGTCTGCGGCGTTCTGGCCGGGCTCGCCGGCATCGTGCTTGCGGCACGGCTTGATTCCGTCCAGCCGAGTTCCGGCTTCGGCTACGAACTGGACACGATAGCGGCGGTGGTGATCGGCGGCGCCAGCCTGTCGGGCGGCGTCGGCTCGATCGGCGGCACCGCCATCGGCGTGCTCATCATCGGCGTGTTGCGCAACGGGCTGAACCTGCTCGGCGTGTCGCCCTTCATCCAGCAGGTGGTGATCGGCGTCGTGATCGCGCTGGCGGTGGCCACGGATACATGGCGGCGCAGAGCCCAATGAAGAGTGGGCGCAAGGAGATTCACCCGGATGTCCGGGCGAAAACGGATCGGTGATCCGAAATTGGGAGTTGTTCGGCCAAGGGGCGCCGTGATGCGCCGGCGGGACAGATTGAACATCAACGGAGGAAACACATGCTGACCAAACGTTCATTGCTGCTTGCTGCAGCAGCCGTCATTCCGCTGCTCGGACTGTCCGATATGGCCTCGGCCAAGGAAGCCAAGAAGCTTGGCCTTGCCGTCGCCAACCTGCAGGCCGATTTCTTCAACCAGATCAAGCAGTCCGTCGAGGCCTATGGCAAGGAAAAGGGCATCGAGATCGTCACCGTCGACGCCAAGGGCGATTCGGCGACCCAGGTCAGCCAGGTGCAGGACCTGATCACGCAAAACATCGATGCGCTGATCTATATCCCGGCCGGCGCCACCGCCGCCACCGTGCCGACCAAGACGGCCAAGGCTGCCGGCATCCCGGTCATCAATGTCGACCGCAACGCCGAGGGCGCCCCCGGCGACACCTTCATCGCCACCAACAGCGTCGCATCGGCCAAGGCGGTGTGCGACTACATCGCCAAGCAGGCCGGTGGCAAGGGCGAGCTGATCATCATCCATGGCCAGAAAGGCACGACGCCCGAGGTCGACCGGTCGAAGGGCTGCGGCGAAGCGTTGAGCGCCTATCCCGACATCAAGGTGGTCGGCGAGCTGTGGAGCGAAGGCTGGCACCAGGACGAGGGCTTCAAGCTGACGCAGGACCTGCTGCAGTCGCATCCCGACGTGTCGATCGTCATCGGCCAGGCAGATGCGCTGGCGCTCGGTGCGGCGCAGGCGGTCAAGGTCGCCAATCCCGGCCACAAGGTCTGGATCGCCGGTTTTGACGGCGACGTGGCGGCGCTCAAGGCACTGAAAGGCGGCGTCTTCGACGTGACTGCGACACAGCAGACGCAAGGCATGGGCCGGCTTGCCGTCGATGCGGCGATCAAGCTGGTGGCCGGCGAAACCGTTCCCGCAGAACAGCTGCAGGATGCGACGCTGACCACCAAGGACAATGTCGACCAGTTCATCGCCAAGCATCCTTAATATCAGGCATCCCTGATCCCAAAGAGTCCGGCAGTTGATGAGCGGAACGATGTCCCTGGATCCCAGCCATACGCAGACCCCGCATCTGGGGCTCTTCGTCAGCGGCCTCTGCAAGAGCTACGGGCCGGTGCAGGTCCTGGCCGATGCGAGCTTCGAGGTGCGGCCGGGAGAGGTCGTGGCGCTGCTTGGAGAAAATGGCGCCGGCAAGTCCACCGTTTCGAACATCATCGCCGGGTCGACCAAACCCGATGCCGGCAGCATCACATGGCGGGGGAAGCCGTATTCCCCCGCTTCTCCCGCCGCGGCCATCGACGCCGGCGTCGGCATGATCCACCAGGAACTGAAGCTGCTGCCGGACCTGTCGGTCGCCGAGAACGTCTATGTCGGGCGCCTGCTGATGCGCGGCGGCCGCATCGATCGCGCGGCCATGAATGCGCGGGCATCGGCCCAACTGAAGCGGCTCGGCCTCGATGTCTCGCCGGAACGCAAGGTGGGCACGCTGCGCATCGCCGCCCAGCAACAGGTCGAGATCGCCAAGGCGCTGACGCTCAATGCCGAGCTTCTGATCTTCGACGAACCGACAGCGGCACTTGGCAGCGAGGAAACGGAGCTGTTGTTCAAGCAGATCCGCAAGCTCAAGGCGGAAGGCATGTCCTTCATCTATATCAGCCACCGGCTGGACGAGGTTGCTGAGATAGCCGACCGCGTCGTGGTCATGCGCGACGGGCGCATTGTCGCCCGCCACGAGCGCGCCGACGTTCCGGTGCGCGCGATAGTCGAGCAGATGGTCGGCCGCAGCGTCGAGCGGATGTTCCCGCCGCTGTCGGAGCCGGGCAGCGAGGCGTTGCTCGAGGTCGACAACCTGTCCTCGCCGGAACGCAGCTTTCAGAATGTCAGCTTCTCGGTAAGGGCCGGCGAGATCCTTGGCATCGCCGGGCTGATCGGCGCCGGCCGCACCGAACTGGTGCGCGCGATTGCCGGCGCCGATCCGATTTCATCGGGTTCGGTGCGCGTTGCCGGCAAACCGGTGCACCTCACTGGCCCGGCGGCGGCGATCAAGGCCGGCGTCGTGCTGGTGCCGGAAGACCGCAAGGCGCAAGGCGTGGTGCTCGACCAGACCATCGGCGAGAATCTGGCGATCGGCAATTTCGACCATGTCGCGCCGAATGGCTGGGTGTTTCCCAAGGCGGTGCAGAAATTCGCCGAGGCCGGCATTGGCCGGCTCGGCGTCAAGGGCCGGCCTAACCAGGCGATCAGCAAGCTTTCCGGCGGCAATCAGCAGAAGGTGATCATCGCCAAATGGATTTCACGGCCGCCCAAGGTGTTCATCCTGGACGAGCCGACACGCGGCATCGACGTCGGTGCTCGCGCCGCGATCTACGATGTCATCGCCGAACTCGCCCGCTCCGGCATGGCGGTGGTGGTGGTGAGCTCCGACCTCGAGGAAGTGCTCGGCCTGTCGCATCGCGTGCTGGTGCTGAGCCGTGGCCGCCAGCGTGGCATTCTCGACCGCAGCGAAGCGAGCAACGTCGCCGTCATGGAGCTCGCCACAAGCTGAGGGCGGCATAAAGGATCGGAATAGAGCGCAGCAGGTGGTATCCTCCCAGGCACCGGACCGCGCGGGGCGCCAGTCAGGACTGGCGCCCCTTCCTTCCCAGGGCAGCACCGGCGGCTCAACAGGAAAACATTTCGATGAAATTATTCGATCTTCATGGCGACGTTGCCCTCGTCACCGGCGCCGGCAGCGGCATCGGCCAAGCAATCGCCATCGGCCTGGCCGAGGCCGGCGCCGATATCGCCTGTTTCGGCCATGCCTCGAAGGGCGGGCTGGACGAGACCGCGCACAGGATCTCGGGGCTCGGCCGCAAGGCATTGGTGCTGACCGGCACAGTGGCCTCAGAGGCCGATTTGGCAGCGGCGACCGAACGCACGGAGAAGGAACTCGGCGCGCTGACCATCGCCGTCAACAATGCCGGCGTCGCCGGGGCCGAGCCGGCCGAGACGCTGTCGCTGGAGACATGGCAGAAGCTCTACGACGTCAATGTCAGCGGCGTGTTCCTGTCCTGCCAGGCCGAAGCGCGCGTAATGCTGACGCGGCGCAAGGGCTCGATCATCAACATCGCCTCGATGTCGGGCTCGATCGTCAACCGCGGCCTGACCCAGGCGCACTATAATTCGTCGAAGGCCGCCGTCATCCACATGTCGAGGAGTCTCGCCATGGAATGGGCCGATCGCGGCCTGCGCGTCAACGTCGTCAGCCCCGGCTACACGCTGACGCCGATGAACAAGCGGCCGGAGGTCGCCGACCAGGTCACGATCTTCGAGCGCGACACGCCGATGGGGCGGATGGCGGCGCCGGAAGAGATGGTCGGCCCGACCGTGTTCCTGGCCAGCCGCGCCTCGAGTTTCGTCACCGGCATCGACCTGATCGTCGATGGCGGCTTCGTCTGCTGGTAGGAGAGAACATGCAGAAACGGTTCGAGGGAAAGACGGCGGTCATCACGGGCGCCAGCGGCGGCATTGGCGCGGCCATGGCCAGGCGCTTCGCGGCTGAGGGTGCTGCTGTGGTCGTCAGCGCCATCGACCCGCGCGTCGACGAGATCGCCGCCGGACTGAAGGCGGAGGGCGCCAAGGTCGCATCGCTGCGCATGGACGTGACCAGGAAGGACGAGGTCGCCGCCCTCTACGATCTGGCCGAACAGCAGTTCGGCCGCGTCGACATCTCCGTGCAGAATGCCGGCGTCATCACCATCGCCAGGATCGAGGCGATGACCGAGGCCGAATGGGACAAGGTGATGGCGGTCAACACCAAGGGCGTGTTCCTGTGCTGCCAGGAGGCGATCGCGCGCATCCGCAAGCATGGCGACGGCGGCCGGCTGATCAACACCGCATCCGGCCAGGCGCGCCAGGGCTTCATCTACACACCGCACTATGCCGCCTCGAAATTCGGCGTCGTCGGCATCACCCAGAGCCTCGCCAAGGAAGTGGCCAAGGAGAAGATCACCGTCAACGCGATCTGCCCCGGCATCATCGATACCGACATGTGGGCCTACAACGACGCCGCATGGGGCAGACTGATGGGCGACTACAAGCCCGGCGAGCTGATGGCCGAATGGGTGAAGAACATCCCGATGGGCCGCGCCGGCAGCGGCGAGGATGTTTCCGGCCTGGTCAGCTTCCTGGCCAGCAGCGACGCCGCCTACATCACCGGCCAGACGATCAATGTCGATGGCGGCCTGATCATGTCGTGAGGCGCCACCGCTTCTTGCCTTCTCCCCTTGGGGGAGAAGGTGGATCGGCGCGCAGCGCCGAGACGGATGAGGGGTGTTGGCCGGAGTGCTGTTAGTGCCAAGCTGGAGCACCCCTGCCATGAAAGTAACTTCAAACTCTGTTTCATTTCAATCGGATAGCGGCTTGGGCCAAGGGCTCGATTTTTAAAGCCGATATACCAGAGAAAGCGGCCCACGCACCTTTCATCTACGATGGCGCCCGGCGCCGGGCGATGTGTCTCATCCGACCTCGCTTCGCGAGGCCACCTTCTCCCACAAGGGGAGAAGGAAGAGGCGCATTAGTCGTTGCGCGACATGAATGTTGGTATATATAATTTCATCTCATGAAAATGGCTTCGGCGACTGCCGAGAGCCGACAGCATGGGACCTTGATGGCTCGCAAGCTTGAGGGCGCCGCAAGAGCGGCGATCGATCCGCGGATCACTGCTTCGGCAGCACGGCAGCCATGACGCGGTCGCACGACCTCTTCATCGAATTGGGCATCATTCCCGTCTGCGCCTACTTCAGCGCCGACAGCAATTTGCTGCCAATGGACTTGCGCAACGACCAGCTTTTCCAACACAATCAAAAAGACGCAAGAAGGGAACGAACGATAACTTCCACCAGAGCTTGACAGGAGCACAGGCATGTCACTTCGGAGTTTGATTTCGAGATTGTCAATGGGAGCCTTAACACTTGCCGCGGCAAGTGCACTGACGCCTTCGGCCCAAGCGGCGGCGCCAGAATCGAACGACCCTATCAAGATCGCGCTGTTCGACTGGACCAGCGTCAATCTGAACGCAAAGATCCTCGGCGGCATTCTTGAAAAGCTGGGATACACGGTCGAGTATCCGACCGCCGATTATCTCTCCAGCCTGACCACCGGCCTTACCAATGGCGATCTGGCTGTCGCCATGGAATTCTGGGACACGACGGCCGGCGAAGCCATGAAGGCCTCGGATGCAACCGGGCAGACCGAACGCCTCGGCCCGCTCGGGCCCAAGGCCAAGGAGGAATGGTGGTATCCCGAATACATGAAGGAAAAATGCCCGGGCCTGCCGAACTGGGAGGCGCTGAAGGACCCGAAATGCGCCGAGGCCTTCTCGACCGCCGAAACGGCGCCGAACGGCCGCTATCTCGGCGGCCCGGTGACATGGGAAGGTTTTGACGACGAGCGTGCCGCGGCGCTGAAGCTGCCCTTCACCGTCATCCATGCCGGCACCGACGCGGCGATGTTCGCCGAGCTGGATTCGGCCTATCAGCGCAAGGCGCCGATCATGCTGTGGGTCTATTCGCCGCATTGGGCACCGGCCAAATACAAGGGCGAATGGGTCGAATTCCCCGACTATACGCCGGAATGCTACACCGATCCGAAATGGGGTGTGAACCCCGAGGCAAAGTATGACTGCGGCAAGCCGCATGGCGAGATCTGGAAATATTCCTGGGCCGGCATGAAGGACAAATGGCCGGTCGCCTACAAGGTCGCGAAGAACTACACGATCGACACCGACGAGCTCAACAAGATGAGCGGCCAGATCGATCTTGAAGGCAAGACGCCGGAAGACGTCGCCGCCGCCTGGATCGCCGCCCACGAAGCCGACTGGGAGGCCTGGGCGGCCGAGTGATAGTTCCAACTGGAAACTGCGAGACCCGGTCATTCATGGCCGGGTCTCTATCCCATATTCCAGAAGGACGACTGCATGGCCGATACGACTGAACAGGTGCCGCAAACGGCAGGCACGCCGAAGGATGCCCGCCCGATAAAACTTGCCTGCCGCAACGTCTGGAAGCTGTTCGGCGCGAACGCGGCCAATTTCATCCGCCAGCGCGACGGCAAGGCCAGCATGGCGGAGGTCGCCGCGGCCGGGCTGGTCGGCGCGGTGCGCGCCGTCGACCTCGAAATCCGCCAGGGCGAAATCTTCATCATCATGGGGCTTTCGGGGTCGGGCAAGTCGACGCTGGTGCGCTGCATGTCGCGGCTGGTCGAGCCGACGCATGGCAAGGTCGAGTTCGAGGGCAAGGATCTCCTCAAAATCTCCAATGCCGCGCTGATCGAGCTGCGGCGCCACCGCATGGGCATGGTGTTCCAGAATTTCGCCCTGCTGCCGCATCTGAATGTGCTGGAGAACATCGCCTTTCCACTGGGCATCCAAGGGCAGGACCGGCCGACGCGCGAGAAGCGCGCGCGCGAAGTGATCGAGCTTGTCGGCCTGCGCGGCCGCGAGCATTTCTATCCGCGTGAGCTTTCCGGTGGCCAGCAGCAGCGTGTCGGCATCGCCCGCAGCCTCGCCACCAAGCCGGAAATCTGGTTTCTCGACGAGCCGTTTTCGGCGCTCGATCCGCTGATCCGCCGCGAGATGCAGGACGAATTGATGCGGCTGCAGACCATGCTGCACAAGACCATCGTCTTCATCACCCATGATTTCGACGAGGCCATCCGGCTGGCCGACCGCATCGCCATCATGAAGGACGGCGAGGTCATCCAGATCGGCACCCCGGAACAGCTGGTGGTCAACCCGGCGACCGACTATGTCGCCGAGTTCACCCGCGACGTCGACCGCGCCAAGGTGATCTCGGCGCGAAGCCTGATGCGCGCCTGCGCCGGCGCCGAGCATGGCGGCGTGGTCGCGCCGGATGCCAAGATATCGAGTTTTTCGGCTGATATCGTTTCGGCCGGCAAGCCGTTCGCCGTCGTCAACGGCACCGGCAAGCCGATCGGCGAAGTCACGCCGCAAGCGGTGATCGATCTTCTGGCCGGCATCGAGCGTTCCGGGGCCAACGCATGACGGTGACGGCAAGCGCCAGCGAGGCGAGATCGCGGCCGGTTCAGCTCTGGCTGGTGGTCTGGGCCGGCGCCCTTGCCGCCGTGCTTGCCGTGTTCCTGCTGCAGGACAGGCTGCCCTGGGCGGTCAATTATCCGGTCGGCGCAATCATTCCGGTCGCTGATTGGGTCAGCGCGTTGATGAGCCTGATAAAGTCGAACTTTTCCTGGCTGACGCGCTCGATCACCGCGGCGCTCGGCGTGCCGCTCGATTTTGCGCTCGGTCTGCTCGCCAAGAATTTCAAGATCGGCCATGGCGCCGACATGCTCGTCCTGCCGCGTCTGTCCTGGGTCGGTGTCTGCATCGCCGCATTCCTGGCCGGACGTGCCGCCGGCGGCTGGAAGCTCGGCGCGCTGGTCGGCGGCTGTTTCCTCTACATCGCGCTGTTCGGCCAGTGGACCAGCGCCATGCTGACGCTCGGGCTGATCTCCATCGCCGTGCCGTTCTGCATCGTCACCGGATTGTTCGTCGGCATCTGGGCGTGGCGCAAGCCATGGGCGGAGCGGCTGCTGATCTCCCCTGCCCTCGACCTGATGCAGACCATCCCGACCTTCGCCTATCTGATCCCGATGCTTCTTCTGTTCGGCAACAGTCCGGTTTCGGCGATGATCGCGACGGCCATTTTCGCGACGCCGCCGATGGTGCGCGCGACGATGCTGGGGCTGTCGCGGGTGCCGTCCGAAATCGGCGATTTCAGCGAGATGGCCGGCTGCACGGCGCGCCAGAAACTGTGGCGCGTGCTGCTGCCTTCGGCGCGTCCGACATTGATGGTCGGTGTCAACCAGGTCATCATGCTGGCGCTCAACATGGTGATCATCGCTTCGATGATCGGCGCCGGCGGCCTCGGCTACGACGTGCTTCTGGCGCTCAGGGCGCTGAAGGTCGGCGAGGCGATGGAAGCCGGCCTTGCCATCGTGGCGCTGGCCATCGCCCTCGACCGGCTGAGCCAGGCGATCGCGCGCAATCATGCGAAGGGCCATGTCTACCAGGAGGTCAGCCCGAGCTTCTGGCGGCGCTACCCCAATCTGACGCTGGCCGTCGCCGTCCTTGCCGTCACGACACTGCTTGGTCTGTTCGTTCCGGCCTTCGCTGCGGTGCCGAAGGCGATCACCTTCACCACCGCGCCGCTGTGGAAGACAGCGGTGAGCTGGATCACGATCAACTTCTTCGACACGATCGAAGCGTTCCGGGTGGCGCTGATCCTCAATGTGCTGAACCCGGTGCGCGCCTTCTGCGAGGGCTTCCCGTGGCTGGGCGCGGTGTTCCTGCTTGGGCTTGCCGGCTACCAGCTCGGCGGCCTGCGCCTCGCCGCCCTGGTCGCGGCGCTGACCGTCTTCTGCGCGGTGACCGGCCTCTGGGAAAAGACCATGGCGACGGTCTACCTCTGCGGCATCTCGGCCTTCATCGCCTGCCTGATCGGCATTCCGATCGGGCTGATGGCATCGCGCAGCGACCGTGTCGAGAAGATCGTCACCCCTGTTATCGACACGCTGCAGGTGCTGCCGTCGTTCTGCTTCATCATCCCGGTGGTGATGCTATTCAGAGTCGGCGACGTGACGGCGATGATCGCGACCGTCGCCTTTGCCGTAGTGCCGGCCATCCGCTACACCAATCACGGTCTCAGGCAGGTGCCGCCGGCGCTGATCGAGGCGGCAAAGGTGTCAGGCTGCACCAGGCGCCAGACGTTCCTGCGCGTGCAGCTGCCGCTGGCGTTGCCTGAGATCATGCTCGGCGTCAACCAGACCATCCTGATGGCGCTGGCGATGATCATCATCTGCGCCATGGTCGGCACCCGCGATCTCGGCCAGGAGGTGTTCATCGCGCTGTCCAAGGCCGATTCCGGCCGCGGCATCGTCGCCGGACTGGCCATCGCCTTCATCGGCATCGTCGCCGACCGGCTGTTCAACGCCTGGACGGCGAAGGCACGCGCAAGGCTGGGGTAGCCGGAGATAGAGGGGGCGCGCGCCGCGAAACGTCGGCTTCCAGAAGCTGTCCTTGCCAAGCTGATCGCAAAAATGTCAGCTCTGGGGCCGATAGCGGACAGGCAGCTGCCAGTGTGAGATGTAAGTGAGCGGACATTCAGCTCGGGGCGGCTCGGATGCGAGACCTTCCGAAAGGCACCACTGAGGTTCAGAAGTGGCGCGACCAAGCCGGCTGAAAGATTCGACTCTGCCGTACAACCACGGAAGCGCTCTACGCCACGTCTGGTGCCAGTGGCGATGAGGAACGCCGCCCGGCGCGGTCGGCACCTCCGTCCGCATTGCCGCACTGAACGGATCCTCAAATCGCCTCCCCTAGTCTAGCTGCCTGGCGACGCCGCAATGCCAGCGCTTCACCTGCCAGGACGGATGTTGCTGATGCCAGCGGGCGATTTCCGACTGACCAGCGACTAGGCAAGTCATCAGCGACACGTCGCGGGCGTCGTAAGTCAGTTTTGTTTCCTTGCATTCACCCGTCGCAAGACAGGCGGCGATTACGAGTTCGATCATCATCTTCTCCATTCCTGAACAATGTTCGCCGGAACGGCCGGGGCGAAGAAGAGCGTGAACCCGATGGCGCCAGTCGTAACGAGATCGACACGATCGCCAGACGAAACCGGACGAAATCTTGCGATCGCTAACGGAAGACTTGGGCGATTGCCGAATGCTGGTTTTGGGGCAGACTTCGGTATAGATTGGCGACGGGAGAAAACCCTGGGGCGTCCGCTCGAGGGGGAAAGTTCCGATGCACAGCTCGGCACCGACGTTGCTTCGCCTGGACGGCCGCACGGTCGATCTCCAGTGCGGGTCGGTGACTGATCAAGCCGGGCATACGGTGACTTTGCGTCCACAAGCAGCTGAGGTTCTGAGGCTACTTGCCTTGAGGCCGGGCACGCTCGTCACCAAAGACGAGTTGATGCAGGCGGTGTGGGGCGACATCGCAGTGACCGACTAGCCTCGTCCAGTGCATAACCGAGATTCGCGCGAACTCGCCGACCTTGCCAAGGCAGGATTGCCGGAGAAATGAAAGGGTCGCAAGCGTCGGCGTGATCGCACCGGAAGTAAGGAAGGCCGAACAATGTCTTTTCCATTCTTAGCTGTTACCGCAATCGCGGTTGTGCTGGCGGCAAATGCTGCTGGATCCGATGATCAGTTCGATGAGTTTGCCCTGCCTTTTGACAGTCCGGATTTGACGCTTCCGGACCAGACGCGGGACCTTGCGGCCGGACGCGAAAGCATGATGTTCAAGCCTGTTGGCGCTGGCCCTTTTCCGGCGCTCGTCATCATGCCCACCTGCTATGGACATCTCTACACCTCGAACACGTTCGATTGGGCGCGGCGTGCCGTCGAGCACGGGTACGCGGCGCTCGTCATTGATCCGCTGGCTCCGCGCGGAGTCGACGACAACTGTGTCCGGCCCTTGGCCATCCCTGCTTCTCGGCTCCTGAAGGATGCGTTCGATGCTGCAAACCACCTCCGTCGGCAGCATTTCGTCGATCCCGCTCGGGTCGCTCTGATGGGTTTTTCGCAAGGTGCGATGACAGGACTCGCCGCCGCGGGATCGAGCCGGTCGCGACCGGATGGAAACGAGCCATTTCGCGCTATCGTGTCGGTTTACCCGGTTTGTCTCTTCGCGAACTTCCCGATGCCGGGATTGTTGCATCCCGTCGACATGCACTTCATTCCGGAAAAGATCGTCGTGCCGTTGCTGGTTGAAATAGGCAACCAGGACACGCAGGGTGGACCGCCGATGAACGGTTGCAAGACGCTACTCGAAGAACGGAAGGCGCAGGGGGATCCGGTCGAACACATCGTCTACCATGCGACACATGTTTGGGATCATCGGGAGTTGGGCAGCGCGGGGGAGCGCATGCGCGGCGTCTATGGCCAGGAGATCGTGTATCAATACAGCGCAGAGGTGACCGAACAGTCGGCGAAGGACGCGTTTGCCTTCCTCGACAAGCAAATCAAGGAGCCATGACGGCATTCTCTCATTCAACGAAGATCGGCAACTACGGCTGGCAATTGGATAACACCGCGTAGATCGCGTCGTCAGCCCAAGCGCCCTTAAACCAATCAGACTGGCGGAAATGGGCCTCTTTCACGAAGCGGCGCGGCAATTTGGCGCGCTCTCCATGACCGGACTGAATTTTGCGGTAATGTTTGTCTAATCTCGCACCGACGCGAGCACGAAGTCTTCGAAAACATCCATCGATACCCCATCTAGGCAGGCGTCTTTGCCCGCCGCCCCACCTTCGTCTTGCCCAAAATGCATCCCAAGCTGGCTTCATGCTGAAGCGCCCCACCGTGATTCTCGGCTTTCTCCTCATCCTTTCCGTCGCTGCTCACGCTGCCGATGGCCTGGAGCAGCGGCTTGGAAAGCTCCTTGACGAGGCCGAACGCCTGACGCCGCTGCGCACGGTTGCCATCGCGCATGAGGGCGCGGTGGTGGCGGAGCGCGGCTATCGCGGCCACTCTCCGGCACGTCCGGCCAACATAAAATCCGCCTCCAAGTCGATTATCTCGGCGCTCGTCGGCATCGCCATCGACAAGGGCGTGCTGCAAGGCACTGACCAGAAGATCGCTCCGCTTCTTCAGGCCAACCTGCCAGCCGACGCGGATCCGCGTCTCCAGCAGGTTACGATCGGTCATCTGCTTTCCATGCAGGCCGGGCTGGGTCGGACCTCAGGCCCAAACTACGGGCGCTGGGTGGCAAGCGACAACTGGGTGCGGGCAGCGCTCGCCATGCCCTTCGACGACGAACCGGGCGGTACCATGCTCTATTCCACCGGCTCGACCCATCTCCTTTCGGCGATCCTGACGCGGCGGACCGGCCGCTCCACGCTGGAACTGGCGCGCGAATGGCTCGGGCCGCAGGAGGGCTTTTCCATCACCGCCTGGGACCGCGACCCGCAGGGCATCTATCTCGGCGGCAACCAGATGGCCATGAGCCCGCGCTCGCTGCTCGCCTTTGGCGAGCTCTATCGCAGCGGCGGGATGAGCAGCAGTGGACGGCAGCTTGTGCCGGCCGACTGGATCAAGCTCTCCTGGCAGCCACGTACCGCCTCGCGCTTCACCGGTGATGGTTATGGCTATGGTTGGTTCATCCGTCAGATCGCGGGCGAAGCGGTCTTCTACGGGTGGGGCTATGGCGGGCAGATGGTCTATGTCGTGCCGGGGCGCGCGTTGACCGTGGTCATGACTTCCGATGAAAACGGCCCCGCCGGCCGCAGCGGCCACCGCGACGATCTCCATGCCCTGCTCGGCCGGATCATCGAGGCAACGAAAGAGGTGCGCGAGGCGCGCAGCAACTGATGCATGTCGCGCAAAGCTGGGTGGCGAGGAAGCCGCTACTCCGCCGCGACGCCTTTCACCTCGAGATAGGATTCCATCGAATCGTCCATGGCCTGCAGCCAGGGCGTGTGGTGAAGCGGCGCCATCGTGCCGGTCATTAGCGAGCGGTAGGCGTGGTCGCGGAAACTCATGATGTCCTGCGCCTTGTGGTGCTCCCACTCCATGAAGGTCTGATTGACAGCCTCGACATCGAAGCCCGGATAATCGGTCTGCTCCATCAACTCCCTGGTGTAGTCGCCCTGGAACCAGATCATCTGCTCGGCGTCTTCCAGCGTTTCCTCGCGCGCCCGCCATTTCGCGCCATGGTCGGCCATCGCCTCGGCCGAAGGCAGCTTTATCCGGCCCATGATGACATCACGGGCGAACCAGGCCTGCGCGTCGAACATGTTGAAGGTGTAGAATTGGTCCTGCATGCCGATATAGGACAGCTGCGGGTTCTTCTCCCAGACGACGCCCTCAAAAAGCCCGTCCGGCCACATCCGGTTGGCGGTCTTGAGCTTCAGATCTTCGGTGAGGAACGGGAAGGAGTGGAGGTAGCCGGTGCACAGGATGATGGCGTCGACATCCCTGGTGCTGCCGTCCTTGAAATGCGCGGTCTTGCCGACGACCTTCTGCAGCAGCGGCACTTCCTGCCAGCTGTCAGGCCATTTGAAACCCATCGGCTTCGAGCGATAGCTGGAGGTGATCGACCTGGCGCCGTATTTGTAGCATTGCGAGCCGATATCCTCGGCCGAATAGGAGCGGCCGATGATCAGGATGTCTTTATCCCTGAATTCCATGGCGTCGCGGAAATCATGGCTGTGCAGGATGCGGCCGTTGAAGCTCGAAAAACCCTCGAAATAGGGGACGTTGGGCACGGAGAAATGCCCCGAGGCGACGACGACGTTGTCGAACTCTTCCGAATAGGTGACGTCGTTGCTGCGGTCATGCGCGGTAACGGTGAACTTTTTCGTCGCGTCGGAGAACGTCACCATGCGCACCGGGCTGTTGAAGCGCACCCATTGGCGCACGTCGGATTTTTCGACGCGGCCCTTGATGTAGTCCCACAGCACGGCGCGCGGTGGGTAGGAGCCGATCGGCCGGCCAAAGTGCTCCTCGAACGTGTAGTCGGCGAATTCGAGGCATTCCTTCGGACCGTTCGACCAGAGGTAGCGGTACATCGAGCCGTGCACCGGGTCGCCGTGCTCGTCGAGGCCGGTGCGCCAGGTGTAGTTCCACAGGCCGCCCCAGTCGGACTGCTTTTCGAAGCAGACGATATCCGGAATGTCCGCGCCGTTGTCGGCTGCCGACTTGAAGGCTCGAAGCTGGGCCATGCCGGACGGTCCGGCTCCGATGACGGCAACACGACTTTTCATTGCGGGCCTCCCGGTTTCATTTCCCTAACGAAACAAATTTCACTGACAGGACAGTAATTGCCCCTTCGAGGCTGTCAACAGGCCTTCTGCCGAAACCTCGATTCACCAATCGATTTCAGCAGACCCGCTGACGGGCGAAAAACCGGAGAGCACGCGTTCGACATAAAGTGGCTTGCTGTCGCAGTTGCGCTCTGTATCAGCAGCGAATATGTTCACCCTGAGTGAAATAAATCTGCAGACGGGGTGGCGACATGGCGAAGAAAGCTTCCAGTTTCAGGAATGGGGCCGCCGCCGCCAAGGCCAAGCCATCGCCGAAAAGCGTGGCATCGATCCGGACGCCACTGACCCAGGACCCGCACGCCGTCCGCGACACCCGCGAAAAGGTCCTCGAGGTCGCGATCGGCCGCGAGGTGCGGGCGTTTCGCAAGAAACTCGGCATCACTGTTGCCGATCTTGCCGCTGCCACCGACATTTCGCTTGGCATGCTGTCGAAGATCGAAAACGGCATCACCTCGCCGTCGCTGACCACCTTGCAGGCGCTGTCGCGGGCGCTCGGCGTTCCGGTCACCGCCTTCTTCCGCCGCTTTGAGGAAGAGCGCAGCGCCGTCTTCGTTAGGGCTGGCGAAGGGCTCGACGTCGAAAGGCGCGGCACGCGCGCCGGCCACCAGTACAATCTGCTCGGTCATATCGGCTCCAACACCAGCGGCGTCGTCGTCGAACCCTATCTGATCACGCTGACCGAGGATTCCGATGTGTTTCCGACTTTTCAGCACGAAGGCATGGAGTTCCTCTACATGCTCGAAGGCGAGGTCACCTACCGGCACGGCAGCAACCTCTACCCGATGAAGCCCGGCGACAGCCTGTTCTTCGACGCCGATGCGCCGCACGGGCCGGAGGTGCTTACCATTCTCCCGATGCGCTATCTCTCGATCATCTGCTATCCGCAGGGCAGCGCCGGTTGAGAGTCTGCGAAGGACTGCGCCTCATTCCAGCTTGGGTTCCTCGCCCTCACGAAGTGGGGGAGAGGTGGCTCGGCGAAGCCGAGACGGAGAGGGGGACTGCGCCCTACGAAGCCCCCTCTCCGGCCGATTCGCGATAGTGTCCTGAAGGTTCTGCAAAAAGCTCTGGAGAGAGAGCAGCCCTTACTCTGAGGCGAGGGGCGGCCATGGC
>NZ_JBVVQO010000032.1:0-78364 GCF_055811215.1 Mesorhizobium sp. WSM4819
TGCCCTAATTCCATACTTCCATAATGACCTAATGCCCTACTGCCATACTCCCCTATTCCCCTATTCCCCTATTCCCCTACTCCCCTACTCGAGCATCATGCCCTACCAATCCCCAATCTCCCCCGGCCGGTCCTGGTATGAGGACACGGCCGGTCCACGGCCCGAATACAAGGCGCTCGACGGTGACCTGAGCTGCGACGTCGTCGTCGTTGGCGGCGGTTTTACCGGCCTGTCGGCGGCGGTGCACCTCGCCAGGGCCGGCAGCAATGTCGTGCTGGTCGAAGCGCATCGTTTCGGCGACGGCGCATCGGGCCGCAATGGCGGCCAGCTCGGCACCGGTCAGCGCGCCTGGGCCGAGGAGCTCGAAGCGGAATACGGCTTTTCCCGGGCCAAGGCGCTGTTCGAACTCGCCGAAGAGGCCAAGGCGCATCTCCTCGAATTCGCCGCCGTCAACAAGATCGAGATCGACTACATGCAAGGCCAGATGTCGGTGGCGCACAAGCAGCGCTATGTCGACGACTACAAGGCGCATGCCGAGATCATGGCGAACCGCTTCGGCTATCCTCACATCAGCTTCATGGACGCCAGGGAGACGGCGGAGCGGTTGGGCTCGGCGCGCTATTTCGGCGGCACCCGCGACACCGGCACCGGGCACATCCATCCGCTGAAGCTGGTGATCGGCACGGCAAAAGTGGCGGCGCAGGCAGGCGCGCAGCTGTTCGAGCAGACGCCGGCGACCGCCATCGCGTCCGTTGGCGGCAAGGTCAGGGTCACGACGCCGAAAGGCACGATATCAGCCGAGAAATGTCTGATCGGCGTCAACGCCCATGGCGGCACGCTCGAGCCGATCAGTGCCGCGCATATCATGCCGATCGGCTCCTTCATCGGCGCGACGGTGCCGCTTGGGGATTCAAACGTGTTGCCGGGCGGTGAGGCGGTCGACGATTCCCGCTTCGTCGTGCGCTACTTCCGCAAATCGACGGATGGGCGGCTGCTGTTCGGCGGGCGCGAGATCTACGCGGTCAACGATCCGAAAGACATCCATGTCCACATCTGCCGGCAGATCGCCGAGCTTTACCCTGACCTCAGGGATGTCGAGATCACTCATGGCTGGGGCGGCTATGTCGGCATCACGATGCCGAGAAAACCGTTCGTGCGCGAGGTGATGCCCAATGTGATCTCGGTCGGCGGCTATTCCGGCCACGGCGTCATGCTGTCGAACTTTTTCGGCAAGCTCTATGCCGAAACCGTCGCCGGCAACCGGGACCGGCTGAGGCTGATCGAGGACCTGAACATCCCGGCCTTTCCCGGTGGCCGGCGCTTGCGCGCGCCTCTGCTGTTTCTTGCGCTCAACTGGTATGCCTTGAGGGACCGCATATAACCACAGGTTGCAAAATCCCTTGCAAGTTGCAGAATCGATCGTAAAGGTGCAGAATCCGCACCGCAAGGGCGCAGTGATGCCACAATCGCCGGCAAAGGATGCCGGTTCTGGGCAGTCGAAGGGGGATTTTGCGGGCCTGCCCGCGTTGGATTGGGACCGATGCCGACCAGATGCCGGTTTCCCGGCACAGGTCGTAAGAACGTTGGCCCGCAAATGGAGGTTGTAAGAGTGAGAGAGCCCTTCAGTTTCGGCGCGCCGGAACGACGGCGCTTTGCGATGCAGTTTGGCTACGACATGCAGCCCAGGTTCTGGCGGCAAATCCGGTCGAACCTGCATCTGGTCATCGCCGCGTTTGGAACAGCAGCGCTACTTGGCGTGGCAGCGATGGCGCTATGGCTGGCATTGCCGGCCACTGAGAGACAAGCGGTCGCGAGTCCCGAGCAGATCGTTTCCAGCATTCCGGTGAAAACAACAAGGATCGTGCCGGCCGCGGCCGCGGCCGCGAGGATAGAAGCGGCGCAGCAGGCTGCGAGCAAGACCGATGCGATTTCGTCGGCGGTGGTTGCAGCGAAGGCCGAGATAGCGGCGCTGGCGCCCAATGATCCCCGCTGGACAGGATCGGGACCGAAGACCACATCCGGCCAGACGGGGGGCGGCCAGACGGCGGGCCAGGCTGAAAAAGCAGACAAGCCGTCCACCGCGGCGGCATTCGCCGATCCGGCAGCGAAAACCAAAGTGGCAGCATTGATTGCCAAAGTCGCTGCTCCCGCCAAGGCGGCGACGGACGGTGCGCCAACCGCCGCCATCTCGACCCCGAAGCCGCTGCCGGCCGCGACACAGAAGGATGGCGCCCAGGCCAAAGTCGAGGCCAAGCCAGCGAGCGCGGCAGGACGTATCCTCAGGGGCGTCACCATGCGCACCGGTCCGAAGAACAGTGCGGCCGCCATCGTCACCATTCCCGCCAAGACCTCGGTTCAGGTGATGGGCTGCAAGAAATGGTGCCAGATCGTCTACAACGGCAAACGCGGCTGGATCTACAAGAGCTTCGTCAAGACCGGCGCGTAGCATCGGCCGTTCTTTGACGTTGCCCACGGCTCATTTGGCTGCCGCAATCAACCGCCCGCGAGCGAGGGACGGTCAGGTCAAACTTGAAACCGACAGGGCCGGACAGCTCAGATGCACCGTCCGCCGTCGACCTCCAGCGCCACGCCAGTGACGAAGGCCGCCTCGTCCGAAGCCAGCCAGAGCGCCGCGTTGGCTATGTCGAGCGGCGTCGAAAGCCGGCCAAGCGGGATCGACGCGCGGAATTTCTCGCGGATTTCGGGTGTGTCGGCGCCCATGAATTTCTCCAGCATGCCGGTCTCGCCGGCAACCGGGCACAGGCAGTTGACGCGGATGTTCTTCGGCGCGAGCTCCACCGCCATGGATTTGGTCGCGGTGATCGCCCAGCCCTTCGACGCATTGTACCAGGTGAGGCCGGGTCGCGGCCTGATGCCGGCGGTCGAGGCCGTGGTCAGGATGACGCCGCCGCCTTGCCTATCCATCACCGGCACGACCGCCAGAGCAGCGTGGTAGATCGCCTTCATGTTGACGGCCGTGATCAGATCGAAGGTCGTCTCGTCGACCTCGAGCATATCGCCGTTGCGATGGGTGTAGCCGGCATTGTTGACCATGATGTCGATGCGGCCAAAGGCACTCTTTGCGGCATAGACCATCTCGTCGAACTCGGAACGGGTCGAGACGTCCGTCTGGGTCCAGATCGCCGCCCGGCCGATCTCGTTGGCGACGCGTTCGGCGCCCTTGGCGTTGAGGTCGGCGACAACAACCTTGGCGCCCTCCTCGGCAAAACGCTTGGCCATGCCCTCGCCGAAGCCTGACGCGGCACCGGTGATGATGGCAACTTTGCTTTCCAGGCGCATGGCTTTCTCACTCATGATTGAAGACTCCCCGCTCCGGCAGCCTCCGGCAATGGCCGCCGAAAGATCAACATACTCTCGATTTCTCCTTTGGCTTTCGCCTCGATCCCGCTCTATGCTGCACCTGCGAAGGCCTCCCGGAACCACCTCGCCGACAAGCGTCCGGGTTGCGCCAGTGTCAAGGGCACACCTCAGGACAATCGGCACGCATCCGATTGGCCCCGGGGATGTGACGCCGTGTCACTGGAAAATCTAAATCGATTAGATTATATCCACGCGTACACCAGCGAGCGGCGTCAGAGCGGACAGACCATGACCAGCCAGATCATTCCCGTCGACCCTTTCGACTTCATCATCTTCGGCGGCACCGGCGATCTGTCGGAACGCAAGCTTTTGCCGTCACTCTATCATCGCCAGCGCGGCCATCAGTTTTCCGAACCGACGCGCATCATCGGCACGTCGCGCTCGAAAATGACCGACGAGGAATTCCAGGCTTTCGCCAGGCAGGCGATTTCCGACCATGTGAAACCGGCCGATATCGACGCCGCGGAATTGGAGACGTTCCTTGCCCGGCTTTCCTACGTCTCGGCTGACGCGACGACCGGCGCGGGCTTCGACAAATTGAAGACGGCGATCGGCGACAGCGAATGCATCCGTGCCTTCTACCTGGCGGTTGCGCCGGCGCTGTTCGGCGACATCTCACACAAGCTGAAAGAGAATGGGCTGATCACGCCGAACTCGCGCATCGTGCTGGAAAAACCGATCGGGCGCGATCTCGCCTCGGCGCGCCAGCTCAACGATGTGGTCGGCGACGACTTCCATGAAAGCCAGATTTTCCGCATCGATCACTATCTCGGCAAGGAAACGGTGCAGAACCTGATGGCGCTTCGCTTTGCCAATGCGCTCTACGAGCCGCTGTGGAATTCCGCCAATGTCGATCATGTGCAGATCACCGTGGCCGAGACCGTCGGCCTCGAAGACCGCGTCACCTATTACGACAAGGCGGGCGCGCTGCGCGACATGGTGCAGAACCATATGCTGCAGCTTCTCTGCCTCGTCGCCATGGAGGCGCCGTCGTCGATGGACGCCGACGCGGTACGCGACGAAAAGCTGAAGGTTCTGCGCGCGCTGAAACGCATCAACGGCAATGAAGCGCCCAAGCACACGGTACGCGGCCAATACCGTGCCGGGGCCTCGGCCGGCGGGCCGGTGAAAGGCTATGTCGAGGAGCTCGGCAAGAACAGCAACACCGAGACCTTCGTTGCGCTCAAGGCCGAAATCGGCAACTGGCGCTGGGCGGGCGTGCCGTTCTATCTCAGGACGGGCAAGCGGCTGGCGACACGCGTTTCGGAGATCGTCATCGAATTCAAGCCGATCCCGCATTCGATCTTCGGCGACAGTGCCGGGCCGATCTCGGCCAACCAGCTGGTCATCCGGCTGCAGCCCGACGAAGGCGTCAAGCAGTTCATCATGATCAAGGATCCGGGGCCTGGCGGCATGCGGCTGCGCCAGATCCCGCTCGATATGAGCTTCGCGCAATCCTTCGACGGCCGCGCCCCCGACGCCTATGAAAGACTGATCATGGACGTCATCCGTGGCAACCAGACGCTGTTCATGCGCCGCGACGAGGTCGAGGCGGCGTGGAAATGGATCGACCCGATCCAGGACGCATGGGAAGGCGCCAGGCAGGAGGCGCAGGGCTATACCGCCGGTACATGGGGCCCCTCTGCCTCGATTGCGCTGATCGAACGCGACGGGCGGACATGGCACGAGAGCAATTGAACAGCGACGCCTACAACTGGCACGCATTTGCCGAACGCCAGGATCTGGCGGCTGCACTTGCCGGCCACGTCGCAGGCCGCCTGACCACTGCGATTGATGAGCGCGGCACGGCATTGCTCGCCGTTTCCGGCGGCACGACGCCGGCGAAATTTTTCGCATCGCTTTCGAGCATCCCGATCGCCTGGAACAAGGTCACGGTGACGCTGGTTGACGAGCGTTGCGTGCCGGTCTCCTCGCCGCGCTCCAATGCGGGGCTGGTCGCCGCCAATCTTCTGCAACACGCCGCCGCAGCCGCACGTTTCGTGCCGCTCTACCAAGAGGCAGAAAGCGTCGGCAATACGTCGGAGGCCGATAGCAGGATGTTGCGGTCGCTGCCCTGGCCGCTCGATGTGGTCGTGCTTGGCATGGGAACCGATGGCCATACCGCGTCGTTTTTTCCTGACGCCGACAATCTGGAAACACTGCTCGACCCGTCCTCGGAAAGGGTCGTGCTCCCGGTTCACGCGACAAGCGCCGGCGAGCCGCGGCTGACGCTGTCGCTGGCGCGGATCGTCAGGGCCGGCTTCGTCGCGCTGCACATCGAGGGTGAGGACAAGCGCACGGCATTCGAATGCGCGATGGCATCGGAAACGCGAAAGCCCATTCGCGCCGTGCTCGACGCAGCCGAGAGACCCGTACAGGTTTTCTGGGCACCCTGATTTCAACTTGCCAAGGGGTCCCGCACGGACCGTGTTTGCGGAACTCGCCTGAAAGGACCGACGCCATGACCGCGAGACGCGACATCGAAGCCATCACCGAGCGCATCCGCCAACGCTCCAGACCGGGGCGCGAGGCCTATCTCGGCCGCATCGCCGAGGCATCGAGCCGCACCGCCAACCGGGCCGTGCTGTCCTGCGGCAACCTCGCCCACGGCTTTGCCGTGTGCAGCCCTTCGGAAAAGCTGGCATTGGGCGGCGACCGCGTGCCGAACCTCGGCATCATCACCTCCTATAACGACATGCTGTCGGCGCATCAGCCTTTCGAGACATTTCCGGCGCTGATCAAGGACGCGGCGCGCGAGGCCGGCGGCATTGCCCAGGTCGCCGGCGGCGTGCCGGCGATGTGCGACGGCGTCACCCAGGGCCAGCCCGGCATGGAGCTGTCGCTGTTCTCGCGCGACGTGATCGCCATGGCGGCGGCGATCGGCCTGTCGCACAACATGTTCGACGCCGCCGTCCATCTCGGCGTCTGCGACAAGATCGTGCCGGGGCTGGTGATCGCGGCGCTGACCTTCGGCCATCTGCCGGCGGTGTTCATCCCGGCCGGGCCGATGACGACGGGCCTGCCCAATGACGAGAAAGCCAAGGTCCGCCAACTCTATGCCGAAGGCAAGGCAGGACGGGCCGAACTGCTCGAGGCCGAGTCCAAATCCTATCACGGGCCGGGAACCTGCACCTTCTACGGCACGGCGAACTCCAACCAGATGCTGATGGAGATCATGGGCCTGCACACGCCGGGCGCCTCCTTCGTCAACCCCGGCACGCCGTTGCGCGACGCGCTGACCCGGGAGGCCACGAAGCGGGCGCTGGCCATCACCGCGCTCGGCAACGCCTACACGCCGGTCGGCCGGATGATCGACGAGCGCTCGTTCGTCAACGGCATCGTCGGCCTGCACGCCACCGGCGGATCGACCAATCACACCATCCACCTGATCGCCATGGCGGCCGCGGCCGGCATCGCCATCAGCTGGCAGGATATTTCGGACCTTTCGGAAGCCGTGCCGCTGCTGGCGCGGGTCTATCCGAACGGCCTTGCCGACGTGAACCATTTCCACGCAGCCGGCGGGCTCGGCTTCCTGATCCGCGAACTGCTCGACGAGGGAATATTGCACGAGGACGTCCAGACGGTTTGGGGCGAAGGGCTGCGGCCTTATGCGGTCGAGGCCAAGCTCGGCGCCGATGGCGGCGTGGTGCGCGAGGCCTCGCCCCGCGAAAGCGGCGACGAGAAGGTGCTGGCGCCGTTCAAGAAGGCGTTCCAGCCGACGGGCGGGCTGAAAATGCTGTCAGGCAATCTCGGCCACGCCGTCATCAAGACTTCCGCCGTGAAACCGGAACGGCGCATCATCGAGGCGCCGGCCAAGGTTTTCGACAGCCAGCAAGGGCTCAACGAGGCGTTCAAGGCCGGCACGTTGACCGGCGATTTCATCGCCGTCATCCGCTTCCAGGGCCCGAAAGCCAACGGCATGCCGGAGTTGCACAAGCTGACCACCGTGCTCGGCGTGCTGCAGGATCGCGGCCAGCATGTGGCGCTGGTCACCGACGGGCGCATGTCGGGCGCCAGCGGCAAGGTGCCGGCGGCGATCCATGTGACGCCGGAGGCGGTCGAGGACGGGCCGATCGCCAGGATCCATGACGGCGACATCATCAGGCTCGACGCCGACGCCGGTACGCTGGAAGTCTTGGTGCCGGCAGGCGATTTCGCGCTGCGCCGGGCGGCGGACAGCGATCTTGTCGGCAATGAATTCGGTTTTGGCCGCGAGCTTTTCGCCGGGTTGCGGCAAATGGTCGGCCGTGCCGACCACGGCGCCAGCGCATTCGGAAACAACGTGGCGGAATTCGCACTTCAGTGAAAAAGGGCGGCTCGCGGCCGTCTGACGCTGGCCGTCGATTGCTACGCTATTTTGCCTTTCGTAGCCGATGCAGGCGGGGGAGCGGGATCGAGGGCTTCTGCGTCTTCAGAAACGGCAAAGTCCGACCTAAAGCGGAAGCTCGTTCGCCCCGGCCGAATTCACGCCCATGGCCCTTTCGGGACATTCCGAGGCCTACTTTCCTTCACGGAACCGGACGTTAAGCGCACCTGTATTGATGACCCGTTCCAGACATAGTCGAATAGTGCCCCAGGCCAAGGTGGATGTGCAGGGCACGGTCACTTGGCGATCGAGAACGACCACGGATTGATGTCGTTGATCCAAAGGAACTCGTTCTCTCCGGCTGCGGTGCCGTTCGGATTGCGAAAGATGGCGGCGCATTCGGGGCCGAAGCTTTGCCATGAGATGCAGATGGCGCGATCGTCCACGGCGGAAGCCCATTCCTTGACATAGATCCCCGACTGCACACCGTCGGGGCGCGACAGGGCAGCGACGCCGTCATTAGAAAAGGCGGTCGAGGCCTTCATGCCCGGCTCCTCACCGATGTTGCGGTAGTTGAGCGTGTGCCCAAGGACGAGTGACCGGATCTCGTCTCCAGACAGCCGATCGCCCGACGCCGGATCGTAGGGCTCCGGCAGCTCCGCGACCCCGGCCTTCTGAAGACCTTCGCGGAGGCGACGGGCGTCGTCCGGCATCTTGAACGGAAACTTCTGGCCTGCCCACATGATGGTCCACGGCTCGCCCGCGCGGACCTTGACGTAGTGCGGCGCCGCCTCGGCCGGGCGGCCAAGATGCCCGTAGGTCGCGACCAGGAGAAGCCTGGCATCCGAATCGTAGGGATGGTCGGCGGCGCACTTTTCGAGTGTTGTGGCAGCTTCGTCGAGGCGATCTCCGGCAAATCGCAGAAGCCCCGCTACAACGCAGTTCGCTGCCTCCGAGCCGGGATCGAGCCCGATCGCAGTATCGATGCGCGCTTGCGCATCCGGCGCTCGGTCCGCGAGGATCAGCCATTTGGCAGCGCTCCACAGGTCCCCGCTGTTCTTCGGCTCGATCTCGACTGCGCGCTCCAGGTTGGCGATCGCCTCGTCGTGGAGCAGCGCGCCGCCGTGCGCGACCTCGGCGGCCGACCTGTAGGCCTGCGCCGGGGATTCCTCGCCTGCTCCCTTCACGACGGAGAACTCGAAGCGGCGCGACTGGTTGAACAGCAGGTACTCGTTCTTTTGAGCCGGGGTGCCCCCTGGGTTGCGGAATATCGCTGAACAGCTTCGTTGCCCGTGGGTCGGGATCTGGTTGAGACAGATGGTGTCACCCTCGATCGTGTTGGGCGCGTCGATTGTGTCCGGGCCGATCCTGATGTGGGCGAAGCCGTGGGCATCTGTCGTCCTCGAATATCGCTCCCCAGTGTTGAGCAGGCGTCCTTCAAACTGGTGGCCGAAGGTGAGCCTCCGGATCTCTTCGCCGGTGAGCCGGTCCTTCGACTTCGGTTCGAACCCGAAGGAGAGCTCGGGCACACCCGCCTTCCGCAGCCCCTCGAGCAGCCGCTTGGTATCGGCATCGTTCCTGTACACAAAGAATACCTGTGCCAGCAGACCGGTGAGCTGGCCATTGTCGGATTCCTTCAACATGGGATCGAGGCGCGCTCTGAGGGTGGCGACCTTGTCGGTCTGCCCAAGGTGACCGTAGGCCGATATCCCCAGCATCAGGCCATAGACGTTGCTCCAGAACCAGCCGTACTCGCCCGACCGCGGTTCGATCTTCTCGAGCGACGCAACGGCTTCGTCGAAGCGATCCATCGAGAAGTAAGCGAGGGCCACCAGGTAATGGCGCCAGCCGTTCCACGCCGGGTCGACACGCGCCGCTGCGTCGATGTAGCCACGCCCTTCCGCAGGCCGCCCGTTAAACGTCAACGCCGCGCTCATCGACTCGTAGTTCCAGGCGTCGCTCGAATCGAGCGCGATGGCCTTCTCCAACGCCACGATCGCCTCGTCCGATTTCTGCTGCCGAACGAGGTGCTCCGCCAGTATCTGATAGTAGGTTGGGGAGGGACGCTTTTCGGCCTCCCGCAAGGCTTCGTCGAGTTTGCGCTGGTTTTCGACCCAGGTGATGCCAAGCGCCGTTAGCTGCTCGGGGCCGGGGGTGCTCCAATGCAGCCAAGCGAGCGAAGCCCAGGCCCGCCCATAATCGGGGTCGAGGGCGACTGCCTGCTGGTAGTAGGTCGCCGCCTTCGCGACGTCTTCCGTCCCACGGCTTTCGAGCTCCAATCCCCGCAACCAAGCCTCATAGGCGGCGGGATTGCTCGTGCCGCCGGCGATCTGGGCGGCGCGCTGGCTTTCGACCAGCCGCAGCTTGAGCGCGGTCGCGATCTGCCCGACCAACTCGTCCTGCAGCATGAAAACATCGCCCCACGCGCCGTCGAAGCGTTCCGCCCACATGTGTCCGCTGCTCTCGCCGTCGATGAGCTGCGCGTTGATGCGAATGTCGTCGCCGACCCGGCGGATGGAACCCTCGAGCAGGTAGCGAACGCCGAGCTCCTTGGCGATGACGGTCGGCTGTACTGCCTTGCCCTTGTAGGTGAAGGCGGCATTGCGCGAGATGACGAAGAGCCCAGGGATGCGCGCCAGCTCGGTCGTGAGATCCTCGGTGATGCCGTCGGCGACGTAGCCCTGCTCCTTGTCGTCGGAAAGATTGTCGAACGGGAGCACCACGAGCGACGGTTTTTCCGAGGCCGTTGCGGCGGCGGGCGACGCAGACGCGGCGGCCGGGCCGGCTTGCTCCGCCGCAACGGGGGCGACCTCCGCAGCCGGCGGCGGCGGAAGGGAGAGCGCCCATGGCCGCCACCAGGCCGCTCCGCCCGCAAGCGCAATCACGAGGGCCGTCGCGACGGCCGGCCACAACCATCGGCGCGTCGCCACTTTCCCCGCGTGCGGGGCAGCGGCCGGCGCAGGGGAAGTCAAGCCGGTCAGAACGCCATAGACCCTAACCGGCTCGACGATGTTCTTCATCCGCTGCTCGCCGAGGTACTCGTAGCCCACGTCGAGCCGGTTGGTGACCTGGTCGTAGGCGGTCCCGGAAATCACGACACCGCCCGGCCGCGCCAAGGCCTGCAGGCGGTCGGCGATGTTGACGCCATTGCCGTGGATATCGTCGCCCTCGACGATTACGTCACCGAGATTGATGGCGATGCGGAACTCCAGCCGCTCATCGGCGGGCGCGCCGGCGTTTAGGTCGCCTTCCGCGCGCTGGATGTCGACCGCGCAGCGCAAGGCATTGATGACGCTTTGGAATTCCACCAGGATGCCGTCGCCCATCGTCTTGACGAGGCGGCCGTGATGGGCGGCAATCTTGGGCTCGAAAATGTCTTTGAGATTGGCCTGGAAGCGGGCGCGCGTACCCTCCTCGTCGACTTGGCTCAGACGGCCATAGCCAACGACGTCGGCGATCATCACGGCGGCTAGGCGACGGTCCATCCACCTGTGCAGCGCAAGCTGCCTCCGGGGCCAAGCCTACACGAGATCACTCGGGCGCGCCATCCGCCGGCCGAGCGTGGGGGATAGGGGCTGCCGAATTGGAGGTCGCTCAACCGGTCACCGCAATAGCGTCGTGCCGATGGGGAGCTCCTGGTGCGCGTGGCTCGTCCGACTGTCGGCGGTGTCGTGGGGGCGTAGGTCTTGCTTCCGCGACCTTCGCGCGATCTGAACCGGATAAGCCGAAGGGCGCATGGCCGGCGTGGCTGCATGTCACACTGATAGCACGAGGGTCACGGGCTAAGGGGATGTCCCCTGTTGGCGCGACCTGCTCGTTCTGGCAGAGGAGCCGAACAGCAGCGTCGCCGCGCGACATTCGCATCGCGGCCGCCTCAAACGGCTTGATGTCGCCTTATTTGGTGTTGGAGCAAGCTATCGTGCTAAGATCGCTGGTCGGCACCGTGCTACCTCTAAGGCAACGCGGCTGCAAGTGCCGGTTCGTACGCATGAGTATACTGCCAAGCTGACCGCAGAAGACAATGCATAGATTTTCTTGCCGCAGATTCTCGCAAAAGCAAGGAGACGTTCATGAGCGCAAGTGGCCGATATCTCCGGAGCCTGATGGCCTGCATGCTTGCCTGTGTCTTCTGGGTGGATACCGCTTCAGCGCAGTCGAATAACGCCGGCTGTACGTTCCGACTGGTAGCAGGGACGTCCCGACAAATTCTGAGATGCCGGCAAGGCCTTACCATCATTGCGGAAGACGGCGCTCGTTTTGCACTGGTGGACCGTGATCGAAATGGTAGTGCCGATGCGGTCAGATTACGGCGCAAGGCGCTGTTGCTCGATGCTCCAGCCGGCAGGGTCCGGGGTGGCTTCGCTGTCGTCACCCCGCAGGCGATCGCCGCGGTGCGAGGTACAAAATGGGCAGTCGACGTTGCCCGAGGCAAGACTTCTGTCTTCGTCGTCAAAGGTCGCGTCGCCGTGCAAAGGCCGGCGTCCAATGCTGGCGTAGTCCTCGGGCCGGGTGAAGGCGTCGATGTGGAGGCCGGAACAGGCACACTGACGGTCAAGCGCTGGCCCGCCGCACGTGTTTCGGCATTGATGGCGCGTTTCGGTCAGTAAGCTAAATGAGCGGGCGAGCGCTTCAGACGCTGATCGCGCTCGTCCTGGCGTGTCTTTGGGGGGCCGGGCTTGGCTTTGCGCACTGGCGCGGCAACATGTGGGGCCTCGATCGCGTCGAAGCAACGATGACGGATCTTCGAACGCTTGTTCGGGGAACCACAACGCCGCCGGAGCTGATTACCATTGTCGCGATAGACGACGAAGCGGTCCGAAACGAGGGCCGCTATCCGCTCAGCCGCGCCACGCTTGCCCGGATTGTCGACACGATAGCTCGCTTTGGGCCGAAAGCCATTGCGGTCGACCTGCTGCTGGTCGATCCCGGGACAAAAGATGATGATGAGGCGCTCGCGCGTTCGCTGCGTGGAACTTCAAGCGTAATCGCTGCTGCAGCGGTCTACTCGGGAGGTAAACAATCGATTGCAGTCGAGGGCGATGGCCCTCTCGCCCGAGTGCCGAATGCCAAGCAGTTTTTGTGGCCCCTGAAAGCGTTCTCGGATATCGCCGCGGTCGGCGTCGTGAACGTGGTTACCGACTGGACGGGAACGCCTCGGTTCGTCCCGTTGCTGTTTCGGGCCGGAGATCGGACGGAAGCGTCTTTCTCCCTGCGCGTTGCCGCCATGGCGGTGGGAGAGGATCCGGGAATAGCGCCCGGCTATCTATCTCTGGGCGGACAGCGGATTCGGACGGACATTGGTCACATACTCCCTCTGACATTCTATGGCCCCCGCGGCACGATCCGCACGATCAGCGCCACGACGGTGCTGGGCGGCCAAGTCGATGGCGGCGTTATTCGGGATCGAATTGTTGTGATCGGAGCAACTGCAACCGGCGCCGGCGATGTTTTCCCGACACCGTTTGATCCCGTGCTCCCAGGCGTCGAGGTCATGTCGACGGCCATTGCCCATCTGATGACCGGCGACGGCATAGTGCGAGATCAGTACGTTCGCCTTGCAGATGCCGGCTTTGCGGTGGTGCTGCCGGTGGTTCTTGTGGGGCTGTTGGCATGGCGTCGCAACGCCATCGGCCTTGCAGCGATCGTCGGCGTGGTTGTGATCTGGTTCGTGGTCAATATGACCGCATTCTCACACCATATCTGGCTGAGCGCGGCGTTGCCGATGGCCGCCGCCGTTCCACCGGCTATTTTGTTCGGGGCCGCGCAGCTTTGGTTGGGCCGGAACCAGGCCCAGTATTTCGCCACGCAGAGCGAATTGCTTCAACGAGTTCAGGCCCCGGGCTTTGAGGCGTGGCTCGCGAAGCATGGCGACTTTCTCCTGGAACCTCTCCGGAGGGACGCCGCCATCATATTCATTGACCTGTCCGGTTTCACCGGACTGAGCGAAACATTGGGGCCGAACGCCACACGCGAACTTTTGAACACGTTCCATGCGTTGGTGGACGAAGAGGTGACAAGCTGCGGTGGCGTTGTCACGAATTTCATGGGTGACGGAGCCATGATCCTGTTCGGTCTACCGGAAGCAGCGACAGATGATGCCTTCAATGCTGCCCGTTGCTGCGCGGCGCTCTCCAGCCGTACCAACAACTGGCTCGTCTCGTTGCCCGCATCAACTGCATCCAGGCTCGGCTTCAAGATCGGAGCGCATTACGGAACAATCGTTGCGTCGAGACTCGGTGGCAAAGGCCGTCAGCACATCGCGACTACGGGTGATACGGTTAACGTCGCCAGTCGCTTGATGGAGATCGCGGCCGGCCAAAATGCCGAAGTCGCAGTGAGCGACGAAATGCTGCAAGTCGCCGGCCGCGACTGCGAGTTGTTCAAATCTGGTGCTTTAAGAGGACCTGTGGAAGCACAGGTCCGCGGGCGTTCAGGCTCGCTCGCAATCTGGCTGTGGCAGAGTTCGCAGACGCTGCAGGATACCAGGCCCCGTGAACAATGATGGTACGGAATGTCTGAATGGCGCCCATTTGACCGCGACACTTCGAATCCTGCCTGAGGCCTCGGCCAACCCGAACGGGAGATTCTGAAAAGAAAAAATCCGCATTGACGGAAGGCAGCTTCGGGTCATGGGCGTGAATTCGGCCGGGGCGAACGAGCTTCCGCTTAGGGTCGCGAACGGCAGGTTTGGAGAAACGCAATGAAGGTCGTCAAATGGCGCTCCTAAGCCAAGCCGTTCGGCCGATCCCCGCCGAATGGCGATCTCCCCACCCGCAGCCGTCGTCTAGGCTGAACCGAAAGGGGGATTTCGATGCATCGCCTTCTCATCGGCTGGTCTGTAGTCAGGCAGGAACGTAGGTCAACCTGATGACTTCCCCGCCGATTCGCTCGCTGGCCACAAGGCGGAGCGGTGGCCGAGAGCCGGCGAAGAAGGGCTTGCCGCGACCAAGCACCACGGGGTGAAGGTAGAGGCGGTATTCGTCGATCAGACCCATTTCGGTCAGGCTTTGCGCCAACTCTGGTCCGGAAGCGGAAATCTCTCCTGTTAGCTTGGCCTTTAGCCTGCGTATCACTACCTCGACGTCATCCGCGAAAAGCGTGGCATTGGGACCGACCGACTTCAACGAGCGCGATACAACCCATTTCGGCTGGCGCCGCCACGCCGCCGCGAACTCGTGTTGCTCCGCACTCCACTCAGGACGGTCTTCGTCCCAATAGCGCATGGCCTCGTACATGCGGCGACCGTACACACTGCCGGTCAGGTCGCGCACGTGCTCTATCCAGTGACGAAAGGGCGCGGGACTTGGCGCAGGTAATTCCTCGTGGTCGACATAGCCGTCGAGGGACTGGTTCATTCCGAATACGATCTTCGCCATGCTGCAAGATCTCCCCGTCGCGTCAGGTATACAAGACGAACGACAGCCAAGCGCCCCGACACATGCCCGAAATTTTTTCTTGTGGGGTCGTTATCCGGTTCTTGTCGCAAAATTCCCGAGTTTTGAATCGGTTTCGCGACTGATATTTGCCACGTCGCAAAACCGGATGTTCTGCGACGATCCGGCGAACAGAATGTTTTTGCGGAAATTCTTACAGCAAGCTAAACCGCGCGAAACGTCCGCGCTGCAAGCGAATATTGCGCTGTAAGATACTTGGGTTCCACATTTGGGTCAGGGGCTGGGCTTCGCGCCCCCCCCTTTTTAGACGTCGAAATGTCCCTACTGCACCGTCAGCTCGGCTCGCTCGCCGGCTGTGATGGTCACCGTGCTTTCCTTCGAGCTGTTGTCCAGCTTTTCAGAGACGACGGCATAGTCGCCGGCCGGTAGCGCCGCCTGATATTTCTCGTCATAGGCGTAGCCGAGCGATTTGCGGTTGCCGTTGATGTCCTTCTTCGCATCGAAAATCTCGATCTTCGAAGCCCCTGGCGCGGTGATCGCCAGCACGCCGGCATTGATGGCGATCTTCAGATCCTGGTGCTCACCGGCCTTGACGCTGAACGGCTGCTCGACGACGGCAAGGTCGACCGTCGCCGTCAGCACATAGTCGTCGGGCGGCAGATCGAACTTGCTATCGGGGCCATAGGCATAAGCCACCTCTTGCCTCGTTCCGTCGATCTTCTTTTTTGCCTTGAACACCTTGAAGCCAATGCCCGAGCCGTCGGCCTTGTCGCCGCCGGCAATGTAGTAGGCGTTGGCCACGACACGGCCGACGCCGACGACGATATCCTTGTCGACGACCTTGCCGGCAGTGAGCGGGATGGTTTCGGTAACCTCGCCCTGCCCGATCCTGACCGTGACTTTCTGATCGCCGGCCGGCAACACCACCTTGGTGTCGCCATAATAGGTCGCAGGCATTTCAACGCCCGGAAAGGCGATCACGACAGCCGCGCCATCGGCCACATCCGCTCCCTCGCTTGGCCGCGGATGAATGATGAGCGTGCCGGCATCGAGCACGAACAGGGGTTTGTAGACCTGGCCCGCCTCGACCGTGATCTTCTGTTCGGTCCTGGCCTCGCCATGGCGCGCCACGACTGCGTAATCGCCCGGCTCCAGACTGCCTTTGTAGGCGCCGTATTCGGTGGCGACGTAATCGCCGCGCGTGCCGTCGGACTTTGCCTTGAATATCTCCCAGGAATTGCCGTCGGTGACGGGATCGCCGCCATCGGCGAGCACCACGGCGGGCATGAAGTTGAACTCCGGTTTTTCCGGCGCGGCCGGCGGCGGCGCAGGCGCTGGTTCGGGCGCCGGTGCAGGTGCGGCGGCGATGGTCTCGACCAGCGCGTCCTGCAGCGCCTTCTCATCCGACGCCTGGATGTATTTGCCGCCGGTGTTGTCGGCGAGGCAAGCAACCTGCTTGCCCTCGTCCGCGGTCAGGCCGAAGCCGACGACGTTTACGGTGAAGTCGACACCGGCAGCCCTCAGTTCCTTGCCGAGCGCGCAGGGGTCGCCTTTGCAGGTCTCGAGCCCGTCGGTGATCAGGATGACGGTGGCCTTGTCCTCGGTGTATTTCAGCGCCTCGGCCGCCCGCCTGACGGCTGATGTCAGCGGCGTCTTGCCGATGAATTTCAGGCTGTCGGCGGCAGTGGAAACAGCGCCTGCCGTGCCGGCTTGCGGCGGCACGATGAGCTCGATGTCCTCGCAACTGCCCTTCTCGCGATGGCCATAGGCCATGAAGCCGATTTCCTTGTCGGCGGGGACCGATTGCAGCACCGTTCGCAGCGATTCGCGGGCGATTTCGAGCTTCGGCTTGCCGTCGATCTGCGCCCACATCGAACCGGAGGCGTCGAGAACGATGACGACACGGTCGGCGGCAAGGCCGAGCGTCGTCATCCACAACAGGAGCGCCGCCGCAACGATGCTCCGTGCAAGTCCCGCCATGAAATCTCCCCCCAGTCAGTGGTCGCCAGTTCGTCGCAGCCAGTCAGCTTCTGCCAGCCAGTCCACGCGCCAGTCCGTGCCGCCGGGGGAAGCTATTTGACGTCGCGTCAGGATACAAGCCCGGGCGCGCCGGGGCACGTGAGGGGTTGGCGTGACTGCGCCAGACCCCTCAATATGTCGTGCGCCGCTCTTCGGAAGGCGGCCGGCCAAACTGCAGCCGGTAGCTCTGGGCAAAATAGGAGTGTGAGGTGAAGCCGGTGGCGATCGCCACGTCGAGGATCGGCATGTTGGTCTGACGCAGCAATTCGCGCGCCCGCTCAAGCCTGAGCCGCATGTAATAGCGGCCGGGCGTCACACTGAGGTGGCGAAGGAACAGCCGCTCGACCTGGCGCACCGACAGGCCCGCCGACTTGGCGAGCTGCACCGCCGACAGCGGCTCGTCGAGATGGTCGGCCATCAGCTCGACGATGCGGCGCAGTTTTTCCGATTTGCCGGTCAGGTCGCGCTCAGGGCCGACGCGCTGGCGGTCGCCGGCGGAGCGGATGCGCTCGTGCTGAAACTGGTTGGCGACGCCGTTGGCGAGGCTCGAGCCGAAATCGCCGCGCACGATCTCCAGCATCAGGTCGATCGAGGTGGTGCCGCCGGCGCAGGTATAACGCTTGCGATCGATCTCGAAGACATTGCCGGTGCAGTTGATGTCGGGAAACCGTTCGACGAAGCCGGCGCGGTTTTCCCAGTGGATGGTGCAGCGATAGCCTTCGAGCTGGCCTGCCTCGGCGAGCAGGTAGGAGCCGACCGACAGTGCGCCGAGCGCGTTGCCGCGCCGGCCCCAGCTGCGCAGCGCCGCCAGCACCTTGCTCTTGCCGGGAAACTCGGTGGTCAGCCCGACCGAGACGAAAAGAATATCGATCGGCGGCAGATCGGCGACAGCGTAGTCGATCTTGAGCGGCAGGCCGTTGGAGGCCATGACGGCATCGCCGTCGGCCGACACCGTCGTCCAGCCATAGAAGTCGTGGCCGAGCAGCCGGTTCGCCGACCGGAACGTGTCGATTGCGGCGGCCAGCGAGAACATGGAAAACTTGTCGACCAGCAGGAAGCCGAACTGCCGGCCGCCGTGAATGGGATCATTGGTGACCGGCCGCTCTGGGGGAACAGTGAGGTTCGGCAAAGCTTTGGGCTTTCCAGGTTCAGAAAGACGGCCGTTTCAATCCGGCCGCGAGATAGGCGGAAGCTAGCGTGTTGGCCATCAGCATGGCAATGGTCATCGGCCCGACGCCGCCGGGCACCGGCGTGATGGCGCCGGCCGTCCTGGCCGCTTCCGCAAAGGCGACGTCACCGACGAGACGGGTCTTTCCTTCACCCTTTTCTGGCGCCGCGATGCGGTTGATGCCGACGTCGATGATGGTGGCGCCCGGTTTGACCCAGTCACCCCTGACCATTTCAGCTCTGCCGACAGCGGCAACGAGAATGTCGGCGGTGCGCGCAAGTTCAGCCAGGTCCTTCGTACGGCTGTGCGCGATGGTGACGGTGCAGTTGGCGGCAAGCAGAAGATTGGCCATCGGCTTGCCGACAATATTGGAGCGGCCGACGACCACCGCATTGAGCCCGGAAAGATCCTTGCCGCGCACACGCTCGATGAGCAGCATCGAGCCGGCCGGCGTGCAAGGCACGAACGCCGTCTCCAGTTCGCCGGTGCCGAGCTTGCCGACATTGATGAAGTGGAAGCCGTCGACATCCTTTTGCGGCGCTATTGCCTGGATGACCTTGCCCGCATCGATATGGCCAGGCAGCGGCAGCTGCACCAGGATGCCGTTGATGCCGGGATCGGCGTTGAGTTCGCCGATGATAGCAAGCAGTTCCAGTTCGGACATCTCGGCCGGCAGCGTGTGCTGGACCGAATGAAAGCCGCATTCCTTGGCGGTGCGGGATTTGGAGGCGACGTAAACCTGGCTCGCCGGATCCTCGCCGACGATGACCACGGCGAGACCGGGTTTGTGCGCGCCCTTTTCCATCAGTTCGATCGTCAGGCCCTTGACGCGCCGCACCACGCTTTCGGCAACGCTTTTTCCGTCAATCAACTCGGCCATCAACCATCCTCGACATCGCTCTGCTTCGGGCGGCATTCTCACGAAAATCCGACCGGGCAATCCCGTCAAAGCGCCGTCTTATGCCGCTAACTCGAAACCGATGGCTTTTATTCTATTCGGCGCTCAGAAATAGCGCCGCGATCGGCTTTCGGTGAGTTCGCGAACCGCTTCGCGGAATTTGCGCAAGCTGGCTCGGATTTCCTCGATGGAGGCTTGCTGTTCAGCGGCTTTCGAAGCCTGATCTGCCTCCTCCGACGAGGCTCGCCGATACTGCTGCTGCGGATGAGGCACTTGTCCGGCATGGGGCGGAACGGGCGGCGACGCCTTGTATGCTTTGTCTTCAATGAGTGTCCGGCGCTCTTCTGTCCGGCGGCGCGGCCGCGAATCGGCAGTTTCGCGCAGGCTCGCATAAGCGCCGCGCATGGCGCCGAGGCCGACACCGGAAGCAAGCCCCGCCAGCAGGCCGGCAAGCACCGTCATGGCGCGCGACGGTCCGTTTGGCTCGAGCGGGGCGAACGCCCTGGAGATCACGTTGATGTTGGCGGTGTTGATGTCCTTCTGCTCGCCGGTCTCCCTGGCGCGGAGAAGATATTGCTCATAGACGGAGCGTTTGGCGGCGGCCTCGCGCTCCAGTTCGCGCAGCGTGACCAGGTCGCTGTTGACGTCGCCGCTACGGACCTTCAACTGTGCCAGCCGGGAGGCCAGATCCTGTTCGAGCTGCACGGCGCGCCTCAAGTCGACCTGCAGCGACGAGGCGATGCGGCGCAGTTCCCCGGCGATACGCTCGCGCGATCCGGCAAGCTGGGCATTGAGCGCCTGGAGTTCGGGATGGCGCGGGCCGAGCCGGATCGCGGCGCGGTCGGCCTCCTGCTTGAGCGTCGCATACTGCGAGCGCAGCTCGCTCATGGTGTTGGAGTTGATCTCCTCCGGCAAGGTGCCGCTCAGAACCGAATTCACGTCGATCGAGCGCGCCGACGCCGCGCGGGCGTTAAGTTCCAGCGTGCGCGCGCGGGCGATGGCCAGCTGCTGGTTGAGCTTGAGCATCTCGTCGTCGCTGATCAGGTGGCCTTGCGCGTCGACGAGGTCGTGCGCGGCCCTGAAATCCTCGACCTTGCGCTCGGCCACTTCCACGCCCTTGCGCAGCTCGTCGAGCCTGCCCGTCAGCTCGTTGGTCGCGCGGCCAGCGGTGTCGGACTGGATCTGACCGAAGGTCTGCAGAAAAACATCCGTCATCGTGTTGGCGATGAGCGCCGACTTCTCGCCATTTTGCGTGGTGGCGCTGACGGAGATGACAAAGGTCTTGCCGCCGCGCTCGACCGCAAGGCTCTCGGCCAGATTGGCGACGGCCAGCGCACGGCGGCGACCTTCACCGGCAGCCGGCCCGTCATTGCGCGACAGGACCGACCGGATGACCGTCATCATCCCCAGCCCATCGGAACCTTGCCCGTTGAACTCCGGATCATTGACGAGATTGAGTTTGTCCACGACCTTGTTCAGAACGGTACCGGAGGTGAGCACGCGAACCTGGTTCTCGACAATGGCCAGCGTCGCGTCGGACGCAACCACGGATTGCGTGAGGTCGCGGTCGGTGAGCTTCAGGTCGCGCGGGTCGACGATCAGCTCTGCGGTGGCTTCGTATTTCTTCGGCGTCGACAGCGCGATCCCGACGCCAAGCGTGGCGCCCAGTATCGTCATGGCGACGATCAGCAGCTTCGAGCGGGCAATGCCGCGGACGACCTGCATCGGATCGATCAACGGCTTCCATTCTTGTCTGTCGTCATCCTGACGGGAAGACCGCCGCCCGTCATCTGCATATCCGGGTTCGGGTGCGGCATATCGAGGTTCGGGTGCGGCGTGTCGAGGCTCAAACGCGGCGTATCGAGGCTCGAACGCGGCGTATCGGGGGTCGGCATCGGATCGGCGGTCCTCGGAAACAGCGGCAGCAACCGGCTCCTCCCGCGGCATGGCTTCCGCATGGTCCGCTTCAACGGGCTCGTCGGTCTCAGGTGGCATCCGCGCGGCCGAAGCCGATGCATCCTCGGCTTGAAACCGGCTTGTTTCATCGTTTGCCGGTAACTCCGGAGTCACCCAGCGTTCCGGGGTCGCCGTGGGCTCCGGGGTTGCCGAGAGGTCCGGATGCGCTCGCCCCTCGCGGCGTAAGCGCGCGAGACGATGGCGCGTTGCGGCATCGTTGCGCCATGACGGGTCTGCCCGGTCCCCGATCGCAACCAGCGATGGTTCTTCTTCGCCGCGCAACGCCTGGCCGAGCGCCAGCAAGGAGCGCTCGCGCTTCCAATCTTCACGTGTTTGCCTGTCGACCATTGTCGTGGAGCTTGCCCTTTGCGGCTTGGACGCGCGGTCAGCCATTCGTTAAACCACGCTAAACAAGTATAGGAAACAAAAGGTTAATTTCCCAGCCTTGAAGACACGGTTTCCCTCTAGGGTTGTGCCCTGCTTGAAAGCATCGAAAGCGCCCAGAACCGCGCGTTAAACTTTCAGGCCTATGCTGTCTCGACACATGACTCAGGCTGGCAACATCCCGCAAAAACGGCCTCTCGCCCGGATCGGCGCTTTCGTCGCCGAGCGACGGCGGCTGGTTCGCGACTATCTTTCGGCGATCAGTGGCGCGGGCGGGCGGCTGGTGTTTTCGCTCGCCTATTTCATCGCGCTGGCCAACACGCTGTCGATCGCCGAATTCGGCATGTTCGCCACCGCTTCGGCGGCCGGCGTGATGCTGTCGCGCATCCTGGCCTTCGGTTTCATCTCGGCGCTTTACCGAACCGCCACCATCCGCCCCAATCTGATCGGCACCTTCACGGCCGGCTTCCTGCTGTTTGGCGCGATATCGCTGCCGTTGCTGGCTGCCGCCTCCTACGGCGTCTACCTGGTCTTCTTTGCCGGCACCGTGCCGCTGTCGGTCTTTGCGGCGATCGTGTTTGCCGAGGCGTTGCTGTGGCGGCCGGTAGAGGTGGCGCTGATCGTCAACAACGGCCTCGGCAAATTCGGCCGCGCCGCCCTGCTGACGATCCTGGCGACGGCCTTGCGGGCGCTCGGCGCCGTGCTGTTCATGTTCGCGGCGCAGCCGACCATAGGAGCCTGGTCCTGGTATTACATCGGCGCCAACGCCGCCTCGCTGCTCATTGCCTTCGGATTTTTCTATCCGCGCCAAAGGCTGCGGCTGCGGCCGGCGCTCTATCTGCGGCGGCTCGCCGATTCCATCTACGTGGCCGGCGCAGAGGTGCTGTTCTACCTGCAGATGGAATTCGACAAGCTGCTGGTGCTGGCGATCGGCGGTCCGCACCTCGCCGGCATCTATGCCATCATCATGCGGCTGGTCGACCTGACGGCGATCCCGATCCGCACCTTCTCGATGATGCTGGTTCAGCGCATGATGCGGGCGCCGGAACTTTTGTCGCGCCTTTCGGTCAGGAGCGGCATCGAAGGCGGCGTGTTCGCGGTCTCGACGCTGGCGCTGGCGACACTCGGCATCGTGCTGCATTTCTTCCCCAACGCGCTCGGCAGGAATGTTGCGGAGGCCGCCCCTTTGGTGGCGCTGGCGATCTGTGTGCCGGGCCTGCGCAATCTGATCGAATACCAGGCCGAGCTTCTGTTCGCGCGCGGCCAGACGCTGGTGCGGGCGATCAACCTGGCGCTGCTTGCCGGGCTGAAGGCGGTGCTGCTGACTTATGTGCTGACAACGATCCTGGACACGCCCGATCTGGTGCTGTCGCTCAACGTCGTCTTCCTGCTGCTCTATCTCGCCTCGGCGCTGCTCACCTACTCGGCGATGCGCAGGCCGGCGAAGCCGGTCTAGGTCGACCAGCTGGCTGCCGTCGATGCCGAGATGGGATGGACACTTCGATTCGTTGGCAGTAGTCGCTGGCGATGGGACGCCACAAATGATCACGCGTGGTTTACAGGTGAAGGCCGTTATAGCAATCAAGCTCTAAAATGGGGGGAGTTCTACGAAGTGATCGGCGACGGCGGGGCAGTCGACGAGCCCGATTGGGGGGTTCTGTCGTCGGACAGTCCGACATCACGGCATTTCTTGTTCTATTTTCGAGATGAGACCATCGAGGTTGTCGCCCGAGACTGGTCGTTCACTCGAAAAATGCCGGGTGTCGGGTAGCGGCGAGCCTTGCCGCCGCTTCTCCAGAGCAACGTTCGCGCCACGACTGCTACCAGTTCGTTGCGGCCGTTTATCGTTCAGCCCGCGTCAGTTAGGCATCGCGCAGCAGTGTGCTATCGGGCAGATGAGCCGGGCCAACGGAGTGATGAGATGCGTCTGAGGAATTGCCACAACTTCCATGACTTCCGCAGCATGGCCAAACAGCGCCTTCCCCGACCGATCTTCAACTACATTGACGGTGCGGCCGATGACGAAGTCACTTATTGGCGCAACAGGGCTGCCTTCGATGTCTGCGACCTGGTGCCGAATGTTCTGCGCGGCGTGACCAATGTGGACATGTCGGTGACCGTCATGGGCCAGAAGCTAGCGATGCCGGCCTACTGCTCGCCAACAGCGCTCCAGCGCCTGTTCCACCATCAGGGCGAACGTGCGGTGGCGGCAGCGGCGGCGAAATATGGCACGATGTTCGGCGTCTCCTCGCTCGGCACCGTCAGCCTCGAAGAGGCGCGCCAGATCAGCAATGGGCCGCAAGTCTACCAATTCTACTTCCACAAGGACCGCGGATTGAACCGCGAGATGATGGCCCGGGCCAAGCAGGCGGGAGTAGAGGTGATGATGCTGACGGTGGACAGCATCACCGGCGGCAACCGCGAGCGTGACAAGAGAACGGGGTTCGCCATCCCCTTCAAGCTCAATCTCGCTGGCATCGCGCAGTTCGCGGTCAAACCGTCATGGGCGATCAACTACTATATGCATGAGCGGTTCCGGCTGCCACAGCTCGAAGGCCATGTCGACATGGGCGGCGGCGCGATGTCGATCAGCCGCTACTTCACGGAGATGTTGGACCCCTCCATGTCGTGGGGCGACGTTGCCGAGATGGTGCAGCACTGGGGCGGACAGTTCTGCCTGAAAGGCATCATGTCGGTCGAGGATGCCAGGCGTGCGGTCGAGATTGGTTGCACCGGAATTGTCCTCTCCAATCACGGCGGTCGCCAACTCGACGGCTCGCGTACCGCGTTCGACCAGCTTGCCGAGATCGTCGCTGCGGTGGGAGACAGAATCGATGTGATGATGGATGGTGGCGTGCAGCGCGGCACCCACGTGCTCAAGGCCCTGTCGCTGGGCGCAAAGGCCGTCGGATTGGGCCGCTACTACCTTTTCCCACTGGCGGCCGCCGGACAGGCCGGCGTCGAACGCGCACTGGAATTGATGCACATCGAGATTGAGCGTGGCATGAAGCTGATGGGCTGCACCTCGGTCAACGAACTCACGCGACGGAACCTGCGCTTCCGCCAGTAACAGGCGACTTCCCACCCTTTCATGACCTCCTGCCAGGAAGGTCGGGGGCCTAAGCCCGGTCGTTAAAGGGCGATGAGTTTTTATCCTCGGACTAATCGAGCCCGATCAGGCGGCGGATGCGGCCGACATCGGTGCCGATAAACGACTGCATGCCGATGGCCACCTGTTGCGGCGCCATGGCGGCGACGAAACGGCGGAACTCGTCATCCGACAGCGCCTCGCCCGTCCAGTGGACGCGGCAGAACTCCTCCGAGCCATGGAAATGGCCGGCGCCGGCGAGCACGTCGTCGACATAGCGGCCGTAGATCATGCATTCGGAGAATTTGCGCGCCGCACCGACGATTTCGACCCAGTTGCGGCCATGGATCGTCTCGATCCGCGCACACAGCGCCGTCACGGTTTGGCGGCGCCAGGCAATCAGCGTCGAAATGTAGTCGTGGGTCGAAACCTCCGATGGCTCGCCGAACCAGCATTGCGCGACCTCCGCGCTCCGTGCAGATCACGCATGAAAAGCTTTCGCATGAATCCCTGCAGCATTTTCCGACGCCGAAACTGCTAGATTCGTTTTTTTCAGAAGATTGGCCGTTTCGCAAGCATCGAGCCATCAGGCCCAATTCAAGGACAATTGCTCACACGCTCTGTCAATTTTGTCTTTGAGGCTTGTGCGTGGTACGATATGGTACAAAGAAGGTGATGTTTGTTTGGACATTACGCGGAGCAACGGTAATTTAGAGTCATCTAATGTATCAAGACTCCGCGCTCCAATCGCTCGAAGAGCACAAAAGTAAGAATGCGAAATTTACGCATTCTCTTGATTTTTCAACCTTTAGCTTTCAACCTCGCGAGCAATTTCCGGCTTTCCGTTTCGCCAATCGAGGCGTGATGGACTTGTCAGCCGTGCGGGATTGTCCTCAATCCTTTCCGGCCCGCCAAACGGTGTGGAACCTGGATAGACTCGCTTTTATGCGAACTGAGCTTCCAGGCGAAAATCATGCTCATCGCCAGAAGCATCTGAAAAATGCCGTTCTTGACCATTGGTATGTCACCCTGCCGTTTTGCTTGCCGGGTGAGTGGCATAAAGGCGAGAAAGCTGTGCCTGAGCTGCACTGCCTGGCCAGCCCGTTCGATAGACAAATCAATCACGACGGGGTCCTTACGCTCTTCATCCCAAACGATCTGTTTACCTCGACTGCCGGGCTCCATCGAATGTTGGATGCCAAGTTCGAAGGAGGGCTCGGTAAGCTGCTGGCAGACTACCTGCTTCTTCTCAACCGGTCGCTGGCGGATTTGCAGTCGCCGGAGATACCATACGTCGTCGAGGCAACACGAAGCCTTGTGGCCGTATGTCTCGCGCCCTCCCAGGATCGCTTGAGAGAAGCACAAACCCCAATCGACGCGACATTTCTAGGCCGAGCGCGACGGATGATTGACGGCAGACTTGTGGATCACCAATTGACATCCCAAACGCTGTGCGCGGAACTTGGCGTGTCCCGCTCCCGGCTATACAGAATTTTCGAGCCGCTTGGGGGAGTAGCTTCTTACATTCGGAGGCAGCGGCTACTGCGAACGCGGGACGCGCTCTCCGACATTGGCGATACGCGGTCCATATCCCGGATCGCCGAGCAATGGGGCTTCGTCGATGCTTCCAGCTACAGTCGAACGTTCAGGCACGAATTCGGCATTTCACCGAAGGAAGCACGGGATATCGGTTGGGCGAGTGATGGCTTCGTCGTGGCGCAGCAATGCCAGGCACGACACGAAGGGCCGCAAACGCTTTACCAGCTACTCCGCACTGTCGATGGAACCTGACCGGACCGAGCACGGCGGGACTAGTCCGCGCTAACGTCAGCTTAGCCGCCTCACGGCGCTCCCAGGCGAGCGACGGTCTTACCTGCAGCATCGACGAGCATCAGATTTCCATCCTGTACCGAATACGCCGCAGTTTGCGAAAGCGCTGCGTGGAAGACCGCCTCTTGAACGGACTTGGCATCCTCGCAGGCCATCATTGTCGATGCCAGCTGGCCAAATTTCATTGTCGTACCTTCTATGTTGACGTTGCCGCGAAAAGCGTTGCAGCCACCATTGCCGCTCACCGCGCCATCAGCATCAAAAATAAGCGTCGACGTCACGTTCGGATCGGCGCTCTTGCCGTCCAGCTCTAAAACCCTCCATTCGGTACCTGCCAGCGAGACGCCGGAAGCCTCCTCTGCGTTGTTACTGCCCGCCTGAACGAGGAGGATTGAAAACAATTCTCCCGCTCTCGCCAGATCGACCGGGGTCGGCTCGGCACTGGCGAACCAGGCGGAGCCGCCGACCTCAATGCGGGCCTGTATCGCATAGGCCTCTCCGCTCGACAGTTTGCTTGAATCGACAACCAGGCCAAAGGCAATGGGAACTTGTCCGGCCGGCGCCACGGTAGTTGCGGCCAGGGCGGTTTCTGGCTTGGCCAAATCTATGAATTCCACAAGGAGAGTGGCATCTGAGGGTAGCGCAATCCGCTCCCGGTAGAAGGCGCTGCCGGACAGTTTCACATCCGTAGCATACGCGCCATGCGACGCCAGGCAGCATATGGCTGCGGCAACAAGGGCTGACAGCAGCTTCACGGCGTTTCTCCTACTTATAACAATGACAAAACTGAGATTTATCCGCTGACAGGCGTCGCCCCACGCGTGATGAAAAGGACCTTCAGCCGAGCAATATGTTCAGGTGTAATGCTCGGCGGATCGGTTACGGCCAGCCACGCATCGATATAGTGCTGTGGTGCAAAGACATGGCCGTAACCCATTGGAGACGTCGTCGCTATTGCCATATCGACCGTCAGTTGCAGCATCGTGATAAGCGGATACCAGCGAACCTCTTCCGATACGTCGGGTCCGCGCGGCTCTTTCATCCAATCGGGTTCTCGATAAAGCGTGGCGACGTCGAAGAAGGTTATCGGATCACTGGCGTATTGAAGGTAGACTATCCGGATCGGTCCCCACTCTGCGTCTGGAATGTCCAAGGCACCGTTCTGATTGGTGAACCGGACGATCGAGCTGTTGCGAAAGCGGGGGAGCCATTCGGGCGATCCGGAATTGCGGCCGTCAGTAACGGATCGCCAGGTGCGGCTTGCGAAGGGTGGCCCGCTCCACAAAGCGCCTTGAAACGGATCTGCGACGACATCGTAAAGGTTCGCCGACTGTTCGGAGTTCATCGCCCCGAGGCTTAGGCCGTGCAAGTAGAGTTTCGGGCGGACGTCGCGTGGAAGCGAAGACCAGTAGGTGTAGACCTCTTGGAACAGCGCGTCGCCGGCCTCCGCGCCGTAGTCCGGCTCGACCAGGAGGGATAGCCAACTGGCGAGGTAGGAGTATTGCATTGCGACGCTCGCGACATTGCCCCTGTGAAGATATTCAACCGGGTCCAGCGCAGCCGGATCAATCATGCCGGTACCAGTCGGCACGATGATGATCAGTATGGACCTTTCGAACGCGCCGGTACGTTTCAATTCCTGCAAGGCCAGCTTCGCGCGTTCATCGGCAGTGTCGGCCGAACTCATTCCGACATACACCCGAATAGGGTCCACAGCCCCTTCCCCGAAGAAAGTTGCTATCTCTGCCGCCGTTGGACCGGAACTGACAAACCTGCGGCCCTGCCTGCCGAGTTCTTCCCATGACAGCAAGGAAGCCGCGCTCCCGGTCTTGATCGATTGCGCGGGCCTGCTGAGGTCATCTTCGATGAGAGCATCCATCTGCTTGAACGAAGAATCCAGGATCCGAAGCGTCAGCCTGAAGACCAGTCCCTCGACGACCGACCAGAACAGCGCGACCGCCAGCAGGCCGCCGACAAGGTGAGAGACCCGCCTCGGGACGAAGCGTCCCAGCCAGCCGGAGAACACCAGGAAGGTGTGCCTGAAGAGGTGCGCCAACAACATGAGTGTCGCAAATACGACGACAGCGACAATCCCTGTTTTGAGCGGACTCGCGGTGTCCAGCGGAGCGAGATCCATCAAAACGCGGATCGAATTCTGCCATTCCAGAGTTCTCCAAAGGAACACGGCGGCAATCACAACGCACGTGCCGGCGACTGCAATTCTCGTCGCCTTCAGGGTTCGGTCGCGTAGCTGCGGCAATTCGAGATAGGTCCACAGCGAATAAGCGACGAAGCCGATGCCGTATCCGAGAGCAGCTGAAAGTCCCGAAAGCACACCCTGGACCAGATAGGATCGTGGTATAAGGCTGGGCGTAAGAGAGGCCGCGAACGCAAGGGTCGCTACCAGTATCCCTGTCGCGAGGAGTGAATGTGCGAGCTTGGTCAGGATCGCGCGCAACCCATTGATCCTCAGCGTTTAGCGGACAGCAAATTTGTAAGGCCGGCGCAACAATCGAGGCCTTGGGCTGAGTCTAACGGCCTCCAGACCCTGGAAAGATAGCCCAAACAATTATCTTCTAATGCGACGCAGATCGACGACGCGGCCATTGTTCGCGCTCACTGCAATTTCGAAACGGCTTGCGCTGCGCCTGGCGCGATAGACGAAGAACCGCCCGCGGCAATCGACACGTCGAATGTCTCTGAAGCCGCGATTGCGCAAGATTCGCTCGCCATCACGACAAGTGATGGCACGGCCATTATTGAGGCTGGTGCCGATATTGATGTTTATCGTGACTGCATGGGCGGGCGTTGGCGAAGCTACAGGGACAGCGAAGCTGAGAGCAACACCAAAGCAAGCGAACAAAAGACGACGCATAAGGCTTCCTCCGTATCGACGGGCCCTTCGATAACAATTCGTCCTCGGCTGCCTTGTCAAGGCAAAGACGGTGCCGGTTCATAATTTAGAGACAACCAGACAAAAGTTCAGGACCCTTTGCTCATGACCACTCTCCATCGAAGCTAAGACCGAGATGAGTAGAAAACAAAACTTGCCTCCTGTCTGCGTGTTGCCGTCCTTGCCGCCACCGAACAGGGGGCAGGAGCGGGCGCCCTCGCAGGAGCCGGATGCGGAGCTGGCGCCTTTCTCGGCGCTGTCGTGGCGTACTCACTCTGGGTAAGTTTCACCGCCATCCGGCCCCGCCTTGTTGAAAAGGATGAATGCCAAAGGGTCGCCAGGCTCGGACGGTACTTCGCTGCGCTGGCCCGCAATCTCTCCATTAACGCTGCTTGTATATTCCGCGACCACTTCGCCGAAGCTGTTGCGCTGGATGGCCACCTTTTGTCCGGCTTCGACCTTGTCGTTGAGCTTGACCAGATGCTCGATAAACCCGCCCTGGGTTGCCACGACCGGAACCGCGCTGTTGCCTAAGAAAACACCCACGTCCTTGCCTGTCCGTCCCATTGGGCCGGCCAGGATGCCGTGATGCTTGAGGACATTCATCGTGCCCTCCACGAACAGGGGGATCATCTCGAGATCGAGGACGCGCGCAGCGCCGACCTCCGGGCAAAAAGACGGGATACCCACGTCGACAAACGCGTTATGCAGGACACCGGGATATGTATGATTGTCGAAGATCTGGCCGACCGGGTACAGTTCCACCATCGACCGTATCTCGGGCACATCCATGCTTGCAATATTGAATGCGGTGACTTCGAATCCGCTTGTCCCGGTATGGAAGTCGATCGCCGCGTCGGCGTTCGGCCGCAGCAGCCGGTTGAACAGCAGCCCGGCGTGCCGGCTGGGCGCGGTGAAGCCGTTCTCGTTCCCGGGCCATTCCCGGTTCATGTCGATCAGGCCGGCGCCCCTGCCCGAATTGGGCCATCTGCGCTGCATGCCCTCCATAGCCGGGCGGGCGATGTCCGTGACCGCCATCACCGTGCCCGACATTTCCGCTGGATCGAGCTGGTTCATCACGGTCAGGACCGTATGCACGGAACTCATCTCGTCGCCGTGCACACCGCTGGTCAGAACGACGCGCTTGCCCGGCTTTGCCCCCTTGGCGACCGCCACGGACACATACCAATACTGTCCGGTGGGCATCTGCACGCCCTGAAAGTACAAGAGGTGCTTCTGCCCGGCTTCCAGGTCGCTGACGTCGAGCGCACTTACGACCTTTTTCCCCTGGATCACTTCGCCGGTATAGACCGTTCCCTGAGACCCACCGGATGCGGCGTCGGCAGAGGGAGCCGCTACGTCCTGGGCATTTGCAGAGCCAGCGTTGGCCGCGAGGGCGGCCGCCGCGCCAACCGTCGCGATGGATGCTATTATCAGATCGCGACGGTCGAGGCCTTTTTTGGATAGGTCCGACATGATCAAGTCCGTTGTGTGTATCAAGGTCGCTTCGGCTTGAGCGGTCGTTGATGGAGAAAGGAACGCTCGGAGATCATCAGATGGACCGTGACTACAGCTTAGGATGCTTCCGCTTCCGTTGTTGACGATAGCGCCTTCTGGCCGCCTTGCCATTGGCCCAGAATTCCAAAACTGTGCCTCTCGTCCTACATCGGACGATATTCTCCAAAGCGCTCCTGTTCCCTCGGCCTATCGCCCGATTTCGCCAGCGACGCCGGCATGATGAAGCGTGAGGCCAAGTTAGTTGCCTCAGGCTGTGGCAAGACTGGAAACGGATTTGACATCAGTCAATCGATTCCCCGGCGCTGCGAAAAAGAGACATGGGGCACATAAGCAGGACTCCATGCCGATTTCTTCAGGTGCTGGACGCCCTAAAATATGGCACCCCCTACGCAGCCCTAATGGCTGCCGTCGACAGGAGCCTCCATGTCAACCCTCATCGTCATTGTTTATCCCACCGAGGCGAAGGCTGAAGAAGTCCGCCAAACCCTGCTCGGTCTACAGAAGGAATATGTGATCAAGCTTGGCGACGCTGTCATCGCCACCAAGACCGAGGCGGGAAAGGTCAAGCTGAACCAGCTTATGAACACCACGGCTACCGGCGCCGTTTCCGGCAGCTTCTGGGGATTGCTCATCGGGATTTTATTCCTCAATCCGCTTATAGGCGTGGCGGTTGGCACGGCTTCGGGTGCGCTTGGGGGCGCGTTGACCGATGTCGGCATCAATGATGCCTTCATGAAAGATCTGTCGGCAAGCATCGTGCCAGGCAATGCCGCGCTCTTCCTGCTGATCCAGGAGATGACCGAAGACAAGGTTCTGAAGCAGATCCAGGGCTTCGGTGGAATCGTCCTCAAGACCTCGCTCGACGAGACCAAGGAGCAGGTTCTGCGCGACGCCCTCAAGCGCCATTCCGCAGAAGCCGGTTCGGCGCCGTCGGCGTAGGCGGCATCGCCGCTCCCGTTCGTGCTGGAGAAAGTGACTGTTGTCCCCGACCGAAACTGTCATAGCCATCGCCATCGAGATGCTCTGCGGCGCGGCGGGGGCACTCGCTGTGCGGTGGTGGTGGCCCAGCGTTGAACTTACCAAGATCGCAGCCGTTCTGGCCGGCATGGCCGGAGGTTTTGCGTTGACCTTCGTAGCTGCGCAGATTCCCGGCATTGGCCACTTGGTTGGGCACGCTGAAAACGCCGCCGATTCCGTCATGCGCGGGCTGGGCGGGCTTACCCCTGCCGTCCTGATCGGGGTCGGCATATCGGGCCTGCTCGGTGGCGTCGTTCTGATGACTGTTCACGGTCTAATCCGAGCCCGCGTGAAAGGTTAATTTCCGGGGCTGGCTGCTCTTACTGTCCCTATCTACCTTGGGCGCTTCCCACCTCATCGTCAGGGGCGCCTAACAACTGGGCGAGCCACCTGGCCGACGGAGACTGGGCGCAGAAGGTCAGCACTGCAATTGCTATCGGGACCCCGATGAAGGCGCCGAACAGGCCCCAGAGGAACATCCAAAGGAAGACAGAAAACAGCACGAGAAAGGGCGACAGCGCCAACGCCTTGCCGGCCAAACGCGGCTCTACATAACTGCCGATCGCGAACTGGATGAGATTGAGGCAGGCAAAGACGAAAAGTGCGGAATACAGGGATTCGAACTGGGCCAGCGCGTAGAAGGTCGGCAGCAGCGTTGCGACGAACGGGCCGACGAAGGGGATGAAATTCAAAGTGAAGGCGATGACGCCCCACTCCGTGGCAAGCTGCAGGCCAAGCGCCAGGGTAAACACGTAGATCATGCCACCCGTTGCAATGCTCATGATCGTTCGGATCACCAGGTACCGGCGCATCTTGGCGGCTGTGCGTTCGCCGCCGACGATCAGGATGCGCGCAGCCTCGCCGCTGAAGATGCTGGGGATTTTACGCGCCAGCGGGCCGACCTCGAGCAGGCCGAGCAGCACGTAGATCAGTACCACGATCCAGAACGAGATCGTCGTGTTCAGCCGTGCTGACAGGCCCTGCATCGCCGCCACAGCCCAGCGCACATTGAAATGCTCCGCCCATAGGCCGGCAACGGCGATCCCGTGCGTCTCCAGCCAGGCTGTCGCCTGTTCGTAGAGCGCTTGAAGCCGCGGCGTCTCGGCGATGACGGATCTGCCGATCCGACCGAAACCCCAGGCCACGACGGACGCGAACACGATGAAGACCAGCATGACGAGCGTTACAACAATGGCGAGCGCCAGAAGCTGCGGCAGGCGTGCCTGCAGCCGTTTCTGAACCGCCAGACGATCGCGATGATAAAGAGCGCGCAGGCGACCGGCGCAATGATCGCGTCGGCGAAATAGAGCGCGGCCAGCAGGAGAATTGCGCAGATGATGCCCAGCAGTACCGGAACCCAGCGGGCATTCATGGTAATTCAGAATCTCCAGATCATCGGCACTATGAACACAGCCACGACAAAGAACCAGAGCATCAGCGGTAGACCAAGCTTCCAGTAGTCACCGAAAGCGTAACCGCCGGGGCCCATGACCATCAGGTTCGTGGGGGTTGCGATCGGCGTCAGGAATGCTGCGGCCGCCGCCACGGCGGTGCTCATGAGAACGGGACGGGGCGAAATACCCATGGTTAGCGCGGCTGCGACCCCGATCGGGATGACGATGAGAGCTGTCGCGGTGTTGCTGATGAGCTGCCCCATTATGGCAGTCAGCACGAACAGGCCGGCGAGCAGGGCAATGGGACCGGCGTCGCCGACCAGCGACACCAGATGTTCTGCCATCAGTTTCGCGGCGCCTGTCTCGACCATGGCGGTGGACAGCGGCATCATCGCGCCGACCAGGATCACGGTCGTCCAATCGATGGCTCGGTAGGACTGCTCGACACTCATGATCCCCGACAGGACGATCGCTCCGGCGGCGAGCAGGCCGGCTACCGCTGGCGGGGTGATGCCCGTGGCGAGGAGCACGACCATCGCGATCAGAATGGCAACGGCCTGGCGGGCACCCGGCCCCATCGGCACCGCCTGACGACGCACCAGTTCGGGCGAATTGACGACCAGGACATCCGGATCCTTGAGGCGGTGGTCGAGAGCTTTCCACGTTCCCTGCAGGAGCATCGTGTCCCCGGCCTGCAACACGATACCTCCTGCATCTCGTGTTGCGTTGGTGGCCACCATCTCTGCGCCGGCGCGCTGCACGGCAAGGACGATCAGGTCGCCGCTCTCGGTGACCATGCCCGGGAAAACGTTCTGGCCAATAAGGCCGGAGCGTGGCGGGATAACCACCTCGGCGAGGCCCGAGCTGCGGTTGAACAGCGTCTCCTCTCCCTGCCCTGGCGCCGCGGACTCGCTAAATGCGAGGTGTTTGTCGGCAGCGAACGCAGCGGCCGACTCGGCGTCGCCCCGCAGCAGCAGGTGATCCCCCTCGGCGATAACAGGTCTGCGAAGCGGGCTGGCCGTTTCACCCTCCTGAACGGCGACGACTTGCAGGTCGGGATAGGTGCCCAACTCGATCGCAGACGCGGGCATGCCGATAAACGGCGAACTTGCGCGCACGCGCATTTGGTACACGCCGCTGGCAAGGCCGTATTGCTCGACGAGCGTCTTCGCATGGCGGCTGAAGTCGGCAGGCATGGTCGCGCCGTTGCGTTCGGGCAACAGCCGTTTTCCGAACACTATGATGATGGCCATCGTTCCTGCCAGCAGCGGCAAGCCTACAAGCGCGAATTCGAAGAAACCGAAGCTGCCCACGCCGGCGTCGCTGCCCGCGTTCGACACCAACACGTTCACTGGCGATCCCGTCAGAGCCAACTTTGAGCCGGCATGCGCGGAAAAAACGAGAGGCAGGAGCAGCTGGGCCGAATTTCGCTTCAGGCGGACGGCGATGACGACCACCACTGGCAGGAGTGCAGCCACGGCGCCATTGACACTGATCAGCGCCGTAAGGAGCGCGACCATACTCATCGTCAGCAGCAGCAGGCGGGCGCGGCTCTCTTCGCCTGCGCCACGGATCAGAAGTTGCCCGGCCCATGCGGTGACGCCCGTCACGTCGAGGCCGGCGCTGACGATGAAGAGGGAGGCTATGAAGATCACCGCGGGATCACCGAAGCCGCCGAGCGCCTGATCAATCGTCAGGACGCCGGTTGCCCACAACGCGGTAGCCGTCGCCATCGCGACAACGACGACTGGCAGCCGGTTCCAGACGAACAGGACGACGACGGCTGCGATGATGGTGGCAGTGTACGCTATGGGGCTCAATCGCTTGGTTCCTCGCCGGCCCTACGGCCGACCCGCGGCATGACTGCTACTCTTCCAGTGTCGCCATAAGTACGCCCAGGCGGCAGCCCTTCTCGTATTCGGCAAGGTTCACATATTCCTTGATGGTATGGATCTCGGCCTGGCCCGCACCGATGGTGATGGTAGGGATGCCATGTTTGTCGAGCCAATTTGCATCCAGCCCGCCATTGGAGAAGAGACAGCGGGCCTCGATGCCCAGCATCTTCAACGCCTTGGTGGCCCGCGTCACGACTGGGCTGTCCTCTGCGAGTTTGAAAGGAGGGTAGGAGGTCTGGTGGCTGAACGTTACTTCTGCCGTCTGGCCCTCATGATCTCTGACCTGCCCCTTCGCCTTGCCGAAGGCATCTGCGTAACCCTTGGCGATCTTCGTTGCGAAAGCTGCCTCGGGGCTGCGAGCCTCTCCCTTGATGGATGCGTAGTCGGTAACGACATTGGTTGCATCGCCTGCGGGCTTTCCATCCCTCCCGCCGAAAATGCCGACATTGCTGGTTCCCCGGCCGTCGGGTTTCACAACCTTGCCGAACCAGCCTGCCTGCCGCGCCTCAGTCAAGGCGATCGCTCCTACCAGCGTCGCCGATATGCCCTTTTCGGGCGCCACGCCAGCGTGGGACGCGCGGCCCTTGATCTCGACTTCCCAGTTTTCCTGTCCGACCGCGCCGATGATCAGATCAGAGGCGAGTTGCCCATCGACATTGATGCACATGACCGGGCCACCGAGATCGGCGGGGTTCAACTCGCGCGCCCCGTGAAGCCCGCTCTCTTCCCGTACCGTGAAAAGCAGCGTGATCGGCGGACGCGGCAGCTTGTGCCTGATGAGCGTTTCGGCAAGCACAACCAGAAGCGCCACACCGGTACGAGCGTCGCCTCCGAGAGCTGTCGTGCCGTCGGAGACGATGCGATCGCCTTCCCTTCGGGGCTTCGCCCCGGCGCACAGCGGAACTGTGTCAAGATGGGTGGAGAAAAGCAGCCTTGGTGCGCTGCGCGTTCCAGGCAGATCTACGATCAGATTGCCAGTTTCGGTTGGCAACGCAATGCGGGTATTGGCGTCATCGAAGCGGATTGCCGAAGCTGACACGCCAACGGCCTTCAGTGCGTCACTGACAGCCGCCGCGATATTGGCCTCGTATCCGGTCACACCTTCGATCGAAAGGAACCGCATCAGGTGCTCTTCGGCGGCAGCGACATCGAGGGGAATCGGAACTTCGCTCATCTTACCTCCTCCACGGTTTGAGTGCTGTTTCGCATCGTGCTGGATCAGCCATTACAGGCCCCATGGGAGGCCAAACGCCTGCCAGCCCGCGAAGAGTGCCGTCCACAGGACGTACATCCACAGGACGTAGGGAAGCATCAGCGATACGATCGTGCCAACGCCTGCGGATTTGTCGTATTTTTGGGCAAATCCAACTACGAGAGCAAAATAGGCATTGAGCGGGGTAATCGCGTTCATCGGTGAGTCACCGACACGATAAGCCGCCAAAACAGCTTCCGGCTCGACGCCCAGTTTCATCAGCAAAGGTACGAAGACCGGAGCGAAGATCGCCCATTTCGCGATTGCTCCAGTCAACAGCAGATCGATGATCGCGACCACGAGGATGAAGCCGAGCAGAAGGGGCAATGCGCCTATGTTTGCAGCTTGCAGCGCACCCGACAGGCTCAGCGCCATAACCGTTCCGATGTTGGTGTAGGTAAAGTAAGCGACGAACTGGCTGAGCACGAAGAACAGAAAGATCGTCCCGCCCAGGTTCTTGATCGACTTTTCAATCGCGCCGATGACCTCGGTGAGGGTGCGCAGCGTGCCGGCTCCGATGCCGTACGACCAGCCGGTCACCAGGAAGATCAGCATGATCAGCGCGATCAGGCCGTTCATGAAGGGCGAGTTGCCGATCAGTTCGCCGGTTTCGGGGTTTCGCAGCGGCGCCCAAGACGGCAGTGTCAGGAAACAAAAGACGAGGATCAGGCCGATCAGCCCGTATAAGGCATAGCGCAATCCGCGGGATTCTCTTTCGGACAGTCCAGCACTCTGATCGGGAACCGTTCCATCCCCGGACTTCTCGGGCTTGTAAACCCCGAGCCGCGGTTCGATCATGCGGTCGGAGATGAACGCGATGATCACTGTCAGAAACAGCACGGATGCTATGGAGAACCAGACATTCGATGCCAAGCCGATCGATCTGTTGGGGTCGACGAGATGCGCCGCATCGTTCGTGAATTCGACCAGCACTGCATCAAGCGGCTTGATGAGCATATTGACTGTAAAGGCACCTGCCACAGCGGCGAAACCCAGGGCGAGACCGGCAAGCGGGTGACGCCCGACTGCGAGATAAGCGATACCGGCCAGCGGAATCAGGACCAGATAACCCGCGTCGGCGGCAACGCTGGCGATGATGCCGACGAAGGCGAGGATATAGGTCAGGGCCCAGGCCGGTGACACGACTACGAGCTTTCGGATCAGCGCGGTGACCAGGCCGGATTCCTCCGCCACGCCGGCGCCGACCATTGCTGCGATCATCAGCCCGACCGCAGTGAAGCTCATGAAGTTGGGAATGAGCGAGGCATACAGAAAGCGAATGCCTTCAATGCTCAGCAGGCTACGGATCTCGGTGGTCGCCGTTTCAATCTCATGCGTGTCCGCATTGATGCGTTCGAACGTCACCGCGGCGCCAAAGGCGCTCAGGAGCGCCGACAAGACGATGACGATTGCAATCAGGATCAGGAAAATGACGACCGGATGAGGAACCATGTTCCCCACTCTTTCGACTGCGTCGAGAAATCTTTGCATTGCGGTTTTTGGAACCGCATTCGCGTTGGGCATCTCGGCCTTCCTCTCTGCAGGACCCGCGCAGCGCGTCCCCCCGGCAATACTCAGATCAAACGGGCTTTGAGCTTAGTCCTCTACTGTGAGGAGTCATGAGCGCAGAATCCAAAGCCTTGGCCGCCTGTCCCGAAATCGCCCGTAAGTCTTTCACGCCCGATCGCCCTGACAATGAAACACAAGGAATGGAACGATCAGCGTAGACTCTGGACTTTAAGCGAATGTGTAAGAGCGGCGGCAATTGCTAGTCTCGGTCAAGGTTCTCGAAGAGCTATGAGCAGCCGTGATGCTTAAATACTTTGGGGTTCGGTCCCGGCATTGTCATGCAGAAGCGGGTCGAGGTAATCGCGCTTTTACCCCAGCACTAATCGAGCCCGATCAGACGGCGGATGCGGCCGACGTCGGTGCCGATGAACGACTGCATGCCGATGGCCACCTGTTGCGGCGCCATGGCGGCGACGAAACGGCGGAACTCGTCATCCGACAGCGCCTCGCCCGTCCAGTGGACGCGGCAGAACTCCTCCGAGCCATGGAAATGGCCGGCGCCGGCGAGCACGTCGTCGACATAGCGGCCGTAGATCATGCATTCGGAGAATTTGCGCGCCGCACCGACGATTTCGACCCAGTTGCGGCCATGGATCGTCTCGATCCGCGCACACAGCGCCGTCACGGTTTGGCGGCGCCAGGCAATCAGCGTCGAAATGTAGTCGTGGGTCGAAACCTCCGATGGCTCGATGGCAAGCGCCGAACCGGCATTGCGCGACCAGATGCGATGCTCCTCATGACCGTCACCAGACAGCACGCCGTCGCGGCGGAACAGCCGCACCTTGCCATCGCGCCAGAATGCGCTGCAGTCGAAAGGTTTTAGGAACGCCACGTCGGAATCGCAGAAGACCAGCACGTCTTCGCCGGCATGGGCTGATATCGCGATGCGGCGAAGCTGCTGCACATGCCAGCCGCGCAGCGGCTTGGTCTTCAGGCTGAGCCAGATGCGCCTGCGGAACAGGCTGAGCGGATCGTCGAAGGCATGCAGCCAGCGTGGCAACAGGTCCCGCTCGTCGACGATGGTGCGGCGATTGTTCTCCAACTGACGAAACAGCGCCACGTCACGATGCTCGACAAGAATATAGTGGTGCGCCACGCCGGAAACGTAGCGGTCGATTGTGTCGCACAGCAGGCGGCAGCGCTCCAAATCCGGCGCATAGCTTGCCGTCACGACCGCCGCCGTCGGCGCCCGGGGAAGGAAATCAGCCTCGGGATCAGGGCTCGGCACGAACCGGTTGTTCAATGATCTGCTCCGGGGCCTGCCCGGCGGCCTGATTTGGGGCGAGTTTTGCCAGCAGCGGGCCTGCGCAAGAATTTCTGGCCGATGACGCGCCACAGGAACAGGGGATTGCCGACCACATAGCGGCGCCAGAGACGGCCCGGTTCGATCCACAACCGAAACAGCCATTCGAGCCTGAGCCGACGCATCCACAGCGGCGCCCGCGGCACCGTGCCGCTCAGGAAATCGAGCAGCGCGCCGACGGCGATCGGCAGCGTGCAGTGGCGCGCGTCGATGTGGCGCGCGATCCATAATTCCTGGCGTGGCACGCCCATGGCGACAAGCAGCACGTCCGGCCGCAATCTGGCGATGCGATCGACGATTGCCGGCTCCTCGGCGGGAGAGAAATAACCGTCATGGATGACCACGAACCGGTGCTGCAACGCGAGCGCTGCCAGCTTCTCCGACGCCGCCTCGGCGTTGACCCGGGTCGCGCCGAGCAGCCCCACGGTCAGCGGCCTGGCGGACGCCTGCAGGAAGGCAGGGATGAAATCTGTGCCGTTGAGATTGTCCGGAAACGATGCTCCGTAAAGCAGTTTCGCCGCCAGATCGACGCCGACACCGTCCGGCAGGATGAGAAAATCGTCGAGCGCCTCGGCAACGACCGGGTCCGTATAGGCGACATTGGCGTTGTGAGCGTTGAGAAAGGTGACCTTGGTGAAGCGCCGCTCTGCAATCAACCGGGTCAGGTGCGCGACCGCATCGTCCCAGCGGATGGCAAGGACCGAGATGCCCAGGATCGATTTCAAGCTGTCGGCCCCGAAAACGGCGCGGGCGTTGTGCACATTCATGCAAACATCTCCTGGCCGACAGGCTCGAGCTTTTCCAGGCCGAGCCTGATTGCGGCATCGAGCGCCTTCAGCTGCCGGCGGTGGAAAGCGCTGCCGTCGACGTCCCCGACATCGGCCACTGCTGCTTCAAGGGCGCCGGCGAAGGCGACGGGATCATCGGTCACCACGCAATTGACCGGGCGATGGTCGATGCCGCGCAGCGAATGGCTGGTGGCGACGGAAGGCAGCCCAAGCTCGAAGGTTTCGATGGTCTTGAGCTGCACGCCGCTGCCGGAGGTGCTGATCAGCGGGATGACGGCGGCGCTGCGCACGAAAGCCTGCGCGTCCGGCACGCGGCCGACGAATTCGACGCCGGGATGCGCGGACGCGAGGCCCGACGGCATGCCGCCGGCAATCCTGACCCGGAAATCGGGCCTGAGATGCGGCACCACCTTTTCCAGGAACCAGTCGAGACCGATGCGGTTCGGCTGCCAGGTCCAGGTGCCGATCAGCGCCGCGTCGCAGTCGATGCGGCGCGGGGTTTTTTGCACCGGCGGCTCGGCGCAAGTCACCAGCGGCAGCACCGCCGAGCGGCCGTCGGAGGCGACGCCGAGCGCTGAGCGATCTTCCTCGGCCAGCGTGAAGACGAAGCGTGCCCGACGGCAGAGCCGTTCTTCCACAGTCTTGAGCAGCCTTGCCTCACGGCGAAACAGCAGGCGCTGGAAAAGGCCGCCGGCGGCAGCGGCGTTCTCACGCGCCGAACGATGCTCGACATTGTGGGCGACGAAGATCGACGGCCGGTCGCCGAAAAGCCTTTCGAAGGCGCCGGCGAACTGCACGGAATTCAAGACGTAGCCGTCGAAAGGGCCGGCGCGTTCGACGGCGGCGCGGACCTCGCTGTCGTTGACCACGCGCAGCTTGACCGACGCGAAAGTGAGGCCGGAGAGCATCGCCCTTGCAACCCAGGCGAGCTTTTGCAGCGATGAGGCGGTTTCGGTGCGCACATCGACGGCGCCGAGCACGATGGTGTTCTGCGGATCGCTCGCAGGCTTGCCCGGCCAGGTGAAGCCGATCACCGTGACCCGCGCGCCGGCGCGCCGCAACGCGGCGATGATCGCGGCATTGGCGATCTCGTAGCCCGAGGCAAGAGCCCCGTCGGGCACGATCGATGTGGCGAACAGCAGATGCATCTCACCTTTCCTAAGCGGATACAGCTAACAAAGCGCGGTGAAGCCTTGATTAAGTGAAGATATTTGGTGGCCCGGCGTTGCCGATTTGCGGGCTTGTCCACGAAGGTGATAAACGAAACGTTATCATCACGGATGCTATCGAGAGCCAAACTCACCAATCCCGGGCTGGACACGGATGATCCCTTTGCCATTGGACGGTTCGGTATCGATCGCAGGGCGGTCGCCGGGACTTGTCGCCGCTGCCGTCGAGGCGGTCGTTACGCTGCCGACCTTCAAACGGCCCGAGCAACTGCTGGCGACGCTGGCATCGCTCAAGGCCCAGGAAACCGGCAGACGTTTCGCAATCATCGTCATCGAGAACGAAGCCGAGGCGCGCGCCGGCGCCAAGGCGGCGCTGCCGCTGTTCGAGGGCGGCGACATTCCGGGCATGGTGATCGTCGCGCATGAGCGCGGCAATTGCAGCGCCTACAATGCCGGCTGGCAGACGGCTATCCTGCACTTTCCTGACTTCAGCCACCTGCTGGTCATCGACGACGACGAGATCGCCGATCCGCAGTGGCTCGAGCGCATGTGCCAGGCGGCCGAGACGATCGGTGCCGACATTGTCGGTGGCCCGCAAATGCCTGTGTTTGCCGACGCGGCCCATGCCAGTTGGGCCGAGCACCCGGTCTTTGCGCCATCTTATCGGCAGACCGGGCGGGTACCCGCGCTGTATTCCTCCGGCAATTTGCTGGTCGGCCGCAACGTGCTCACCGCCATGGGGCCGCCCTTCCTCGACTTGAAATTCAACTTCATGGGCGGCGGCGATTCCGATTTCCTGAGCCGGGCGGCACAAACAGGTTTTGTGCTTGGCTGGTGCGCCGAGGCGCAAGTGCATGAAACAGTTCCGGCCCGGCGCATCGAGGCCGACTGGATCCGTGCCCGCAGCCTGCGCAACGGCGTCATCTCGACACTGGTCGAGAAGAAGAAGCGGGCCGGCACGCCGTTCGCCGGCACCAGGGTTTTCTTGAAGAGCCTGGCGCTGCTTGCCGTCTCGCCGTTTCGCGGCGCGGCCAGGCTGGCGCGGACGGGGTCGATGGCGACGGCCTTATACCCAATCCATGTCGCTGTCGGCCGCGTGCTTGCCGAATTCGGATATGCCAATGAGCAATACCGGCAGCCTGAGAAGAACTGAACGCGCGCCGCTCTGCGCGGTCTTCACACGCGACGGTGTCGCGACCGCGGTCGCCGCGCTGCTGTTCACCGTCATCCTGGTGTCGTTCCGTCCGTTCCAGCCGGCCGGCGCCGCAACGACCGGCGATGGCGGCGACATCGTCAACCAGCTCGGCTTCGGCTCGCTTGGCGCGATCTCGGTCTTCTCGCTCATGGCTTTTGCCGACCCGCGCGTGGTGCGCTCGCTGCTCAGCCCGTCCTGGCTGCTGATGCTGGCTTTGCTGATGCTTTCGGTGGTGATGGCAACCGATCCGCCGTCTGCCATGCGCGCCGCCTTCTTCACGCTGATCGGCATTTTGACGATGGTGACGATCCTGGCGCTGCCGCGCGACGCCGAAGCTTTCTCGAAAGTCATCATCTTCACCATCGTCGTCGTAATGGGCCTGTCCTATGTCGGGCTCATCGTCTTTCCAAACGAGGCGCTGCACACTGCCGCTTCGCTGGAGCCGGAACATGCCGGCCTGTGGCGCGGCGTGTTCACCCACAAGAACATCGCCGGGCCCGTCATGGCCTGCTTCAGCTTCGCCGGGCTGTACCTCTACCGGCGCGGACAGCGGCTCTGGGGCGCATCGATCTTTTGCGCAGCGATGATCTTCATGCTGCACACCGGTTCCAAGACTACGGCCGGACTGGTGCCGTTTTCGATCCTGATCGTCGTGCTGCCGAGCCTGATCGGCATGCGGCTTGGCACGCCGATCCTGTTCGCGCTGGCCATCATCGCCGCAGCGATCGGCACGCTGGGCATCGTCTTCCTGCCGCCGGTGAAGCATCTGGCGGCACTCTATTTCCCCGACCTGACCTACACCGGGCGCACGACTCTTTGGGAGTTCGCCGGCGAGATGCTGGCGAAGCGGCCGTGGACCGGCTATGGCTTCGAGAGCTTCTGGGGCACGCCGCTGCTGTTGAACCAGGACCAGCCTTTCGACCGCGCCTGGGACATCAGAACCATCGTGCACGGCCATAACGGCTATCTCGACATCGCGGTGCTGATGGGCATCCCGGCGCTGTGCGTGGCGGTCTACACGTTCCTAGTCGCGCCGCTGCGCGATTACATGCGCATTCCCTTGCGCAAGGAGAACATCTATCTCGGCGACTTCTTCATGATGGTGGTGCTGTTCGCAGCGCTGAACGCCTTCCTCGAAAGCTTCTTCTTCCATCGCGCCGACCCGGTCTGGCTGCTCTTCGTGTTCGGCATGTTCGGCCTGAGGCAAGTGTCGCTGCGGCCGATGGCGGTTTGTGGTCCGTCCTGATCCTCCGTCCCAACAGGGCTTCCCCGCCTAGTCGCGAGGGTCTATGGGAGAACATCTTTTGGTTTGAGCATCGGATTTTGCCAAAACCGGTACCCACTTTTGGGCCCAATGCTCTGCGGAGGTTTTCCATGACGATCAGGCTTGTTCTCGCCGGCTGCGGCAATATGGGCTACGCCATGCTTTCCGGCTGGCTGAAATCGGGCAAGCTCCCTCCGGCGGCGGTTTTCGTTGTCGAGCCCAATGCCGATCTGCGCAAGCGCGCCGAAGCGCTGGGCTGCAGTGCTGCCTCGGATGCCGGCGGCATTCCGGCAGACGCGGTGCCGGCCCTCGCCGTCATTGCGGTGAAGCCGCAAGTGATCCGCGAGGTGACCGCCGCCTACAAGCGCTTCAACGATGGCCGCACCACCTTCCTCAGCATCGCCGCCGGAACGCCGGTCGCCACTTTCGAGTCCATTCTGGGCGATCGCGCGCCGATCGTGCGCTGCATGCCCAACACGCCGGCGGCGATCGGCAAGGGCATGATGGTGGTGTTTTCCAACCGGCTGGTGACCATCGATACGAAACGTTTCGTTTCTGATCTGCTCTCGGCGAGCGGCGAAGTGACTGATATCGAGGACGAAGGCCTGATGGACGCGGTGACGGCGGTGTCAGGGTCTGGCCCGGCCTATGTCTTCCATTTCATCGAAGCACTGGCGGTGGCTGCCGAGACGGCCGGATTGCCAGCCAAAACCGCCAGGCTGCTGGCCGTGCAGACGGTCTATGGCGCCGCCTCGCTCGCCGCCGAAAGCGGCGAAGATGCGGGCGTGCTGCGCCAGCAGGTGACCAGCCCCAACGGCACCACGGCCGCCGCACTTGCCGTGCTGATGGGCGAGGACCGGCTGATCCACCTGCTCACCGAAGCGGTGGAGGCGGCACGGCTGCGGTCGATCGAGCTGGGAAAGTAGTGGCTTGTCCGACGTCGCACCCAAGGTGCGGGATACAGCGCTCTACGGCGCCCCCCTCTGTCCTGCCGGCTTCAAAATTCTGCGCACTACCCCGCCCCGTACAGCATCTCGTCCTGCAGCCGGCGCAAGGCGAACAGCCTGGTGGTCGGGTCGGGCGCGGCATTGGCTGATGTCAGCAGCTCGCCCTTGCTGACCGGCCTCAGCACCTTGCCGCCTTCGAGCAGGCCGACCGGCACGGCGCGGTTGGCGCGGGCCTCCTCGACAGTCATCGTCCAGGAGCGGTAGCAGGTCTCGCCGATCGCGTCGAATGTCTCTCCCGCCGCCAGATCGCGCTTGGCCACGGCGCAGACCTCGGCAACTGGCCTCGGCAGCGGCACCATGTCCGGCTTGCCATAGAGCACGATGCGCGCGGCGGTGAGCGGCACTTCCAGCGAGGTCAGATGATAGGGCCGGAAGAAGCTGTAATAGGGTCCATGGCCGATATGCAGATCGTCCATGCGCTCGATGATGCGCGGATGCGTGGCCTCGACGATGACGAACACGCCGGGCGCCACGCCTTTGCCGATGGTGTAGTCGACGACGCCCTTCCTCGACAGGATGCCGCCGTCGGCGCGCGGGATGAGCACCTTGGCCAATTCATCGCGGTCGGCCTTGGGACCGTGCATGCCGGCAATGTCGGGCACCAGCCCGGTGGCGTTGGCGATGGCGCACATCTCGACCATGGTCTTCGAGCCATCGACGAACTCGACCAGCATGCGCGGGTTCATGTTGCGGCGCAGCGCTTCCGCGCGATAGTCGTCAGGGACGGCGTCGTGGTTGAGCGGGTTGTTCTTGCCCTTGCCGGCTGAGACGATGGTGTAGCCGAGCGCGGAGGCGAACTCGATCAGTTCCATGCAACTCGACGGCTCGTCACCGGCGCCGACCGAATAGACGACGCCGAGGCGGTCGGCCTGCTGCTTCAGATAACAGCCGATGGTTACGTCGGCCTCGACATTCATCATCACCAGATGCTTGCCGTGCTGCATCGCCATCAGGTCGAAATCGGCGGCGACGCCGGGCTTGCCGGTAGCGTCGATGACGATTTCGATCAGCGGATTGGTGACCAGCATCTCGTTCGAGGTGATGGCTATTTTTCCGCTCTCTATCGCCTCGCTGAGCTTCGACGGCGTATCGGCCTCGCGCGCCATCGCCTCATCGCCATAGGCGATGCGGATGGCATCACGCGCCGTGTGCGGGCGGCGGGTCGAGACGGCGCACACCGAAATGCCCGGCATCAGCATGCCTTGCGTCACCAGGTCGGTGCCCATCTCGCCTGAGCCGATGACGCCGATGCGCACCGGTCGGCCTTCCGCGGCACGCTTGGCGAGATCGCGGGCAAGCCCGGTCAAGGCGACATTGGTCATGCGCAAGTCCACTGCTTTTGATCTGAAGGGGAATAGCAGGGAACGGCAGCCTTTTGCCAACGAAACCTGCCGCCGTCGTCAATTTCTTGCGGCTGGCTTTCGCGCCGCGAGCGGATAGTCTTCCCAGTTACTGTTCAGAGATGAGGAGACCGCCCTGTCGGGCGGCGCCCCGACAGGGCTCTCAGGGAGGTTGAGATGACAAACGAGTTCACGCCGAAATTCGATCTGGCTGACAAGGTGGCGCTGGTCACTGGCGCCTCGCGCGGCATCGGGCGCGCTTGCGCGCTCGCCTGCGCCGGCTCTGGCGCCGACATGATCGTTGGCGTTCGCAGCGCTGCCGACGGCGCGGATATCACCGCCGAGATCGAGCGCATCGGCCGGCGCGCGCTGGCGGTACAGATGGACCTCACCGATCTGGCGACGGTGCGAAAAGCGGTCGCCGACGCCCACGCCGCCTTCGGCCGCATAGACGTTCTGGTCAACAATGTCGGGCTCGGGCCTGAAAACCTCGCGGAGAACGTGACCGAAGCGGATTTCGACCTCACCGTGAACGTCAACCTCAAGGGCACGTTCTTCACCACCCAGGCGGTCGGACGGCTGATGATCAAGCAGAAATCCGGACGCATCATCAACATCAGTTCGCAGGCCGGCACAGTGACGCTGAAGGGCGAAGCGATCTACTGCATGACCAAGGCGGCGATAAACCACCTCACCCGCTGCCTCGCGGCCGAATGGGCGCAGCACAAGATCACCGTCAACAGCGTCGCGCCGACCTTCATCTGGACCGACGGAACACGGCCCTCGCTCGCCGATCCGGACTTTCATGCACATGTGCTTGGGCACATCCCGCTCGGCCGCATCGGTGATCCGATCGATGTCGCCGGCACGGTGGTGTTCCTGGCCTCGCCCGCCGCGTCAATGATCACTGGCGCGAATGTACTGGTCGATGGCGGCTGGTCAGTGGCGTGAGCGAATGGGTCGTCTCGCTGATGGCTGCAAAGACACGTCTGGACAGTACAGCCAACGCCGCACTTTGCCCCGTCAGGTTGGCCGCGCTTATCCGTCAGGGCACCGGCAGGTGGCCGGGCATTACGAAGCGGCAACTTGACAACGGTCCAGCCTTTCAAATTGAGTGAAATCACGATTAACAGAGAACTGGCACAAGACAGATGGGCGAGACACATATGGCATGGGACGAAAGAAAGATCGGTTACGGCAAGGGCCACTATTTCATTCAAATGGGCCTTGCGCTGCTGGTGCTCGTCTTTCTCATCGCCCTGCCGCTCGCCTTTCTTCCCGAAGATATCAGGAAGTTCTACCTCAGCGAGGGCGGTCCCATCGAAGTCTTCTCGGCCGCCGGTTACCTGATCGTCGTGGCGACGCTTGTGCGGGAAATCCCCTATCGGGAGTTGCTCAAGCGCTGGTATCTCGTCGCCATAGCGATCGCGATGTGCCTGCGCGAGTTGGACTTCCATGCGCATTTCACCACCCACAACATCACCAAGACCACCCTCTACATTTCGCCTGACGTTTCGCTGTTGGAAAAGCTGATCGGCGCGACGGTCGTTATCGCCCTCGCCATTGCCTTCTATTTTCTCCTCAAAGACGGCCTCCGCAGCTTTGTGCAAGGGCTTCGCCACGGCGAGGCGACTGCCGTTGCCATTGCCGCCGCTATCGGTTGCGCCGTCCTTTCGAAGGTCATCGACGGGGCGCCGTCAAATCTCACATTTCTCGGCATCCATCTTGCCCGGAACGATACCTCGGCAGTTTTCGAGGAAATCCTCGAATTGGGGATTCCGATCTATCTGGCCATCGCGGCATTCGCGGCCTTCCCGACGCAGGACGGTCTCACAAAAAGAGCCGCCGGACAGGTCGCGCCAAACAAGCCAGGATCCGTCACCTGATTGCTCTGCCACGCCTTCGTCATCCTAGGGCGAAGCAAGGAGCGAAGCGACGCGGCGCAGAACCTAGGATCCATTCCGTGACATCGGCCGAAGAATGCAGCGGCCCAGAATTACGCTTGTATCCGCAACGGCGCCAGCTACCCTTCTCCCATGACCGGCTATGCCTACATGACCGCGAGCCAGAAGCGCGGCACGATCTACATCGGCGTCACCAACGACCTCGGCCGCCGCTTGCCGGAGCACAGATCCGGCCAGGGCTCGCGCTCTACCAGCCGCTACGGCGTGCAGCGCCTGGTTTGGTACGAAGAACTTTCGATATCCGTGACGCCATTTAGCGCGAGAAGTCGCTGAAGCGCTGGCCGCGCCAATGGAAGATCGAACTGATCGAGAAGACCAATCCAGAGTGGTTCGAGCTTTTTCGCAGAACGGGGTGGTAGCGTTCGGTTCTGGTCCGCTGCATTCTTCAGCTGGCGTAACGGCATGGATCCTAGGGTCTGCGCCGCGTCGCTTCGCTCCTTACTCCGCCCCAGGATGACGAAGTGGAGGGGTGTTTCAGCCAATCTCCTAGGTTTGCGACCTGCCACGCTCTGGTCCGCCGCGGTGCTGCCTCTATTTGCTTGAGAAGCAGGCGAGGCAAACATGTGGGATGTGGCGAAAGAGGCCTGGACACTCCTTAGGGAGAGCATCGTCGGCTTCATCAATGACAATGCCTTGAGCCACGGGGCGGCGATGGCGTTCTATGCCACGACCTCGCTTCCGCCGATCCTGCTCATCGTCGTCGCCATCGCAGGCATGGCCTTCGGAAACGATGCGGCACAGCTGGCGCTTTCGGCCCAGATGGCGGGCCTGATGGGTCCGCAGAGCGCCGAGCTCCTGCAAGCGACTATCGAGAACGCAGCACACAAGGAGGCGGGAACTCTGGCGAGCATTTTGGGGCTCGTCACGCTGCTGGTTACCGCATCCGGCGTGTTCGGCGAAATGCAGGTTGCCCTGAACGAGATCTGGAAAGTCCAACCGGGCGGCACATCGATTTCACGTCTCGTGCGGGCACGAGCTGCCAGCCTGGGTCTGGTCGCGGCGCTTGGCTTTCTGCTGCTGGTGTCCCTGGTCGTAAGCGCGGCGATATCGGCGCTTGCAAATATCATCAACGCATATCTGCCCTTTGGCACCCTCATCCTCAGCGCGATCAACGGCATCGTTTCGTTTGCGCTTATCGCGCTGTTGTTTGCGGCAATCTACAAGGTCCTGCCCGACCGCGCGCTGCAATGGCGCGACGTCGGCGTCGGCTCCGTAGCAACGGCGTTTCTCTTCACGATCGGCAAGTCGCTGATCGGCTGGTATATCGGCACCAGCGCCCTCGCATCGTCATACGGGGCAGCCGGCGCACTGCTCGTCGTGCTGCTGTGGGTCTTTTATTCATCCGAGATCTTTCTGTTGGGCGCCGAATTTACACGAGCTTATTCGGTTCGACACGGCAGCCGATCCGATCTGGAGGCGACCTTTGAAGCAAGCAAATCGCGAGCAGAAGCCGGCCACGGCGGCCATGATCGAAAAGTCTGAAAACGAAGTCTGGAATTATTTTCAGCCGGTTGCTCACTGCCTCCCCAAGCCACTTCCTCCATCAACGCCGGCGCTAAAACGCCCGGCGCGGCGCCCTGAGGCGAGCATGGCTTTGGCCGGTCGCAGCGACGCGCGAAGTTCCTTCGCCGCAGCCACCAGCTTGGCGCGGTCGCTTCCATATCTCCTGATCAACTGATGGACTTGCGCCGGGGTGATGCCGTTTTGCCGGGCAAAATGCCTTACCACATAATCCTCGCTGCCAGAAATCCGATCCCGGTGGCGAGGATAGAGCTTCGCCGCGTCGGCTGCCATGTTTTACTCTCCTTTGTCGCGTTTGCTGACGATGTATGATTGGCCAACGCGAAAGGGACGATTTCGTTGCCGCATGTGACACCAAAGCGCCTTTTCGCCGCAGCCCGGACGCATCGCCAAAGCAATCAGACCGAAGCACGCCTTTGGTTTAATCCAGACGTCGATTTTTCGAGACTCAGTCCTCTGGCGCGCGCATGATATGGGCGGGGAGAAAATATGGGCAGGGAGGAAAAAGCCATGCGGGAATTGCCAAAGAGCATTGACGCAGACGTTGTCATCGAAATCAGCAGGTTGCTCGACGACCGTGCGAAGTCGGCACCAGTGCCAGTCCACAAGCTTGCCTCAATGATCTCGAATAGTGTCGAGACCGACTTGCCGACAGCGTCCATCGAAGAGTTGATCGTTGAAATGGCCATGACCCGCCAACTCCCGATGCTGTTCGATCTACCGGGCGCGGATACGGACAACGTCATCTCGATAGCCTTGGCGCGCGCCACCTGATCGGCAGGGGAAGCTTCCCCTCGAGTGTGATTTCAAGACGCGGATCGTCTGCTCGAATTCGCCCCGCTGGCTTCGGCCGGCGGCTTTTGCTGCGTCGCCAATAATAATCGTCCCAATAAATAATCGTCCTGGCGGTCCGCCGTCGGGAACGTGTGGTGTCCGTTTGCATTTCCCTTTGAGCAGCAAAGGAGGAATTCATGAACTGGGATCAAATCAACGGAAAATGGATGCAGTTCAAGGGTAGGGCCAAGGAGCAATGGGGTGACCTCACCGACGATGACCTTGATCGCATCGAGGGCAATCGTGACCAACTCGCAGGCCGTATCCAGGAGCGCTATGGAATCGCCAAGGAAGAGGCAGAGCGCCAGGTGGATGATTGGTCCAGAAGCCTCACCTGAGTCTTCAAAATCCAGGCTGCGCCGTCGATCGGCGCAGCCTCGACATCATCCAAATTCACGCTCGCAAATGTGGTGCATGCTACGGTGGTGAGTTGATCTGCGCCAGCCGTCGCTCCCGGTTTTCGGAGCTAGCGCGCCGCTTGTCTCTTGGCTTGCACGGCGACGGCGGTAAGGAAAGCCGTTGCGGCAGTATCGCACGCCGCTCGGGACGGGCTATAGGCGAAAAGGATCAGTTCGGCAGCCCTTGTCGTAAGGCCGTGCTTTTTAGCGAAAGCAGTTATTTCGTAAGGCTTGTCGTGGTCTATGGCCAGTTCGTAGTCCTCATTCATTGCTTCCTCCCGTTTGCGACGTTCCTCGCCTTGGCCCCCTCCGCGGCGCAAGGATTAACTTCCCCGGCCTTGAGAGAGTCTACCAATTAGAGATTGCAAAAGGCCTGCGGCGCAAGTCCGCTGCTTTTTTCGCGGCCATTCTGCCAACGGAACCAAGAGCAGCGGGCCAGCATGGATGATCACTTCGGCGCTAGCCGTGTCGATCTGTTCATCAATCCGCCTGATACGGCCGTCTTGAGGGGCAGCCCCATTTTGTCCGCTGCACATCAAAAAAGATTATATGATGGCGCTGATATCGCAGGTGGTCGACGCAAGCCAATGCCGATCTTTTCAGTCAAGCACACGACCGTCTATCGCTATACGCAGCCGGTGACGTTCGGCGAGCACCGGCTGATGTTCAGGCCGCGCGACAGTTTCGATCAGCGACTTCTGGATCACGCCCTGTTTGTCGACCCCGAGCCGAAAGAGATTGGCTGGATCCATGACGTTTTCGGAAACTGCGTTGCGGTAATCGATTTCAACGGCTCGGGCGACGAACTGCGTTTCGTGACAGACATCCGGCTCGATCACACGCCGCAGCATGCGCCTGATTTCCGTATCGATGACGCAGCACTCAGCTATCCATTTTCCTATGATCCCGACGAGGCAACCGACCTCAGCCAAACCATCGAGCGCCATCACCTCGATGACGGCGACGAGATCGGCAAATGGGCACGACAGTTCGTGAGCGCCAAAGGGCGCACCGAGACCGGCAAATTGCTGATGACGCTTTGCTACGCGATCCACGAGAGCTTTGTTTATTCGCGTCGAACTGAATCAGGGACGCAACCGCCTCTGATGACCTTGCACCTGCGTCGAGGCACATGCCGGGATTTTGCGCTGTTCATGATGGAAGCGGTTCGTTCGCTCGGTTTTGCCGCCCGTTTTGTGACCGGATATGTCTATGTGCCGAACCGCGACAGCGGTTCTGTCGTCGGCGGCGGGTCGACGCATGCCTGGTGCCAGGTCTATTTGCCTGGCGCGGGTTGGGTCGAGTTCGATCCCACCAACGGCATTGTCGGCAACCGGGATCTGATCCGGGTGGCTGTGGCCAGGCATCCTGGGCAAGCCATCCCACTTTCGGGAAGCTACTGCGGCAGCGCGTCGAGCTTTCTCGGCATGACGGTGGAGGTCAAGGTGGTGAGGGGGGCCGGCAATCACCAGCATCGATAAAAATCAGCATCTTCCAATATATTCGGAACTGTTCGCGGGAGTTTGCTCGCCGGTGTCTGTCGGGATTTTACGCATTTCGCAATTCCACCCCGTTGCATGACTGTTCCAGCGCGATATTGCACCTTCTATCTCTGCCATCGGGATATCGGGAAGGCGCCAGCCCGCCGCGCCTTTCGGCATGACGGGCTTCAGCGCGAGGGGTCACGTCAGTCGTAGACCTTCACAATCTTGCGGGTACCTGGATCGACCAGGACAGTTCGGCCCTCGATTACGACGTAGCGGTACTGAACGTCCGGCACCTCGTAAAGCTCGACTGTTTCGGGCAAAGCTGTGCCGATGTTGAGTTCGACGCCAGGAAGGCTGAGTGATGCCACCGGTTTCTTTTTCACGTATTCGCGGATCACGGTGTCATGCTCGGGTTGAATAATGACGTCCTGAGCGGCAGCGGCGCTGACACCGACGAGCAGAAGCATGCCTGCCGCAGCCAATGTAAGTTGCTTTCCCATAATAGCCTCCAAGCAACCTTTAGCTGCGGTGCTTGATTGCTGCCGCGGCGGGTTGCCTAATCATCTCAACGATGCGGAGCAATTCTTGTTCCACCGGCGGTGCGCGAACCGGCTGCCACGGCCTATCGACGCCGATGTTTGGCGGCGCCCGGGAACGCCCGCTCAAGGCCTGGTTTCTTCTTGGCGGCGCGTTTGGGACTGGACAATCTGACTGTGGCCATTCTTCACACGCAGAGGGCCTGTCGCCGGCGTCGCCATAACGTTCCACGAGTTTTGCGAAGCCGTAGGCGAAGGCGGAAAGCAGCGCCAGGATAACCACTATGCGAGCGGCCATACGGGATTATAGCAGGCTCCCGCTCAGGATGATCCAGCATAAGCTGCGCTCGGCAGGCCGGCGACGCGCAAGTCCGCTCGGGAACCTGCGGCCCCATCGTCGCGGACGATGTGCGCTACCAGCCTGGTTCCGCCGTGAGACCGAGGCGCCGCTATGCTGCTGCCCAGAGGCGTCTAGGGGGCCGCATCGAAATCGATCGCAAATCCCGCGTCGATGGCGCTTCGCGCAATGAGATCGCCAATTTGCCAATCCGTGAGTTCGCAAAGTGGAAACATCTTCTTTACGGCGATGGTCACTTCGACTATCGAGACGCTCGGATTGTCGACATGATCGATCAGGTAGCGGACAATCGCCTGCCGAACATCCAATGAATTTGGCTTCTGCAGCGGCGCGGACATTTCCGGCCTACGAATGGAGCCGTGGTTCTGGGCCATCAGCTGTTTTGGCGTCGAAAGCGACGGGCACACCGTGCACCACGCATGCTGCCGCCAGCATCTCCTCCAACTCGTGGTTTGTGGCCTTGCAAGCCGGCATGAGTGTTCGAATGGCGCGGATCGCCTGCGCGATCGAGAGATACCGAGCCTTGCCTCTGGAAAGGACATAGGCCTCCGCCGCGCCTTCAACGGTGACTGTGTGAAAAGTGTGGCTCATCAACAGTTCCTCCCTGCCAACACTACGACTTTCGTCTAACATGCGGCGGCCTTCAAGCTTATGTCTGATTTCGGACAATCAGGCAGAGCGCGTCGCGTTTGACCGGCCCCCATGCGACGCGCGTCAGGTTGTTGTTTTCATGCATGTGGTAATCGGAAAACCGCTGCACGCCCTTGGGTCAGGCCCTCAGTCCCGGAGGGGCATGCTTTTGCGCGACATGCATTAGCCGAAGTGACGATGCTCCTCGTCGCCATAGGCACCGTGTGTGAGCTTTATCATTCCGGCACGGTCGACGATCGTGATCTCGCCGCGCTTGGCGTGAACCAGCCCCCGATATTCCAGCATTTGCAGGGCGGTGGTAACGCCGGGGCGCCGAGAGCCGAGCATGGTCGCCAGAAATTCATGCGTCAGCTGGATTTTGTTTCCCTCGGTCCGGTCGTGGACCATCAGCAACCAGCGGGCCAGCCGTTCCTCGATCTTGGAATGGCCATTGACCAGTGCCGTCCGCGACGACTGGACAAGGAAGGCGTGGGCATAGGCAAGCAGCGACGCGCCAAGCGACTGGCTTTTTGCCACCTCAGACCGAAGATTCTCAACCGGCAGGCACCACCCATTGCCTGCGACCTGGATGTAGGTCTCATTGGGAGAGCTGTCCTGGCCGAGAATGACGGCAACGCCTGTCATGCCATCATAGCCAATGATCCCGACTTCACTCTGCCGCCCTCCAGTCATGGTGGCGACCACCGAAGCGATACCCGCTTCTGGAAAATACACATGCTCAATCGGCTGATACGGAACCTCCAGCTGGGCTTTGAGGTCCAGTTGGACATGATGCATCGACGGCAGCAGCAGCGCGAAATCCTCTGCGGAGAGGGCTTTCAGCAGATGATTGCGAGGAAGCGACACGGCTCTCTCCCGGACGGGCAAGAGCACGTACCCTCTTACTGTCGGCTGCATCCGCAGCACTGGCGGCCGATATCGAAGCATAGGCTGCAAACACGCGATTGGCAAAACCTTCGCCACCCGCGGCCGAACTCCAAACTGAGACAAGGTGGCGGCGGTCGATCCGGCGCACCCGCGCATCCCCGCACGCTGGCCCCGCGCAGCTGCGCACAGGGCGGCATAGAAGCCCTTCCAGAAAGCCTTGAAACTGGTGCTGCGAGAGAGGATTGAACTCTGAGTTGCTGTAGTGGAATCAACAGCTTACGAGCTTTTTGTAACACTGTGACGTTCATCAAATGACCCAGGCATCAGATCGAACGCTGAGCGGCGCGAACGCAAACCGAGGCGGTATGAGCATCTGCCACCCTTACAAGAACCTTTTGATGGCGGCCGAAATTTCGGCGGCTTTGTCTTCATATGTCCTGCCCCGGGGCGGTTGGATGACAAGATACAAGTGGCTTGAGGCCAATGCCTCCGGCATGCGTTTGCGGCAGCTCCGCCGGGCGCAATCACTCTCCGGCCGGCCAGTTCATGTTTCGTCACTGCATCGAAGCCGACATCCACGTCTGATGCTAGGATGTTGCTCGAGCGGCTCGCCGGCAACAAATGAAAAGCCCGCGTCACGTAAATATCGGATCTCCTCAACTGCAACTTGGCGAGAACGATTTCAAAGACTTTGTTGAATGGCATTTCGGGAAGGTAACCGAGCGGTCCGAGCTGGCGCTGCTTGGCCGCGTTCAATCGTTATGACGGTCAATCGGAACAACAACGCGGAACGCTCGCGTCCCGAATTTTTTCCAATTGCATGGCCGGAGTGGTGGACGAGGAAGAACTTCTGTCGGCTTCGAAAGAGCGCTGGGGCGGCAAGCGACTGGCATGACCGGAAATGAGAGCCGGTCAGAGAACTCGATCGAGCCGCCGCTGTGACCCCGCCTCTACCAAACACGTGAGCATCCCCTAATTTACCCCTAATGGGTCTTCTCTGGTTCTCTCCCCCTGTCTACGTGAAAGCGAACCGTCCGGGCATTCGCCATGGGGTCAGCCACGTCGAGGGAGCCGCCGAGGAACTCATGGCGTGGGACACAAAGGGGCCGAGGTGGACGAAAGCGGTCCAATCATGCGTTGACGCGTTCGAGGGCAGAGTGTCCCCCCAAGAGGTCCGTGAAGCCTTTGAGGCGGCGGCCAAGGAGGCGAGCGTATATCTCTCGCCTGAGTAGGAGGTATCATGGCAACCCTTTGGTTCGTCCCTCCGGTGTTCGTGAAGACTGAAACGGACGGTGCCAGGCATGGTTGCAACAATGCGAGGGCAGCCCTTGAGCAGCTCAAGACGTGGACCCGGAGAGGACCTCACTGGCACAAGGCGTGGACCCTCTGCCTGTCAGCACTGGAGGGCGATCCGATTGACCCTCACGTGATCCGAAAGGCTTTCGTGGCTGCCGCTAAAGAGGCGGAGATGTATCTCTCGCCTGAGTAGGAGGTATCATGGCCATCCATTGGTTTCACCCTCCGGTCAACATCGAGACCGACCGACTTGGGCTGACATACGGCTGCAATAACGTCTAGGGTGCCGCTGCGGAATTCATGAAGTGGACCAAGCGGGGACCTAAGTGGAAAAAGGCAGTTAAGGCCTGCATGGCCGTCCATGAGGGCGAGGGCACAGCCGACGACGTAAGGAAGGCCTTCGAGGTTGCTGTCAAGGAGGAGGGTTTGCTACGCTCCTCCTCATTAGCTCACTTTGCGTGGACGCTGTTGAACACCGGATGCCGCAGAGTGAGCTGCGCTATTTGCGTGCGAGCACGACGTGAGCCTCTTGGGGGAACATCAGCTCCCCTCCAGTTGAATAGATTGCCAGCGAACAACTTACATCACCCATAATCGCTGCGATGACTGCGTCGCGGTGTCCGGCATCCATTCCGCTGACCAGCCCTGCCTGCGGAGTCGCTGCCAGCTGTAGTCGCACATATTCCTTTGACGAGGGGAATCGGATGTTCTGAGTCGTCGTGTGGATGGTCACCTGACGAAATCCCGCCCCGGCCACCAATCGGTAAAGCTCGTCCGCATCGGCGAGTGAATGCTCGGACCGTTTCGTTGCCGAAGCGCCTGGACCGAGGTGTCGATCCAAGGCGTCCACCAGCGCCTTTGCCGCAGGAGTGCGCTCAATAGCGCTGAAAACGCTAAGGCCAGTCGGCCGTCAGGCACCAGCACCCGGAACATCTCACGCAGCGCACTCGACCGGTCCGGGAAAAACTGCAGTCCGAGCTGGCAAAGAACCAGATCGAAGGTGGCGTCAGGGAACGGCATTTCGAGCGCGCTTCCCTCGTGCCAGTCGATACGCGGTCCAGCGCCTGCCGGGAGGGATCGAGCAACGGCAAGCATGCCCGTGTTGATGTCGAGGCCGACGACCTGCCCACTTCCCATACGCTCGGCCGCCAAGCGTGCCACCACGCCGGTGCCGCAAGCTACGTCCAGAACCCGCTCACCAGATTGAGGCGCAGCACGATCCACCAGGTCGGCAGCCCACAGGGCTGTGATTGCCGGGACCAGGTAGCGCTGGTAGAGTTCCGCGGCGCTGCCTTGCAGCTGCCACTGCTCCTGCTGGGCCATAGCCTCCCTCCCGCACAACGAGCCGCTGCAAAGGCCCAATCGGCGCTTCAAGCAGCCATCATAAGCGCGTGTCTGTCATACAAGCAACCGGGCCAACCGCCGGTTGGTAGACGCGACGCAGCCGGCCGCCTAGGATTTTTGCACGATCCGCGAACCGGGCAAATCCCGACCCACCCGCGCTCGGTGACCGCTTGATCGCCCCGTCGCTCTCCTGTGCGGCGGGTTTTTTTGTTTCCTATGGAACACCGGCATAGACAGGACGTTCACCTCCTGCAGCATCTTCTGTGCTGCGAGACCGGTGTCCCCTCCCGATCAGCCCGCGTCCTTCCCCTCCGTGGGGCGCGGGCAACTTCAGATGGACTCGGATTGGAGTAGTCACGTCATGCCGTCGACCTCGATACACAAAACGGAATCCGGAGCGCAAAGTCCTCTCGGTGTGGTTCGTGGCCAGCGGTAAATGCTACCAGTTTGACGACGTGCCGCCGGAGACCTTCGCCGAGTTCCAAGCCGCCTTCGCCAAGGGCCGCTTCTTCAACGGCCACATCCGCAATCACTTCCGCTACCGTCTGGTTGGACTCGCGGTCGACCGAGCAGCATCAGCGGACGATCTCTCTTTTGGCAGGGATGCGGCTCATTCGTCGCGGCCGTCCGGCCAGCTTTTGCGAGGGCAAGGTCGGACATCGGAACGAAAGGCGGATTCGCGAATTCCTACTGCTAGATAATCGGAATCGTCGCCCATGAGGCTCGCGACCCTCCACCTTGAAACTGCGAGATACGGCGATGTATATCGCGCGGAAAGGCTCGCGCGGTTGAGGCAGCAAATGATCCGGCACATCAAGCGCACTGACGCCTCGGCTCAAAAAGTCGAGCAAGCGCTGGCTAGTTTGGCCGAAGCAAACGCACGCATGGACCGGCTCGCGCGGCATCAGTAGGGCCGCGCTCATGCGCGCCTCCGCATCGGCACGACGTGCGGCGGGTTCGGTTGCTGCATGTGGCGCTCTCACCACATCCGTTTCGTGATGCCCTTGGGGCCGCAGAATTGTAGACATGTGGGCACGACCGCACGTCCACATGTCATCATCTATCGGTGTTGGGGGCACCTCAAGCGTCCGCTGTTAGACTGGGCGACACCTTGTAGATTGGAACGACACCCTGGAGATTCGAAACATGGCGCTCAAGCGAATGGACAACGTAGGATCGTCGAAGACCTCGGAGGGACGATCGATTTTTTTCGCGAACTCGGCCTCGAGCTCGAAGGGCGGGCTCGAAGGAGAATGGGCCGGACGTGTCACTGGACTGGGCAATCAGCGTATCGAGATTGCCATGATGCGCACCGTCGCAGATCACCGGAACGCCCCGGTCAACGCCCTAGGCTACCTCCGTGTCATGTTCGCCGTGGACGACATCGACGAGACGCTTGAAAGGCTCCGCACGCGCGGCGCGCAGCTCGAAGGCGAAGTAGTCCAGTATAAAGACGCGTATCGGCTCTGCTACATCCGTGGGCCTGAAGGGCTCCTCATCGGACTCGCCCAAGAACTCAGCTGAGCGCAATACGAAGTCAAATGGCCAAGAGTGACCAATGCCAGCGAGCGCGTCCGAGGCCGACCCGCCTGTTCGACGTCCATCCCTCCACGGTCGGCCGCGTTACACGCATGCAATTATCGCAACGTGGGCATGCTGCCACGAAACGGCGCCTCGCGGGCTCGACCGCATCGACGTCCTTGGATCTTGGCGGCGGTTAAGGCCTGCATGGCCGTTCGCGTCGGGCAGCGGCGCCCTGAATTCACAATGATGCAACCACCGCCACGTCTTCGCGTTTAACCGCCTTCACTCCTGGGGAGCGACGAAAGTGACGGCATTTGTCCCGATTACAATCTACCTGAATCACAGGCCGATGGTGGTCGCGTCGATAGCCGACGCTGCGAAAGCGCTTCAGCAACCATGGCCATTCATGGACAAGCCGTCCCGGCTTGAAGCAGTCCGAATGATCGAGGAATGCCTGGCCGGGCATTGCAGTCACCAAGCTGCGTTCGCCGCCTTCAAGGCGGCCGCAACAGAACAGGGACTTCATAAGCAGAAGCCCCCAAGCGAAGGCCTCAAGAAATTCGACGGGGTTGCTGAAGATCTGATGTCTTGGAACCGCTGACAGGCCTCACCCGGGCGGACTTGGTCAGCCGGGATTGCGGACCACCCGCAAATCGAGGAATGGCGGTGGTCTCTTGCTGCGCATTCTCTAGCTAACGACCATTCCAATTGCCAGGAACGCGATGGAGACGGCGAAGACCGGAGCGAGTAACCAGCGGGCTTGATGGACGCTATTTTCCATGGGCTCCTCCCGTGAACTCACAGTGAGCAACGACTACGGGCAGCCGCGGTTCCGGATGGTGCGATGTCCAGTCTGTTGCGCGAACAGGTGAGACTTGGGTCCTGTCTGAGATCAGCCCGAAGCTCCCAGCCAAAGGAACTTTTGCAGCTGCCGCGGGTTCGATGAGTATCGCGCGAAGACGATGCTGTTCGGCGCGACAGGACTCACATAGGAGGCAACTATGAAAATGCGACTTTCCACTGCAGCCGCGGGTTTTCTGCTGCTGGCAGGTATCGGCGCTGCTGCCGCTCAGGACGTAGTCATCGAGCCTGAACAGGAGACCGTCATCCGGGAATATGTGAAGAAGCAGCCGCTCGCATCGGTGAAGGTCCCTGGGATGGAGCTCAATATCGGCTCAACGCTGCCCGAGACGGTCGAGCTTCATGAAGTTCCCGACACCAAATATAGTTACGTGATGGTCGACAACCGGACCGTTGTCGTTGATTCAGGCACACGCAAGATCATCAAAGTCATCGAGTGACCTAAGCGACTGGGATCACAGCCCGCGGTGCCGAAAGGTATAGCAGGACACTAGATCTGGAAGTCGGTCTGATCCAACAGACCATTGCCAGTCCTCTCCCGTAGGCAATGGTCTGTCGGCCATCCGGTAAATCAAGTTCTGTTCACACGGGAGAATGCCAGCACTGCCGGACCTCACTTTGTTTCGGAACCGATTCGAAACGGAGATATTGATTCAAATCGAAGCGTCTGGAGTGCGGGTGCATGCTTACCGAGCCTGGCGTTGGCCGGCTTTCTTTCATTGAATTCCAAATGCCCACGCTGGTCGAGAAGCCGCCCAAGGGCGATGGATGGATTCACGAAATCAAATACGATGGCTATCGGACCCAGCTGATCATCCAGCCGGGCAAGGCGCAGGCCTTCACCCGAAGGGGCTTCGACTGGACCGACCGATACGGCCCGATCGTCCGCGCTGCGGCTGAGCTGAAAGCAAAGCGCGCAATCATCGATGGCGAGGCGACTGTGTTAGGCGCTACCGGGCTTCCTGACTTTCAGGCACTACGCCGCGAGCTTGGAAAAGCTGAGTCAACGAAGCTGATCTTCCACGCTTTCGATCTGCTTCACCTCAACGGCAAGAATCTGCGGGACGCTCCGCTGCTGGAGCGCAAGCGCGCCTTGCAACGTCTCTTGGAGGGCGCGCCGCCGGCGCTGGTCTATGTCGATCATTATGAGGGCGACGGCCCGACAGTGTTCGAGCACGCCTGCGAAATGGGCCTGGAGGGGATCGTGTCGAAGCGTGCAGATTCCCGTTACCGCTCCGGCCGGAAGGAGAGTTGGCTCAAGCTCAAATGCATCAAGAGCGACAACTTTCCGATCGTCGCCTTCGTCGAGAAGCTGGGGGCGAAGCCGCGCAGGATTGCCTCGCTTTATCTCGGTCGCCGCGAGGGGAATCGCGTCCACTATGCCGGCAAGGCGCAAAGCGGCTACAGCCTGCGCGATGCACGCGAAGTACGCGAACGAATGGACCCACTGATTGTGGCGAAATCTCCACTCTCGGAACCGATAGACAAGCCCAAGGCAACTTGGGTGCACCCAGCAGTCGAGGCCGAAATCCAATATAGCGGGATCACCAATGACGGACTGCTGCGCGAGGCGGTGTTCAAGGGGCTGCGCGATGATCTGAGCCCACCAGCCCGCGCGCCGCGTTTAGCCCGTAAGCGGCCGCCGTCCGATGAAAGTTTGGGCGTCCCGCCCGAAAACATTCTGCAATTGCTGCCCGACGCCGTCGTGCCCTCGAAAGAGAATCTGATCGGATATTGGTCGAAGGTAGCGAGGAAGGCGCTCGTCCACCTTGGCCGACGCCCGCTCAAGCTGGTTCGCCACTCCCACGGCGTCACGTTCTATCACAAGGGCAGATTGCCCAAAGTTCCGGATGCCGTGCATCAGCTGCGAGTTCAGAAACGCGAAGGTGGCGAAGGTGTGAGGCTGTGGGTCGATGACCTTGATGGGCTTCTTGGCTTGGTGGAAATGGGCGTTGTCGAATTGCACCCATGGAACGCCACCATTGATGATATCGAGCATGCCGACCACCTCGTAATAGATCTGGATCCTGGCGAAGGAGTCGAATGGGAGCTAGTTGCCGGCACGGCTTTGGCGCTCCGCGATATGCTGCGTTCAGCAGGACTCGACAGCTGGCCGAAGGTGACTGGCGGCAAAGGCGTGCATGTGATGGCGCCGCTGAACGCTGCGATCACCCACGATGCGGCCAGGCAGTATGCACGCAGGCTGGCGCAGCAGCTGGTCAACAAATATCCCGATCGCTACGTGTTGGCGGCTGCGCCGTCCGCCCGCGTAGGGCGGATCTTCCTGGATTATCTCCGAAATGGGCGAGGAAACACGGCGGTCGGTGCGTATTCGCCAAGAGCCGGACCACACTTTCCGATAGCAGCTCCCGTAACCTGGAGCCAGGTCGAAAAGAGAATTCTGCCAGACGCGTTCACGCTGCAAAGCCCATTTCGACCGACGCCGCAGACAAGCCTGCGGAAAGCGGGTCGCGCTCGTGCCAATTTTTCAGATCGCCCGACGTGAACGAAGACCAGAGACTCTATAATCAGTCGGCGGATCTGGAGATCGTGGCTCGACCAACGCCAATCTTCCGCACGCGTCAAAGTGGATTGGAATAGGGTCGCAGATTGTCCCCGAAAACGGCTCCTCCGGACCCGAAATGAAGGCAAGTAGATAGTCCTGGTCTGCATGTGTAAGAAGGCGCCCGGCATATATCTCGCAGTCGGGTGTGCCGTATAGGAATGGACCGGCCGCCGGTTTCCATGGCCCCAAGAGGTGATCGGCAGCAAGATAGTGGATGCCCGCTACCGGCTCTCCCGGATAGTTGCGTTTGAATTCTTCCGACCAACATTGTGAATGTGTGCAGAAGAGGCAGAACCATTTGTCGCCCCGCTGGAAGACTTGGGGGACCTCGATTTCCCCCGAAAGATCCGACATAAACCGGAGGCTGAAGCTGCCAATTTACAAGATCGTGCGAATGGGCAACGCCAATTGCACCAGAGGCATTGGTATCCGATGGCATCGGCGATCGGGTTGTGAAATACATCAGCCAGCCAGAGCCCTCGGGGTCACGTATCACCCAAGGATCCCGCAGCGAGCAGTCCTTCCAGCGCCGCGGAACGCAACCCTCGTAATAAATTCTCACCGGTGCGCTCGAGCGCAAGGCCCTGCCTTCTCCAATGGACTAGATCGGCGCTACTAGCGCGTCCGATCCGTTGTATTTTGCCCTCTTCAGCGCGTGATGTCCCGGTATAGAAGAGGGTCCATGAATTCCTGTCGTTCCGCACAACTCAGCCGGTCCAGATCGTCAGATCATCAAAAGACGGAGTTTTGCTCGGCCGGAAAACCGTTCCCCGATACGTCCATTTGCGCAGGTCAGGACTTGTGGCAAGGCCCCAGGTAACATTCCAGTGTCGCAGTTCGGGATTCCCTAGCGAGCGATCGGCCTGCAGAAAGAAGGCATGCCAGAGTCCCTGATCATCCCGGCAATACCAGCTGTCCCATATCCATTTTCCTTCGACGGTCAACATTGGATGCCTCTGACGTCGCATTGCCAACCACTGCTGAAAGAAAATCATCAGCGCACGCTAGCGTTCCGCTTCAAGGCTTACGGCCGGGGAGGCAACCGGACTAATCTTGATTCCAAATATCGTGCGAACTTGGTTTCGGACTTGGTTGCCCAACGCGCGGTTCAGGTCAACCTTGTCGGCGGCCTGTCTGCCGGCCTTTAGGCGTCGGTCGCTACGCTGGCCGATGCTCGACACACCAGCCGTATTTCGGGATGGGTTCGCGCGAACTCTTTCTCGTGTGGTGGGTCTTGACCAGGATCAGGCCCCTTTCCACGGGGGCGAGCTCTTCCAGGCGGTCGTTCAGGCACCGTACCAGGCCGACCTGGAACGATCGGGTCAGGTGCCGACGGCGAAGCGATCCCCGATAGGCGCGCCTCTGCTTGAAGCGCCGGCTTTCGACGTCGCGGTAGCGGGGTCGGTCCACCTTCACGCGGTGGACGGGGACGCAAGTTTAGGTCGTTTCAGACCCCGTTCAGGACGATCTGGCGATCTTCTAACTACCGTCATAGGACCCAAAGGGGAGAAACCTAGCAGGCCCGCGCCGAACCAAGGTGTGAGCGTTATGGCGTTCACCTCGATACGCAAACGGAATACGATCCGGAACGCAGAACCCTCTCGGCGTGGTTCGTGGCCAGCGGTAAATGTTACCAGTTTGAGGACGTGCCCCCGGAGACCTTCGCCGCGTTCAAAGCCGCCATTGTGAATGCCGCTACTTCAAGACCACATCCGCAATCCCTTCCGATCCGGTGTGGTTACGACTGGCGACGATGCAGGATGACATCGTATGGACCAAGCGCGTCATTCAGGCTGGTGGCGACGCTATGTGGTGGTAGAAGACTCGTCCGACGACCCCGGCAAACGATCGCGAATGGCTTCCTCGGTTCGCTTTGCGGTCGATTCAACAACTTTGCCGACCTTGCCTGCTAGGGTGCCGGCATCTCCACCCGAGCCTTGCCGGTCGGCCTCTTCCTTGACCGTTTCGTAGGCCTCGGCGGCAACTTGCTTTGCTTGCTCCAGGCCCGTTTCGAAAACCTCCTCCGCACTGTCGCGAATTTTGTCGCGGTAGGCGCCAAGTTGCTCGTCCTCTGTGGCTGTGTGGGGCAGCATCACCCCGATGGCAGTGCCCAGCGCAAGGCCGACTGCGGCGATAGCCAGCGGTTCGCGCTCGAAGAGGTCTTGTGCCGATTGGCGCGTCCGAGCCGCTATCTCGCTGGCGCTTGAGCCGAGCTGTCCGGCGGTTTTTGTCATCCTCTCCTTGGCGCCCGTTGCAGCGTTTGCTGCAGCTTCGGCCGCGTCGCTTGCTGCTGATGTAACCGAACCGGCGGTATCGGAGAGCATCGCCCCGATTCCGGACCCTTCGTTGCCCTGGCTGAAATCATCGCCGCGCAAGTTAGCGAAAGCGTCAGGAGCTGTGCGTGTCCGATAGGCGGCGGCAGCTGAGTTGGTTGCCGACGTGCCGTCGCCCAGCATCAGCCAGGCCAGGCCGGCTCCAATCAACGTCAATGGCAACGGGTTGTCCCTGACTTGCGACTTAAGATTGCCAAGCATGGCAGATCCCTCGCCACCGGCGAACATCCCGGTAAATTCGTCGATCAATTGACCCGGTGTCATCTTGCTGCGGATCGAATCGGCGGTGTCTGCTACTTTAGCACGGGCGATATCGGCATCGCGTTCGAGCTCGGCTGCGGATTTTTCGCTCATCTTATTTGATCCTTGATCACGCGCGCGTCGCGCTTGAGTTGGTCTTGTGTGCGATCAGGCGTCAGCTCAGAAGGAGCCATGCTTTTCGTGCCGGAGCGCAAGAGAATGATCCCCAGTATCGCGACGACGATTCCAACCAGCAGCGAGGACCATCCCGCTCCCAGGCCGGCACTCGCCAGGGCGATTACAAGTGCTTGCAAAAGCACCATCAAGGCTGCGAGAAGGCATATGGCGCCGGCCAGAACCTCGGCGGCGCCTGCGCCGGCCTTGCTGATTTTTTCCGACATTTCGGCCCGCAGCAGCCTACTTTCGGTTTGAAGCAGGCTTGTGACCTGCTGTGCCAGATCGCTGACGAGGGTTGCGAGGCCGCGACTTTCCTGATTGTTGGTCATGGGTTCTGCTCCAGGCTTTCGCCTGCCAAATCCCTGTCGTCCCTGGGCTGATTGAAGCGGGGCGGCGTCGTGTCAGGTGCCTCTGCCGATCGCGTAGCGGACTGATCCGAGTTCGAAACCGTTTCTGAACCCCCGTCTGTTTGCGATCGACTCGGTGTCTCGGTCCGGGCAGATGGCGGCGTGCTCTTGATAAACCGCCCCAGCGCCAAGCCTGCCAATACTGAGCCGGCTATCAGCGCCCCTGAGTTTTCGCGGCCGAAAGACCGCATCTCGCCAAGAACATCTTCGAATGGTTTGTCTTTCAACGAAGATGAAAGGCGTTCAAGCGAGCCGGCGGCATCGAGGGTGAACTTCGAAGCGGTCCGTTGATTGTTATTGGCCAGATGCTCGCTTGCTGCTCGCAAGGCTCCGCTAAAGGCCGTAAGGTTAGAGCTGATATCGCGCTGTGTTCCCTCGGCTTTGTCGAACAACGCCTGCTTCGCTTCAGCAGCGTAGTCGCCCGCCTTCCTGGCGAGTTCGTCGCGAGCGTCGTGTAGCGCCTCTGTCGCGGTCTGCGTTTCCTGCTGGAACCGTTCGGACAGTTCGCTTTTGGCTGTTTCGAAATCGGCCGGCTTACGGCCCTGATCGTCTTCGCGCTGCATGGTATCTCCTAATGGAATCCGAGGAAGGAGAGGATCGCAAGCACGACGACGACAAGGCCGATGAGATAAATGACACTGTTCATGGTGGCAATCTCCTCCACTGCCTAACGAACTTGGCGGGGGCAAACAGGTTCCGTCACTTCCAGCTAAATTAGCGGTAAGAATTCGGTGCCATAACCGGCGTGCCTCGCATGGACTTCTAGCGACAGCGCGCCCATGGCGTGGGTCCAAGGGAACATCCAAATGAACCAGGGCATCAATAGGCCCCTCCGAAAGCTGACCAGTTCAAGATGGCTGCCGGGAACCAGCCTCCGCAAGACACGTTGCTGAGTCACCGAACTTCTCAAAAAGGATGCTTGCTATGGCGAAAGAGATACCTCGCGAGGAAGAGCAACGCGGCACAGGAAGGGTCCTCATGTGGGGCGCCGTGATCACCGCTGTGCTTTTTGTTGCCCTACTGGCCACATTTGTCCTCGGGCCACTCTGATCTGAGATACTCACCGCCCTAACCTCTGGAGCTTGTTCCTGCGGCGGACCAAAGCTGCCGGCCGGCGCTTACCAGGCAACGCCCACTGCTCACAAGAGCACTATTAGTTGACGCTAATGTTGCGCTTCAAGGGGCTTTTGGCCGGGGAGGCAGCGAACCTGCGGGACGGGTTGTCGTGGTCACCGCCGGGTAACGACTGCGCTTTGCAGGCGATCGGAACTAACGGTCTGTGGCGGCGTTGCGATGGCAGTAAGACAATGCTGACCAACGGAGACAGACATGACAGACTCCAAGGAACGTCTGGTGCAGTGGCTTCGCGACGCTCACGCCATGGAAGAACAAGCCGAGACCATGTTGAGCGGCCAAATCGAGCGTCTCGAAAACTATCCCGAGATTCGCGATCGGATGAACATGCATCTCGAAGAAACGAGGCAACAGGCAAAACGACTTGAACAATGCCTCGCTCGGATCGGCGACGGATCTTCGACGCTGAAGGACGCCGGCGGTAAGCTAATCGCCATCGGACAGAACATCAGCGGCATGTTTGCAGGCGACGAGGTGATGAAAGGATCACTGGCTAGCTACACATTCGAGCATATGGAAATCGCCAGCTACAAAATGCTCATTGCCGCAGCCGGCGAGGTCGGCGACTCCGAGACCCAAAGAGCGTGTAAAGAAAACCTCCGCGAAGAAGAGGCGATGGCAGATTGGCTGGAAAACCAACTCGGCACGGTCACCAGCGAGTTCCTCAGACGCGACGAGCGGGATGCTGACACCGCGAAACGGTGACAGGCCTAAAGTCTTGCCATCGCGTTGTAGAAATCCTTCGGCGGCACGAGGCTGATCGACATCAAACCAGGGCTTCAGACGCGAAGGGATGGCGGATTGGTTGACGTTCTAAAAGAAACCGCTCCCTCTCGGCGGGATGTTCGAAGCAGAACCAGCGCGAGGCTTGCCTAGGCCTCGCGAAAATTCCAGCCGGCATAGTTTGTGCAGCCAGGATGTTCGCACGCATGGCTGATTCCCGGGCGCTATGACCTGTTCTGGCCGTGGTAGCCTGAATCTCGTCGCACATCACCTTCATCGTACGGGAATGGATACACGTTGATGTCAAGGGGCTGCGCTTGTCGATCTTGTGCCAACCAATTCCGTTGAAGGAATCTGCAGCGATTACGAGAGCCTTGCGTGTCAAGGCTTGAGCGATTTCAAGGGGATAAACTGGTGCTGCGAGAGAGGATTGAAGTCCCTCAAACGCCGCACCCAGCATTGAAAAGACAGAGCTTTTCGGGTCCGACCCTTCGAGTTCCATAGCAGCGGACCATAGCAGTTGCAACCCGAAGCACGCGTCAACGCCTTGAGCAGATGTGCAGGAGTATGGCGTCCTCCGCTACTGGTTCGTACACACAAGGTGCGCATCGCCAAGCGCCCACAATTGGTCACAGCCATCGGGGGGAGCCGGGCCTATCGTCCAAAAAAACCATTGATGCCGGTGGCCCCGCGCCACGCTACACACAAAGTCGGCTGACGCGTGGCCTCATCTATGGCGGAATCGGCTACGCCATCGGCCTCAGCACGGGCGTTGCGGCTCTGGGCAGCGCCGTGAGCGGTGCGCTTATCTTCGGCCCCATCGGCTTCCTCATTGGGTGGCCAATGCCTGGGAGAGGGAACGCACCAGAATCGCCAGGGGGCGGGCGCGACCCCATGGCTATGGCCCAAGCGACACCAGACCCCGTCGAAAGCAGTGCCCTACGTAGCGACTATGCGCTGCTGGAAGACTCTTTGAATGAGATGGTCCCGGCAGCTGCCCGTGCGCTGTGCTCGATCTGGAATCTTCAGATGAAGCTGCTCATCGTGGTCGGCCTCATGCCGTTCCTTGTGCGCTACCCTTGGCTGCTATGGGAGGACGCATTTTCGTGCACCCCTCCTTCGCGGCTAGCCGGTGTTGAAGCCGTCTTGCGGCATAGGAGAGTCAAACAACCATTCGGTGGGATGGTACAAATTACCGCAACGAGGATGAGTCGCATGCAGCCAGACGATGTTGCTAGCCTCAGGAGGACTGTGAGGGGTGCCCTAATCCTTCCGGCTCCCGGGGTTGTATCCAGTGCTGATCTGGTCACCATGCCAGAGGATCAGTGGCGAGCGCTGAGGAACCGAATATCGGACGGACACAATGGGCACCCAAATGGCCTTGAGGCCCGGTGCATGTTTCCGGGATGTGGTGGGCACGTGTATGTCTCCGAGAGGGCGAAAGGGCGTAACCGCTATCCCTACTTCGCGCACCGGCAAGGGGAGGGTCTCGGGTGTCCCTGGCATCCGCGTTCCAAGCTGACTCCAGATGAGGCCCGCGCGGCACAGTATGAGGGCAACCAAGTGTCGGCGGCCCATGAGTTCATCTGCGCCGAGCTGGACCGCCTGGTAAGGCGAGATGTTCGATTCCAGGCGGTTGCAACCGACAGGACCTATGTTGCCGGAGACCACGGGCAGCGGGGCCGCTATCCTGATGTCCGCTTCAGGTGGGAGGGTTTCCCGGAGTGCGTCTGTGAGGTTCAGCTTTCCAACACGTTCCAGCCTGAAATCTCCGAAAGGGGAATCTTCTACGAGCGCAAGGGAATGCCCCTCATCTGGGTACTGCATGGCGTCGAGCCACGTCTGGAGAACCTTCCGTCTTCCTTTCGGGATGTCATCCTCAGACACAAGAACAATGCGTTTGCACTGGACCGGGAGGCCATCGTCGCGTCTGAAAGAGAAAACACACTTATACTGAAGTGCTTCCTTCTCGACAGAGGAGGCGCGGTGGCGGAGACCCATTTGGTCAGGTTCGATGCGCTGAGGTTTCCTAATAGAGGTCTTCCGTATTTCCGCAACATGCTCCTGCCGGACATCGGGTCCTTTCGCGCCCGGAGGCTGCCCTGGGTCGATGCCTTGAAGGCGCTGAAGGAGGAGACGGACGGCAACTGGTATGCGAGCAATATGGCATTGCCTCAGGTGGTTCGGGCGTTCGACACGTTGCCTAGGCCTATGATGGATGCCGAGGATCGCTATGATTTTGCGCGACTGGTCGCAATCACCATGACGCTCCTTAGTGAAGCGGGCGGGCGCTATCAGGACCTCGTGTATCGCCAGATGCCGAACGCCACTGCGGCCCTCAACACCTTCCTCTCACGCGGAGGTCCCCAGCAGGCTTGTGCTGAGGCAATCCGAACGCTTGTCGATAGGTCAGCGCTTGCGGCCAAGCTCAAGCCAACAGTGCGGGAACACATCATGCGGGCGATATCCCTAGAGCCGGAACAAGTGCGCCCACGCCATCCGTTCTATGACGCGTTGTCGTGGTTGATCCCTGAGGTGTTTGATGATGCCGTGCGGGAGGAGTTGGAACTAGGTGAGGCTCTTCCTGGGTGGGCTTCCGTACGCTCGCAGTAGGGTGCCATAAGGGCGGACTCTCGTCCTCAATCGTCACCCCCTAATGCCCACACCCATATGGTCCTGCGGACCCCGCTGCGAGGAGACCCCAAGCCCTCGGTGCGGGATGTAGATGGTCCTGCCCATGATGGCGGGAGACCCCCCGGACGGCGTGAGGGCGGGCCTGCGGTGGCCATGGAGTGGGATGGCGGGAGTTCCGTTTGGGGAGTGACTGGGTGGATGGCCTGATTGGGGAATAGCTTCCCCTCCCTCCTCTACTGGATGGAGCTACTGTGAGACTTTCCGGTACTCAAGGCAGTCACATTGAGCACTACAGCCTGTTGTAGAGCAAGCCACATGCCACGGCGTCATGTCGGCCTGAAGCAAGGCCACTCGGTAGAAGAGCCGATGAAGGCGAGGAGCCGGCTCTCCACCTTCCGCTGAAGCAACTTCGGGGGGCTGAGAACCCAAAGGGCCACCAGGGGCCACTCCTACTCCATAGGGGGGGAGTTATCACAACTCCGCTCAGAATTTCTGCAAACATCCGATGCCCCTTAGGGGGAACCATCTAGGCACCCCGAAGTTCGAATCTGTACTACTCGTGCAGGCCTAGGCCATGGAAAAACTCGACAGAGAGCGGCAGCAGGCCTTAGCCCGCCATATTCGCCAGTGGATCACAACGGAGACGAACCGCCGCTGCCTTCGCGAGTTACTAAACCTGCCGGTAGACCGGGACATCCCCCCGGAGCATCGATCATTGCTCGACGGGTTGGACCGCAAACTAAACGAGTGACCTAATGGAAACCATCTGGTTCTCCCCTCCGGTGTTCGTGAAGACCGAATTGGTCGGTGTCAGTTATGCCTGCAACAATGTCCGAGGTGCATCCGAGCAGCTCCTGAAGTGGCCCAAGCGTGGCCCTAAGTGGCGACGCGCGTCGGCGCTCTGCCTGTCCGCTTTGGAAGGCGCGGAGTACGACCCTAGGGAGATACGGCAGGCATTCGAGGCTGCCGCTGAGGAGGCCAAGATGCTCCTTACCGCCGATTAGATACCGCTTGCCACCACGTCCCACGTTGATTACCTCTGATCGTATTCAAACACCGGAGCGGAATAATGTCGGATTTCAAAGTTGGTGATCTGGTGGAGTTGAAGTCCAGCGGCCCAGATATGGTGGTCAGCGAGCTTCACAGCGGCGGCAAATTCGAGTGCCAGTGGTTCAACAGGGAGGGTGGAACCTTCAAGCTCGATACCGCCCACTTCAAAGGCGATATGCTCAAACCGGTGACGAGGAGGTAGCGCCCTGCTCAAGGCCCAGAAGAAGAAGCAGTAGTAGGGGGTCTCCTGTGTCCCTGTGTCCCCTCGGCTACACCCTGAGGGGTACTGGCCAACCGTCACTCCATGTCAGGCACGTCGCCACCAACAAAGAGCGTCGTGGGTTCCCCGTATTCGCCAAGCGAGGGGCTGGCATCACGCGACCACGCAATGACACCCGCATGCTTTCCCGCCAAGCCGTTAGCAGTCCTTATCGCCCGGTCCTCTGTCTGCGGCCCAAAGACAGGCTGAAGGTCGCCGGTCTCGTCGCGGTCGAAGGCGGTGACCACGATCAGCTTGGGGGTCTTCTGCTGGGGATGTTCTCTGACATGCCCATGAAGCTCTTACTTTAGCTCCTGCTTTGTCACTTCCGGCTTCCCAGCCACCGACCGGCTTATCTCGGCCACGATCCCCACTACGACACCGATCAGAACGTACAATAAAGCCGCGTCGATAACCTCGCCTGTGGACTTTGATCCGAAGTATCGGGGAGCCATAGATTGACCTGTCTGGAAAGCGAAGGCGAAGGCAAGCACCGCCCGAGAGCCGCCAACGATCACTAACAGCCACGCAATGACCCGCCCCATCTTTGTGAAAAACATAGACCCCTCCATTCCGTCACCCGGTAGCTACGTTGCGCTGAAGACAACCGCAAGTAGGCGGCCCGATTATTGGGATGCATAACGTACACTCCGCCTCCAACCGCTGGACAAGGGATAGCCCCGCCAGCGCTTGCCCATGTCGGTCTGAGGGTACCGCCACCGGGCAGCCTCTCGGCGTCTGGCGGTCGTCTCACTCGGGCCTGTGTGGTGAAACCGAAGGGGGCACGGAGGGTGATCCCCACGCTGCCCTGTATCTGATCTGTCGGGCAGATTTTTCCGTCAGGTATCCCGCCCTCAGCGACTGTCTTAATTGCTCTTGGCGTTGTGCTTCAAGGTCTTCAACAATTCAAATAGCCCACGGTCGAAGGTCGCTTCGGGATGTTTGGTACACCAGCTGTCTATAAAGACAATTGATTTGGCAACCACGTCGTCGCCCAAAGGAGCAAAGGCGTCGTAGACCTCCTTGGGGGCAGCCATGTTGTAGCCTGTGCGGAACCCCCGAACGTATTCCGTGAAGTCCTTGGTTACCTGTACGCCTTGCGGGCTTTTGATGCCTCCTCGCTGTCGGACCAATGCCATGGCGTCCACGAGCTGCGGGCAACTCACAGAGCCCATCCCGCCACCCGTCTGGATGAACTTGCCCTGTTCGTCCGCCGCCAACGCAGATTGCGACGTTGCACCCATCACGATCAAAAGAGAAATCCAACGCACCCCCGCACCGTCCCATTTTCCTGCCACCCTACATACAGCACTCACAGGGTGTGCCAAGACTGTGCCGGGAACGGTGACAGCGCGGCGCTATGCCAACGCCTTCCGCAGCCCCTGTCGCATGCTCCAGCCGCCTTCTCAGGCCCGCCGTATCGTTCCCTCCGTCGCCAAGCGCGTGGCCCTCTCTCCCAAGCATTGACACTGGTGGACGACGAAAGCGCGGCAGCGCGTGGCGCTCGTGTGAGTTCAGTGCGGGCTCTGCAATGTCAAGCGCTGGTATTAGCCGTGGGACCTGAGGGAAATCTTCGGGAGCATCGAGGCGGAGCTGGGCGGGGAGCAAAATGAGTGCGAACGGTGCAGCTAGGCGCATAGTGCACCCGCCAGGCGGCGAAAATCGATCAACCACCGTTCGATGACAGAGACAGTTCGTCCAGGCTCTACAAATAGCAGAATGTCGGATGGGCGCCTCGGGGAACCAACAAGATACGTTGGGCCTAATTGAAGCGCCTCTGCCAATAGGCCAGTGCTCCGATGTGCGTAATAATTTCGGAAAATCCTCAAATGCGCTATGCCGGCTGGCGCGGATTTTAGTAGGCCGCTTAGCGTTGCAGAGTCAGTAACCTGTGCGCTGACCAGGATGGCTGCCAGATCCACGGGCGAAAACCACTTGGGCTCTTGATGGCTCTTCCAGGCCGCAGGCGCTGGGCTCTTCGGTGTCGGCGTTCCCTTTATTGCAACGGTCATTGCAACATGCTCCGTTACGTTTGGCAGGGCGCTAACCACGGGATTTTTTGCCGAGGTCAGCGTTCCGAGCGCGACCGAGAAGTAGTAACTCTTGCACCAGTTCGACCAGTAAGACTGAAGATTGATTACGAGACTGGCAATCTCTGCCTCTCTCTGATGCGCATCAAGGGCTCCGCCCGAATCAGAAAGACCTAGCGAAATCTGACGGACACGGCGCTCGAATCGTTGAAGTCTTCTGACGATCTTCCGGTCAAGAGTGCTGAGTTTCGCAACGTGACGCATGTTACAAAGTGTTTGTAAGCGCCCGATAAAGCCATTGGGCACGCGTCTTGCGAGTCTTTTCCGTATTCGTTCCTTGCTTACTAGCTGCGGCGAACTCAGGAAACTCACCGCCGTCACCCTCAATCGCGTCCGACAGGAGCCCCAGGTTCGAAATCATAGCTTCCCGTGGAGCAAACGCCAGGGGCTCCGCCCCACCGTTCACCGAAACCGCGACGGGACTGTCGGGATATCCAACGGCGAGCAGCGCTGCGAATAGCGAGAAGGCGTTTCCGCGTGAGTTTAGCGGCCCCTTATGGAGCTCCGAAAGGTTGATGATACTTCCCAACCCATAATCGAGCCTCTGACCTACTAACTCTTTGTCTGGAAACGAACGATCATTCTGGCTGTACAGGTTGTCCAACGCCTTTGGACTGGCAGTCTTTATACCAACCTTGATCAAATAAACCAGATCCGTAAGGAACTCTAGGTCGCTCATCCGGCTAATCTGTTTCTCGGTTACTATTCCCATTTTTAAAAGACTAGATGCGTACTTTGCGCCCTGATCGCGTATGAACCACTTGAACTCGCCTTGGTGCGTGGCGTGACGCGTCTCTTGCTTGTTTAGAGGGACTTGATACGAATTTATTCGACGGAATACTTCGCGGATCTCCTCGTCACTCGCGGTCGCAAATAAGTCAATTGCAAGCTCATAGGATATAAAATCTCTCTTGTTCGCATCATCGAGCTCTTCAAAGCGCCTGCCCGCAAAATCTCCACGGCTTAGGGCATACTTGTTTTCGTAGAATTCTTGTATGGCCGCCGTCCTTTGTTGGCCGTCCACCACCTCTTTTCGAGTTCTTCTCGTATCGAGGTCAGTCGTCTGACTAAGTATTAGCTTAGGCAATGGATATCCATTAAGGATAGTGTCAATTAGGTTTGACTTGGCCGAAACCGGCCAAACCCTATCAGTACGCTGGTAATCACGGTTTACGATTATCTGCTTGTTACGCAGCTGCTCAGAGTATTCAGCGATTGTCATCGTTGTGTTTGATGATCGCATAGGCATTTATCGGCCCTCAATTTTCGGCGGGTTGGATCGGCTAGCCGTGCTGAGCTTGATACCTTGTGCCGACCCGCGCCAAGACAGCCCCATAGTCCAGCCCGGCTTTGCGACTATCAACCCACCGGAACGCATATGCGGGGCTTGCGTCGTTGGTGGCGCTGAATTGGAGAATAAGAAACTCATCAAATGCCGGCGCGGCGAGCGATAGGAGCCGGCGCTCGGCGTCTGCTGCCTCTTGCTGAGGATGTTTATGCTTTCGACCGTCCGTGCGCCACTCCCGATCCCCTTCCCAGGACACCGCATAAGGAGCGTGATTCACTCCTACTATGCCCACAGTGATTGGTCGTCCGCCTCGTGATTTGAAATGTGCTACCTGGCCAGTCAGATCGCTTACGACACGATCTATTTGCTTTATCATTGCCTTGGCAAGAATTTTGACCTCGATGCCAATCTCAATCGTAGCTATTGGCCCCCGCATAACGTTGAACGGCAGTTCAGAGGCAGGCGGCTCGTTGGGTACGATTTCGCCAAAACTTCCATCGCCTCTGCGAGCGCTGACGCCGTGCCTCCTATTTTGCGCATTCAAAACAGACAGGCCACTGGAGACACGTTCGACGTATGCCCGCGACCGCCCCACGTCGAGCAAATCCTCGTAAAGCCTCACTGCAATCGAATCGCCTTGCGTCGAATTCCGATGACGATAGGGTCCCGGTACAAAGGTACTCTCAAATTGCGTGAGCAGTTTGTAACTCAAGCCGCTCCCCTGCGACGCTTTTGCGGCTTGGCCCGCTTCACTTCAAAATGCGCATGAACGGCGCCTACGTTGCGCCTGGCCTTGATCGCAACAGAGACATTTGCCTTGGCAAGTTCGACATAGTTAGGTTCAATTTCGACAGCTATTGAGTTTCGCCCCGCGTTGATCGCGGCAATCGTGGTGCTTCCTGTCCCGCCAAAGGGGTCCAAAACGGTGTCCCCGGCGAACGAGAACATTTTGATGAGACGCTCGGCCAGCTCTGGCGGGTAAGGCGCGGGGTGGCCGTTTCTAGTTGAAGCTCCACGAATGTCAGTCCATATCGAGCGCCACCACGATTGCATCTCTACTTTCGTCAGCATCGAAAGCACTTTCTTCAGAGGTCCCACCTTTCGGTATTCGCTCCCCTTTCGCATGAACAGGACATACTCGATGTCATTTTTCACAACTGCCCCGGGCTGGTACGGCTTCCCGTAAAACCCTGCGCCGTTTCCCTCTGCCTCAGTAACTCCGTTGGCAATCTTGTGCCAAAGAACCGGCGTGAGGACATCCAGACCCAGCTTACGCGCCCTGACCTGGATGTCTGCGTGGAGGGGCATAACAAGGTGGCGGCCCATCAAGCGACGAGGCAGGCAAACGTCTCCTACGACGCAGCAAATACGTCCTCCGGGGACTAACACACGTTCGCATTCGCGCCAGACCTTATCGAGCTCATCCAAAAACAGCTCATAGTCTGCTATTGCCCCAAGCTGGCCTTCTGCGCCGACATACTTCTTGAGAGTCCAGTAGGGAGGAGACGTTACGACCAAATGCACGCTTCTATCTGGGATGTCAGACATACTGCGAGCATCGCCAAGATGAAGCGCATGGGTCGTTTGGTTGTAAGGGGCGGGCCATTCCACTTGTCGAAATCGCTGATTCGCTGCTCTATAGATCACGACAGCTTCGGAAGTGTTGTCGGCAAACGGCAGCTCAATGGTTTCGCCAAAGAGTTGGACTACGTTTGACTCTCGAATCATTTTTCCCCCACCTTGACTATGCTTGGCAAAGCGAACTTCGCAAGCGGCCCGGCCGGCGATCCTAGTGCTCGCCCCCCTAATTCACAACTTCCATTATCTCGGGCCGTTGAATCGGCTTTTCTTTCACAGGGAACGAGAAGCCAGCGATTTGGAAAGAGGCATGCGCCATCGCGATTTTTGCTTCCTTTTCGTGTGACGCTGGCGCTAACAGCCCGTCATGCATGGGGAGGGCAGGAATGCTCCGATTCAAGAGAAAGAGGAGCGCTTCCACCAAGATGCGGCTCTCGGTGAACATGAGCCTGAGGCCGATCCCGGTACCGAACATCGGGGCGATGGCCGGGTGGCGCTCCTCCAAGGCAGCGCTAAGCCGCTCGGCGTTCCAGTCCTTGCCGATGATCTCCCGGACCTCGCTAGGCAGCCGACGCATAGCCCCACGGCGGCAGAGCAGCGCGGAGAGACCCATCTTGGCCGCTCCTCGCGGCAGGCCCTCAATGCCCCCGTATGGGTCGCCCTGGGGCAGAGCCGCGCCGGTCTCAAGGTAAGCCAGTTGCGGGAACATGGCAGTGAAGTCGAGGTCCGCCACCTCTTCGCCATTGATCCTGAGGAGATGCCGCTGGGTCTTCGGAAGGTTCATCCAGAAGCCGCCATATAGCCGCCCGTGTTGGTCGAACGTGTGGGGTGCATCTGGGTTGCTGATCTGGAAGCGGCGGGTGAGGAAGACGGGCAGCGGCGGCGGGCTGCCAGCCAACTTGATGTCAGCCTCGTTGAGGAAACTATTAATCGCCTCCATGTCGCCCCGCATAGTTCTCGTGTCGGGAGTATCGACGTAGTCCAGGAGGAGCTTGGTGCGGCCCCTCCCGGTGGAGGCTTTGAGGATGATGGTCTCGGCCCCCGCCTCTCGGCCTACCGCCCCACGGCCGCACTTCAGGTCCACGACCATGTCACGGCATCGAGGTGTCGGCTCGATGCTGGACCGCTCCTGGCCGCGCCGCCCGCGATGCCGGATGACGAGACCCAAAGTCTCCATGCAGCCGATTAGCGTGGTGACTACCTCGCGGGGGAACCTGGGACGGTCGTAGCGACTCGTCGGGGCGTTCTTTGCGGAGATGGCTAAACGGGTGCCGGCTGGATGGTGGAGGACTAGGAGGGCGAGGCTGGCGACGAGGTTCCCGGTGATTGCCCTGCGGCGCTCCGTAGCATCGGATCGCTGGCGGCGTGGCCGGGGGGAGTTGCGCTCGATGTCCGCGAAGATGTCGGCCGTGAGGGACTGGAGGGCGGGACATGCGGGTATCAGCCAGGGGTCATGGTGGATGTCTGAGCCTGGGGCCTGCTCCTCGTCGGAATCGTTCAGGTCGCCTTCTGAGGTCATGGCCCCTCGACGGCTATGGTGAACGGCCGTGGAATTTCGCATGCCTGGACGGTCCCTAGCGCTAGGTCGCCAAATGATGGGTTTGTGGAGCGTTGGTACTCCAGGCCTGCTTGGCGGGCTTCTCTGTACGCGACACCGGCAGCTATCCCCAGTCGGTTGGACGCACTGGGCCTGCCCCCCGGCTGGTACGTCCAGACACCTTCGTCATGGCTGATGGTGATCTCCCGGAGCACGTCATAGCCTGCGAAGGGTTTGCCGGTTGAGGTCTCACCCCCTCGGCGCATAGCGCCCCGGATATGACCAGATGGGCCAATGTACGCCGCCAACTCCGCATGAGCCTGAACGAAGACTTCCGCGCCAGCTGGCACCGCGGCCAGTAGACGTCTGATGCCCAGGGCAAGCATTGGAACTCCCGTAGTAGTGTGCCCGGCGCCCCACAGGACACCCTCCTTGCCACGCCCTGCCCAGACGACGCCGTAGGTGCCCAATGGGAAACTTCCTACCGCAGCAACCCTGGTCTGGGGCTCGTGCCAGGCGGCGACCGCTGCGGACATTGCGTACGGCGAGTTGAGTTCTCCGGGGGAGAACCCGTACTTTGAAGCTGTCATGTCGGTAATTCCTCATTGATTGCGTTGGGGGGGGGGGGCGGGCTGGGGCTATTTTTTGCGCGTGCCCCCCGCCCAGCGCGTCGAGCATT
>NZ_JBVVQO010000032.1:78374-81097 GCF_055811215.1 Mesorhizobium sp. WSM4819
CCCCCCCCCCCCCCCCCCCCCCCCCCCCCCCCCCCCCCCCCCCCCCCCCCCCCGGGCGCCCCGCCCCCCCGGCGGGGGCTCATTGTTGCGCCTGCCCACCGCCCAGAGCGTCGAGCAATGCCTTTGCTCCAGGTTGCGCTTCCGCCCTCCCTTTTCTATTCGCCTGGATGGCCCCCCGAGCCTCCCTCTGCCGCTTCCCAATCATGGGATGCAGCTCCGGGTTCTCCTGGAGGAAGATCCCCCTGGCGACCTTGCGGTATCTGCCAACAATCTCACCCAGCTTGTTGGTCCGCGTGCCCTTCACATCGGAGTCACCATCAGGAAGGTCCTGGTAGGCTTCCGACTTGATGAGTCCCGCCAACACCTCCTTGAGGCTCTTCTGCCCTGGAATGTGCCCAGATAGCTCCTGGAGCCGCTGGTAGGCGTTCTTGCCGTCCTTGAGGGTGATCTCCCTCAGGTCCACCCCTTCCAATTTGAAGTCGGGCTTGCCTACTCCCGCCTTATCCGTCTGAAGCATGATGCGGTTGTTCTCAGCTTCCACGACATCGTTGTCTTGGGAGTCCATGAGCCCCACGTAGCGCTCGATGGGATCACCCCAGACATCCATGGAGAGGGGCAGAGTGTCCGACAGCCCAGGGACGCCTCTGATGGCATTGTCCACGAAGGTCCGCGCCTCACGGAGGTACGGGTCGGGGTTGTGGCCGCGCATCAGGGAGGACATCGGGAGCATCGAGCCCGCCGTACGGCCCATGAACTTGGGAAGCTCCGTCTCGGGGTCAAGGACCGCCTTCAGCGAGTTGTTGAGGTTGAGGAGGAACGTCTTCTCGCCCAGGTTCTTGGCCACCGCCACGGCAACCGCCATGATGAGGTCCGAATAGTCCTGGTCGGGGTTCTTCCTTTGGAGGGCCACGATGTCAGCCACCAGGCCCATGACGGTGGCAGCGGGGTCGAACCTTCCGAGCTGGAAGTACTGCCGCTTGCCGTCCGCACCCATCCAGGTGACCGAGTAGGGTTTCCACCCGGTAGAGAGAAGTTCCTGCTTGAGGACGTAGTTGTCGGGACCACTGCCGGTTAGAGAGTCGTTTGCCGCCAAGTGCGCCGCGAGACCCAGGAACATGGTCCCCATGGCCATCTGGCCGATAGCGTGGGCCTGCGCCTCCGCCCCCACCTTGCCAAACAGCGCGTCCCGGAACTCCCTCTGGATGACATTCAGGCCCGGAGTGAGCTTGATGCCGTACCGGATGACGTTCACGGGCGTCTTCACGAAGGGCAGCACGATGGCAAGGATGGGGGCTGTCTTCCTAGCGTTCTGCATGGCCCGCCCGATGCTCCCCCCGAAGGTTACCTCGTAGTTGAGGTCCTGCTGGAAGGTGGCCATCTGGGCTTCCCGGACAGCGTTGGCATCAAGCGCCCTGCCCGTTGCTGGATCGATGGCGATATCGAGGGCCTTCTGCACGAAGTCCTTAAAGTCCTGCCCAGAGAGCCCGTGGTCAGCCGCATCGGTGGCCGCCTTGGACTGCACCACGGCGCGGTATCGGAGCGTCTTGAAGAACTCGTCGGCCCCACCAAGCGCCCTCGTCGGCAAACCCACGATGGTCCTGTAGTTCGCGGCCTGCCAGGCGTTGTGCGCCACGTCCCAGACGGAGTTCCATGGCTTCCACTGAAGGGGAGCCGTCTGGAGGCCCGTCATGGTGCCGTCGAAGAACTCGGTGTTCTGGGGGTTGAGGATAGAATCGCCCCTCCTGAAGGCTTCGACCGCGTTGGACCACCCGTCAGCCAGGGAGGCGATGGTGTAGTGGTACTCCCGGAGGCCCTGCCTGGTGAGCGAGGACAGCTCCGCCCTCTTCCCGGGGTCCTTGGTGATGAGACGGCGGGCCGCCGACCCGAAGGTCTTCTCGGTTGGCCGCGCGGCGAGCATGAAGGCGTTGGTCGTAAGGTTGACCACATGGGTTGGCCACATCCAGAGGAGACCATTGGTCAGGTGCCATGTGGCCTCGTTCAGGACGCGCTTCTCCCAGGTCTCGTTGAGGAGCATGGCGACCTTCTTTGGGTCTCCACCGGCCTTGCGCATGACCGTGATGACTTGCTCCGGGTCCATCCCCTTGAGCCGCGCGATGTCGTCAGGCCTGAAGCGGAACTGTGAGCGAGCGAAGCGCAAGGTGCGCCCCGAGTTGGCCAGCATTGAGTTGGCCGATGCCATCGTGTCGAATGAGACCCCAAGCCGCGCCATGAACTCCTGGGTGGCGAGATGGATGTTGCCCCCGAACTCCTGGAGGCTGCCGTTCGAAATCTTGGTGGCCAGCTCGTCGGCGTCGTTGAACATGCGGTTGCCGAGCCGTAGGGCGGCCTCCATCTGGGGAGCGAGGAGCTTAGCCCGTTCTCCGGCCTCCGTTAGCTGCCCTAGTATCATCGCCGGGTCTTCGTTGAACTGAGAGCCCAGCTCGTTGGCCAGGGACCTAACGTTGGCGTCAGTCAGTTCCTCCCCGCCCTTGGCCGTATTGAAGCGGGCCTCCAGGACCTGGGCGGAGCGCTGTATGAGCGACTCCACGTTGCCTGGGGTGTGCATCTTCTGCCACGGGAGGGGGACTTTCTTGCCGAAGTCATGGCCAGCCTCCTGGGCCAGTGCCCGAGAGCCGTAAATCATGATGGCCTTGGCGTCCGCCTGGGTGTCCTTCAGTATCTTCGCGATGTCGTCGTCCGGTATCTCCTGGGTGGGGGCGGGC
>NZ_JBVVQO010000033.1:0-80331 GCF_055811215.1 Mesorhizobium sp. WSM4819
CATAGCCATCGCCCGTGGCCCGCGGGTTCCTTCCTCGGGGACTTTCGTACGCCTGCCGGCGCCCGAAACTCTTCACGAAACCTGCCCTTCCGCTTTCGGGACGAGGTTACAGACAAGCGGCCATTCCGCTGATCGACCCAATGCGGACGTTCGCTCTCCGAGAACGAATTCACGCCCATGACCCTAGGCAGACGCCTTACCGCCGGCCGGCCAACGTCCGCTCTGGACGTGGAAGCTGACGTCGCGTTGCTCCCGCCCGAGACATAAGGCGGGAGACGGCAATTTGTTGCATCAAGCCGGCAGCGGCTCGTGGAAACGGCACCAGCCATTTGGGCTGATTGCACCGGCAACGATCTCGCACCCGTTTGGCTCTCGGAAGTGAGTACACCCACCGCAGCGTCGGCCACGATTTGGGGTGTCCTGGTACAGCGCCAGCGCCTTGGTTGTCTTTCCGGCCGCCATCGGTCCAGTCATACAGGCTGAAAGGCCGCCGGCGCTGGCAATCGCCGCACCGGTCACAGAGACTTTCAGGAAATTGCTGCGAGACAGCGCTCGGCTTGAAGCTGCCGATCCGTGGTTCACATCATCATCTTTACTCATGGTCTTTCTCCAAGAGCAGCCCTCGTCGCAGTTGGCTCAGGTGCTCTTGAGCGTGCCGTTCATCCCTTCCGGATAAAAGCCGCCCTTGCTCACTCCGTCCTTGTCGCTGAGATAGACGATCCGGAGCACCTCCTGTGGCGTTCTGGTGAAGCGATCGCATCGGGCGTCGACGGAACGATGTTGGCTTTTCCGTCCACCTGGATTCCCTGGTCCTTGTCTTCCGATCCGTCGATTTTGTCGCGGGCATCGGAGACGGCGTTGGCGGCCTTCCAGGCTTCCTCTCCCTTCCGGTATAGCGTCGATCGCGCCATTCCCATGTGGTAGGCCTCGACCGCCAGGATGCCTGCGGCGGCGGCGAGGAAGTCCTTATTTTTCAGAACTGTCGCAGCACCGGCATAGGCGGTGACGCCGACATCCTCGAACAACATCCCGCCGAGAACGAAGTTCGTTTCGTTGCCGAAGGGGTCGAAGTCCGCACCGAGACCAGCTGCCTCCGCAACCGCCTTGAACCCCGCATCGAAATCGATCGCTGGCCGGTCGACGGCGTTGGCTCCAAGCGTCTTGCGGTAGAAGCGAACGTGCGCGAGTTCGTTTTCGGCGACTTCCTGCATGAATTCGCCGATGGCGGGCGTCTCGAAGGAGACTTGCTTGCCGCCAACGACGTCACCTGGTTTCGAACCGGCATCGGCTGCGTCGATGCCTTTTCCGGTGGTGCCGCGGAGGTAGTATTCAGCCTCCATATATTCGAGGTTGAGCGCAAAGCGGAAAATGTCCTCGTCCGATATGTCCTGTGCCAATACCGGAGAAGACCGTGCGATTCCGCCGAGTGCCGCTCCGGCACCGAGTACGACAAGTCCCTGAAGCGACTGACGCCGGGATAGGTGAAGTGCGCCCTGCATGGCGGTCTCCTATGTTTGTTGATTCAACGCCGCTGTCAGCACCGCGGCGCCGAGTGCATTTGCCTGATGATTAGATGGTCCGGGCCGCCAAAATATTCCCGCGTCCCGCTACAACATCCCCGCGAAAGGAGCCGGCGTAATCTCGGCATGGACGGCGTCTACGTGCGCTCAGTCGCCGTGTTCAACGGATGAGTATCCTTTCGAACCAGGCGGATTGCGAGCCGGTCTAAGACTGATTGCGCGAGGCGGTCACAACGGGCGCCAGCGAAGAGAAACGTATCCGTGAACACGGTGGCGAGCTTGTCCCGCAGCGCCTCGCGGAGCAGCCGCCGTGCGCGATAAAGACGGGTGCTCACCGTCTGAGGTCGCAATGCCAAGAGAAAAGCCGTTTCCTCAATGCTCATTTCCTCGACGTCTCGCATGACAAAGACGATGCGAAAGGGCTCTGGCAAGCCACCGACGGCTCGCTCCAGGAGGTTGCGGATTTCAGCGAGAGCGGCCGCCTCTTCGGGATCAGGCTTGTGGGCGCTGAACGGAGCGACCATGCCCTCGATGGCTTTCACGTCGACGGTGGGCCGCCTTTTCCGGCGGCGTCCCAGCGCCTCATTCAGCGCGATCCGGGTGAGCCAGGTCGACAGCTGCGCCTCCGCGCGGAATTCGGCCAGATGGGTGAAGGCGTGGATATAGGTCTCCTGAAGTACGTCCTCGGCCTCGGTGTCGTCGTTCAGGACGGCGCGGGCGACCCGGTGAAGCCGCTGATTGTGACGCTTGATGATTAACCAGAATGCGGCGGGGTCACGCTGTCGCGCGTGTTCAACCAGCCCCGCGTCGTCAAGGTCCTCGATCCTCACTGCCTCGGTGGATCCGGTCGGCTTCATCATAGGCGCTCCAGATGCATCAGCCTGCCGCGATGCGGGCGGGGTGGCTCCGCGCGGCGTGGCCTGAGGAAGTTCACCTCAAATTGCTCTTCGGAAACAGCACGCGATCGGGTTTTGCATTCATTCGCGCCAGCATTTCCTTGATCAAGCGTGTTTTGGTGCGCCCCGCTTCCTTCGGCGGCACGAGGTAACGCACGATGGCCTCGAGCCAGGTGTTTTCACTGACGCGAAAATGAACCACGGGATGCTCCTTCACTTCGAGTTCGTCCACCGGCGTTTGCGACAGGATGTGCTTATAGACCTTCACCTTCTGGCTCATGATGTCGCCGATCTGCTCGTCGACGACCTCTCTCATGGTTTTCGCTACGAATTCCAGATCGCTTTCATAAGCGAGCTGGAACTTGATTTCGTTCCAGACATAGGGAAACAGCGGCCAGGAATAGTTGAAGACCGGCGTGTCAAACACGGTGGAGTTCGGAAACTTGATGACGCGTCCGCTCGGATGATCGGTCCAAAGATGTTCGCCGCCGAATTCCCATAATGTCGTGTCGAGATAGCTGACATCAATGACATCGCCATGGGCATCGCCGATGCGAATGCGGTCGCCAACGCGATAAGGCGCCCTGGCCAAAATATAAATCCACGCGATGAAACTGGAGATCGGCATTTGCAGGGCAAAGCCGAGAATCAGTGAAATCAGGCCGAGTGAAACAACCGCAGTGTACCAGTTCACAAATAAGACTGAAATGGCCACGAAGAAGATGGCGACGACGACGACTAATCGAAAAATGCGTTGCAAGTTGAAGCGCGAAACACGATTGGGAATTCGGCCAATGAGAAAGACTTCGATAACATTCGCAACGGTCAGCATAACGAAAATGAGAAGGCCGCCCCTGACGTAGTTCAGCACGCGAACGCGCAAAGGCGCGTCAAGCCATTCTAAGCGCCAATTGATCAGGACTTGGACGCCAAAAAGCAGCAAGGCAGCGGCAGCGAAACCAACCGTCCACCAGACGTCTTCCTTGCGTAGGCTGAAGCGGAATTTTTCCTCGGGCTTTTTCGCCTTCTGTTCCATAGTTTTTGGGTCAGCAGTCTGTTGCGCGGCCCGTTCGAGTCGGGAAAGGTTCTCCTGTTTCTTGGCGCGCGGTCCCAAGGGTTCACCTCCCGATGTGGCCATCAACACCCAGCAGTGCCTTCTCGTTCCTCGACGGCGGCATTCCGGCAAACGACCCAACGTCAGTCGCTGACTGGCTCCCTGCCGGTCCCCGACAGCTGGCCTTCATTCCGGCGGGCCCGTCTTTGGTGAAATAGGGCGGCAAGCACGTCGCCACCATATTCGGCAAGTGCCTTATAGCCCCATCCGAAATTAAGTTGAGTTTGGTATCAGCAGCTCCCCGATAGCTCACCGGTAGAGATCTCGACTGTTCATCAAGCGGCCGTTGGTTCGAATCCAACTCAGCCTTCATCGGCCGGCGCGTTTCTTGCGTGAGGCGGACTTCGCTCCTGCGGCGGGATCATGCCGGCGGATAGCCGCCAATCCATTGGATTGCACGTATTGACTCGGGCCCATCACAACGACTGAGCGAAAGGCGGGATTCGGGATCGAGCTGAGCGTCGACGAACGGCCGATATCGGCGCTAAGCCGACATCTCTGATGGGTGTCGCAAACGTCCGCATTGGGTCATCTGCATAGATTCGGCCGAGGCCGAACGAACAAGCTACCGCTAGGGGGGTCGGAACCGGTATTCCGTTTAGGGACCAAGCGTTAGATTTCACCACTGGCGAACGCTTCAACTGGCTCCAGCGCAGATTAGAAAGTGACGCGGCCGAGCACGCGCAGGCCGTCGCCTTGCGGCTCGACGATCACGGCTTCGCCTTCGCGCGGCGAGATGCCGGTGAGCGCCATGATGTTCTCCAGATGGGTGACCATGACGACATTGTCGGAGCCGGAATAGGCGCTGATCTCGTTCACGATCGCCTCGAGCTGGGCGGCTTTCTCGCTGGCGTCGGTCTTCAGCAGGTCAAGCGGAGCGAAGGGTTCGGGCTCTTCTCTGAAAGCGGTGCGAGCCGTGTCGAGGGCGCGGCAATAGCGGCTGGACAGCACGCGCTCGACCGGCGCCGCGCGGGCGTCGAAAAGCGCGCCGATCTTGCGTGCCTGCTGCTTGCCGCGCACCGAGAGATTGACCTGGGTGGCGCATTTCTCGATGTCGAAATTCGCCGGATCGGTAGTGCCGGTGACCATGGCATGGCGAAGCAGCACGACATGTCCGCCGTCGCGCAACAGCGCCCAGCCGGCTTCGGTCGCGTGGGCCGCGGCGGGAATGACGAGCAGCAATAGAGCCAGCATAGATCGAAGCATCAGGCGTCCTTTTCCAGTCACCGGAGGTGGGTTCCGGTGACCGCATATAGGGACGGCAAAGCCGGCTGAAAAACAAGGCATCACCTATCCCGGCTGTTTGCGAGAACCGACCGCTTTGCCAAGCGGGGCGGTTGCGCTCAAATCCCGGCTCGCCTATCAGGGGAAAAATGTCCCCACTCATCGAAACCGTCCTTTTTGTCTTCGGCCTTGTCGCGCTCGGCTATCTGGCCGGGCTCACCGGCTATCTGAAGGCCGAGGCGGGTGGGGCCATCGCCGAATTCGCCGTCGGGGTGGCGATGCCACTGCTTCTGTTCCGCACCATGGTCAACGCCGATTTCCATGGCACCGCGCCCTGGTTGTTCTGGGGAGCCTATTTTACGGCTGCCGCAGTGACGTGGGCCGCAGGCCACCTGGTCATCACCCGGGTGTTCGGGCGCGACGCGCGTGCCGGGGTCGTCGGCGGCGTGTCGTCGGCTTTTTCCAACCTCGTCCTGCTCGGCATCCCGTTCTTCCTCGGCACATTCGGGCCAAGTGGATTCGAAGTGCTGTCGCTGCTGATTTCCGTGCATCTGCCGACGATGATCATGGCATCGATCATCCTGTTTGAGATCTTTGGCCGCGGCGACGAGCATGTGCATCCGCTGCGCATCATCCGGCGCTTCTTTCGAAAGTTGCTCTCCAATCCGCTGATCATCGGCATCCTGGCCGGATGGGTGTGGCGTATCACCGGCCTGCCATTGCCGGCGCTGGCGGTCCGGCTGGTCGACGCGCTGGCCAACATCGCCGGACCGGTCGCGCTGTTTGCCATGGGGCTGGGCCTGTGCCGTTTCGGCATCTCCGGCAATGTGCGGCCGGCGCTGGCGCTGTCGGCGCTGAAGCTGATGCTGATGCCGGCCGTCGCGCTCGCCCTGGTCTGGCTGCTTGGCCTGCCGCCGCTGTCGGCGAAAGTCGCGGTCGTGGCGGCCGCGCTGCCATCCGGGGTGAATTCCTACCTGATTGCGACGCAGTTCAACACCGGCCAGGCGCTGGCATCGAACCAGATGACCATCGCCACCGCCTGCGCGGTCGTCACCACGGCGTTTTGGCTGACGGTGGTGGTCCAGGTGTTTGGATAGGTATGATCGATATTGATGCCTGCGAAGGGCGGTTTCCTGGTGCTTCAGGTACTCATATACCCAACGTTACGCTCCGTTCCGGTTCTCGGGAGCCGCCGGTCCGGTCGTTTCCTCACGCACCCTCAAGCAACAACGGGAGCGCAAATCGGCCTCGCCTTGTGCTGGCCCAAACCCTATATGCCATCTTGCGATTGATTGCGGGGCTTGCCCTAGGTAAAGAGCAGTGGCTCCAGGCGTGTCGGCATCGATGCCAGTGCGCACGCCCGTCAAGGAAAATCCAGATAGCGGCCCGTCAGTGCGCCGAACGGAGGCTAGACCATGCTTCAGAAAACCAGCCATTTCATGCGCCAGGCCAATCTCATCAACGGCGAGTGGGTGCAGGCCGACAGCGGCCAGACGGTCGACGTCAACAATCCGGCCACCGGCCTCAAGATCGGCACCGTGCCGAAGTCGGGCAAGGTCGAGACGCGCCGCGCCATCGAAGCTGCCGACGCCGCCTTCCAGACATGGCGCAAGACGACCGCGCTCGAGCGCTCGAAGCTGTTGCGCAAGCTGCATGACGCCATGATGGACAACCAGGATGTACTGGCCGAGCTGCTGACCATCGAGCAGGGCAAGTCGCTGTTCGAATCGAAGGGTGAGATCGGTTCGGCGGCCTCGTACATATTGTGGTTCGCCGAAGAAGGCCGCCGCACCTATGGCGATGTCGTGCCGTCGCCATGGGCGGACCGCCGCATCCTGGTGACCAAGGAGCCGGTCGGCGTCATCGCCGCCATCACGCCGTGGAATTTCCCGTCCTCGATGCTGGCCCGCAAGCTCGGCCCAGCACTTGCCGCTGGCTGCACCGCGGTCGTCAAACCGGCGTCGCAGACGCCTTATTCCGGCCTCGCCTGGGGCGCGCTCGCCGAGGAGGTCGGCTTCCCCAAGGGCGTCATCAACATCCTGACCGGCGCCGCCGGCGAGATCGGCGACGAGATCTGCGCCAACCCGCTGGTCAAGAAGATCACCTTCACCGGCTCGACCGAGGTCGGCAAGATCCTGATCCAGAAGTCGTCCGTCACCGTCAAGAAGGTGTCGATGGAACTCGGCGGCAACGCGCCGTTCCTGGTCTTCGACGACGCCGATATCGAGCGCGCCGTCGCCGGCGCGATCACCGCCAAATACCGCAATTCCGGCCAGACCTGCGTCTGCACCAACCGCTTCCTGGTCCAGGCTGGTGTCTACGACAAGTTCGTCGAAAAGCTCGCCGTCGCCAGCGACGGGCTGAAGGTCGGTTCCGGTCTCGATGACGGCGTGCAGCAGGGGCCGCTGATCGACGAGAAGGCGGTCGAGAAGGTCGAGGAACTGATCGCCGACGCCACCGCCAAGGGCGGCAAGATCGTCGCCGGCGGCAAGCGCCATGCGCTCGGCGGTTCGTTCTTCCAGCCGACGGTGATCGCCAATGCCACACCGAAGATGCGCTTCATGAAGGAAGAGATCTTTGGCCCGGTAGCGCCCGTGTTCAAGTTCGAAACCGAAGAGGAGGCGATCGCGCTCGCCAACGATACCGAGTTCGGCCTCGCCTGCTATTTCTACACCGGCGATCTCGGCCGCGCCTTCCGGGTCATGGAAGGGCTGAAATACGGCATGGTCGGCGTCAATGAAGGCCTCATCACCACGCCCGAGGCGCCGTTCGGCGGCGTCAAGGAATCGGGCCTCGGCAAGGAAGGCGGACATCAGGGCATCGAGGATTATCTCGACACCAAATATGTCTGCATCGGCGGCCTCGGCCTCTGATCGGGCAGGGGTCTGTTGACTGCCAATGGACCCAAACCGGCCCGAGAGGCCAGGCGGGGATCGATCAACCAACTGACGTTTCGGGCATGGCGATGAAGGACGGCGAGGTTTTTGGCACGACGCAGGCGGGCGAGGCCATCCGCCGCTTCAGCATCCGCGGCGGCGGCCTCACCGCCAACATCATCGGGCTTGGCGCCATCATTCAGGATTTGCGGCTGGCCGGCCACGATGCGCCGCTGGTGCTCGGCTATGACAGTTTTGAGCCCTATGAAACGGATACGGCCTTCTTCGGCGCCGTCGTCGGACGCTATGCCAACCGTATCCGCGATGGCCGCTTCACCATCGCCGGCCAGCGCTACCAGACCGAGCGCAACTTCCTCGACAAGCACACGCTGCATGGCGGCTCGCAAGGTTTTTCGCACCGGCCATGGGAGGTTTCGCTGCATGGCAGGGATTTTGTCACCCTGACGCTGCATGATCCCGACGGCACGATGGGCTTTCCCGGCGCGCTCGACGTGAGCTGCACCTACAGGTTGAAGATCCCGGGCACGCTCAGCGTCGAGCTGACCGCCACCTGCGAGGAGCCGACGCTGTGCAATCTCACCCAGCATTCCTATTTCAACCTGGATGACGGCGGCGCCGGCGATGTCCTCGATCACCGGCTGATGCTGAACGCCGGCGCGTATCTTCCGGTCGATGGCGACCTGATCCCGACCGGCGTCGTGAAGCCGGTCGACGGCACGCCGTTCGATTTCCGTCAGGCGCGGCCGCTGCGCATGGAGAGCGAGGGCAGGCAGCTCCCCTACGACCAGAATTTCTGTCTTGCCTCGACGCGCGGGTCGCTCAAGCTGGCATCATGGGCGCAAGGCGCGAATTCCGGCGTCGAGATGGAGCTGTGGACCACGGAACCGGGCGTGCAGCTCTATACCGGCCAGTATCTGGCGCCAGCTTCGCCGGGGCTCGGGGGAGTTCATTACAAGGCCTATTCGGGCTTCTGCCTGGAGCCGCAGGTCTGGCCGGACGCACCGAACCGGCCGTATTTCCCACAGGCCACGCTATGGCCGGGCCAGATCTACCATCATGTGACGGAATACCGGTTCCGACTGCCTGACGCCTGACGCCCGGAGGTACCGGCCTTTGCTGCGCTAGCCTTCGGTCCGGAAAGAATCATGCGCAAAGTTCAAAGAGCGTTCTTTGCGCTTCCATTGGACGCGCGACGCTCTCGGATCGGAACCCAATCCACGCTCGCGGAAAAGGACTGTCGGCACTGACGGGATTGGCGTAAGCTACTGCCTTTGAGGTGCATCCATGCACCGTATCACCACCGTAGCTATTGTCGCGCTCGCCGCCGCCGCGCTTAGCTGTCCTGCGCGGGCGGAGGTGCTGATCGGGGTCGCAGGCCCGATGACCGGAAAGCTCGAATGGACTGGCACGCAATTGAAGCGCGGCGCAGAGGTGGCTGTGGCCGACATCAATACGGCGGGCGGCGTCCTCGGCGAGCCGGTGCGGCTCATCACGGTCGACGACTTCTGCGATCCCAAGCAAGCGGTGGCTGCTGCCCAAAAGCTGGTGGCTGACGGTGTAGTGTTCGTCGTCGGGCACTACTGCTCTGGAGCCTCGATTCCGGCATCGGAGGTGTACGAGGCGGCGGGAATTCTGCAGATTTCGCCGTCCTCGACCAATCCGATGTTGACCGAACAAGGCCGCGCCAACGTTTTCCGCGTCTGCAGTCGCGACGATGCGCAGGGCTTCGAGGCCGGCAACTACTTGGCCGATCATTGGAGCGACAAGAAGATCGCGATCCTTCACGACAATACGACCTATGGGAAGGGTCTCGCCGATGAGACAAGAAAGCAGTTGAACAAGCGGGGCGTGACCGAATCAATTTATGAAGGCTACACTCCCGGGAAAGACGACTACTCGGCCGAGATCAGCACGTTACAGGGGGCGGATATCGCCGTGCTGTACATGGGCGGGTATCATACCGAGGCTGCGCTTATGGTCCGTGCGGCGCGCGACCGGGGCTACTCGGTTCAGCTGATCTCGGGTGACGATACAGCGACCGAGGCATTTGGGCTGATTGCCGGCCCTGCCGCCGAGGGCACGCTCTTCACCTTTGTCCCCGACCCGCGTCGAAATGCCGAAGCGGCGAAAGTCGTCGAACGATTCCGAGCCGAGAACTTCGAACCCGATTCCTGGACGCTGCACAGTTACGGCGCCGCCCAGACCTGGGCGCAGGCGGTCGAGAAGGCAGGCTCACTAGAACTCAAGGCCGTGATTGCATCACTGCGCGGCAATCAATTTGACACTGTGTTGGGCCGTATGGACTTTGATAATAAGGGCGACCTCACTGTTCAGAGTTGGGTATGGTATGTCTGGAAGGGTGGCGAATACGTGCCGTTGGAGTAATGGACCACCGATCCGGCGAATCGCCTTGAGCCAATCTGTGCAGACCCTATCGGCCGCGCCAGCTGAATCAACGCGTCGCCGCGATGCTTAAGCGTCTCGGCATACGCGGCCGTTTGTTGCTCGCTTTTTTCGGTATCAGCACCTTCGCGGTGCTCGCGACAACAGCCGCTCTTTATGCCTTCCTCGAGGTGGGGGAGGTCGTCGACCACATCACCAAGGAGCGTGTGCCGTCGGCGCTCGCGTCCCTCCAGCTGTCGCGCCAGGCCGAGCGGGTCGCCGCCACTGCGCCCGCCGCACTTGCTTCGACCAGCAAGGCTCAGCATAACGAGGTCTCGACTGCGATCGCGGCAGAGATGACGCGCCTCGAGGAACTGCTTGCCGCTCTCAAAGGCGCCAAGCCTAGCACGGCGGTAGTGGCTGAGATCGAGGCTGCGGTGCTTGGTCTGCGGCGCAATCTCAACGCCCTCGACGACCTTGTCGCCGCCCGCCTCACCGTGGTGGCGCGCAAAGAGGAACTGTTACGTCGCCTGTCGGCTACGACAAATGCAAGCCAGCGCCTTGTGGCGCCCGGCATGCTCGTGATGAATTCCAAACTCCAGCAATGGCGGGCGGTCACGGCCGACACGCCGCTCGCGTCCGATCGAGGCGCGGAGGCGACGGCCGACCTGGTCCAGTCGATAGCGGCCTACATCCCGCAGCAGAAGGCGCAGCAGGAGATCTCGGCGGTCAATGACGCGCTGGTCAACACGGCGGACGCGCCGACGCCAGGCGATCTGGCGTTGATCCTGTTTCCGCTGCGCCGGTCACTCGCCGTTCTGGACACGATTTCCAACGAGATCGACGATAGGCTGCGAACCCGTTTCCAGCAGCGGGTCAACGAGTTCAAGGCACTGATCGACGGCGGAAACAGCATCCCGAAGGCGCGGCAGGACGAGTTCGCCGTCCTGGCGCAGGGCGAAGAGCTTCTGGCCGAAAACAATCAGCTGTCGCGCAGTCTTACCGCTGCCGTCGATCGCCTGGTCGCTGCGGCAGACCGCGAGATCACCGCATCTGGTCTCGAAGCCGCGGTCGTCCAGCGCTACGGGACCGGAGTTGTCCTTGGCTCCGCCTTTCTCAGCCTCTTGAGTTCCGTTCTTGTTGTTTGGCTCTATGTCGACCGCAGCCTCCTCGCCCGCCTGGGAGGGGTGAGCCAAAGCATGCTCGCAATCGCCGGCGGCAATCTTCGTGCGCCATTGCCTGCCGCGGGCCACGACGAAATCGGCCGCATGGCCGAGGCGCTCAGGCTCTTCCGGGACACTGCAGTCGAGGTCGAGGAAAAGAACCTGCGCGAGGTCGCCGAAGCGCGCCAGCGGCTCATCGATGCCATCGAGAGCATCTCCGAGGGATTCGCTCTCTACGACGGCGAGGACCGGCTCATCCTTAGCAATAGCCGCTACCGCGAACTGCTCTACAGCGACCTTGCGATCGAACTGACGCCCGGTACGACATTCGAGCACATCATCCGCCGATCCGCTGAGCGCGGCTACATCAGGGATGCCGAGGGACGATTCGAGGAATGGGTCGCCGAGCGGCTCTCCCGGCACCGCAACCCTGGCGAACCGTGGGAGCAGCGGCGAGGCGACGGAAGATGGATCATGATAAGCGAGCGGCGGATCACCGGCGGCGGCACAGTCGCGGTCTACTCGGACATCACTGAGCTGAAGCTACGGGAGGAGAACCTCGCCGAGAAATCCGCGGCTCTCGAGGCGCTTTCCAGCAAGCTGGCGAAGTACCTGGCGCCCCAGGTGTACAACTCGATATTCACCGGCCGTCAGGAGGTCAGGATCGCCAGCCAGCGGAAGAAGCTGACAATATGCTTCTCGGATATCGCCGGCTTTACCGAGACCACCGACAAGATGGAGTCGGAGGACCTCACCCAGATCCTCAATCACTATCTGACGGAAATGTCGAAAATTGCTTCGGATCATGGCGCGACGATCGACAAGTATGTCGGCGACGCGATTCTGATGTTTTTCGGCGATCCGGAAACTCGCGGCGTCAAGGAGGACGCCCTCGCCGGCGTGCAGATGGCTCTCGCCATGCAGAAGCGGATGAGCGAACTTGCCGAAGTCTGGCGCGACATTGGAATTGAAACACCACTGCGCTGCCGCATCGGTATCCACACCGACTACTGCACTGTCGGCAACTTCGGCAGCGAGGACCGGATGGACTACACGATAATCGGCGGCGCCGTGAATCTCGCCTCACGTCTTGAGCAGGAGGCGCAGCCAGGGACCGTGCTCATTTCTTATGAGACGTTTGCGCAAGTGAAGGACACGATTGACTGCGACGAGCTGGGCCGCATCCACGTCAAAGGGATCGCCTATCCGGTCGCCACTTATCGCGTCATCGATTTGAAGGCCAATCTTGTCGCTGCCCGTCGCGCCGTTCGAACCGAACTGCCGCATCTCAGACTGGAAGCTGAGCCCGAGCTGATGTCTGCTGACGAGCGTGACCAAGCCGCAACTGCGCTTCGAGACGTGCTCGATCGACTTTGTCACAAGCCCGGGTAGGAGGGATCGTCGGCATCGGCTCTGTGGACAAGTCCCCATTCTGAAACACGCAGGACGGCAAAGCCGTCGATCTCTACACGCTCATCAACGACAGAGGCGCGTCCATCAAGTTCATCGCCTATGGCGGTATAATCACGGCGATCAATGTGCCCGACCGCTGGGGCAAGCTCGACAACATCGTGCTCGGCTTCAAGGAACTCGCCGACTACGAATCCTTGCCCCCCTATTTCGGCGCCTTGATCGGGCGCTACGCCAATCGCAGACCGGTGCGCGGAATGAACTGCGACGAGTTTGGAGACAATGTAGCGGTTTTGATGGCCGGAGGTCCGCTCATGGCAGCGCGATACAGACGTTCCTGTTTCTGATATCCATTGAGGCTGTGAAAAGTGCCCGTGCAATGATGTGGTTGGTGTGTGTTGATACTTCCTGCGCTTGATCAGCTCTGTTAGGCGTCGGAAGGATTTTATCGGAGCGCAACGGCATGCCGACGGCCTTCTTTATCACTCATCCGGAAGTTTCCGTTGATCCCGCCACGCCAGTTCCAGCTTGGCGGCTTTCGGACCGCGGCGTCACCCGGATGAGGGCTTTCGCGGGCTGTGCGGTGCTGTCCGGCCTGACGTCCATCTGGTCAAGCTCCGAGGCCAAGGCTATTGAAGCGGCTGGCCTGCTGGCGGCGGGATTTGGTTTGCCCGTCCAAGTGGATGAGCACCTTGGCGAGAACGACCGCTCCGCGACCGGTTTCCTTCCACCCGTCGATTTCGAACGAGTTGCTGACGCCTTCTTCGCCAATCCACATGAGAGCGTTTGCGGATGGGAGCGCGCGCTCGATGCCCAGGATCGCGTCACGCGGGCCGTGTTTCGCATTCTTGCGACCCATCACGACGGCGACATTGCTTTCGTCTCGCATGGCGGCGTTGGCACGCTGCTGCTTTGCAAGCTGCTGAATGCGCCGGTTTCGCGCAGTCGGGATCAACCGTTCCAAGGTCATTTCTTCGCTTTCTGCTTGCCAGGTTGCAAGATCATCCACGAATGGCAGCCTATCGCCGAGCGTTAACCTCAACTTTTCCCTGCAGAATTGGGCCTTGAGTACAAAGAGCCGGGGAACGAATGGAAGCAGAAACAATGACGGAATTGACTGCGTGAATGGTGACGATAACGATCGGATGCTGTTTGCGACTGCGCTGGCGCGGCGCGGCGGCGAACTCGGCCTGCAATATTTCCGACAACTGGAGACACTCACAATCGAGAGCAAGGGTCATCAGGACCTGGTCTCCGAGGCCGACCGGAATGTCGAGACGTTCATCCGCCGGGAGCTTGCGGCGCAATATCCTGAAGACGGTGTTATCGGAGAGGAACACGCCGCACTCGCCGGCGGATCGGGTTACACATGGGTGATAGATCCAATCGACGGCACTGCCAACTTTCTGCGCGGCATCCCGGCCTGGACCGTCGTCATCGCCTGCGTCAAGGAGGGTGTGGCGGTCGTGGGCGTTATCCATGAACCCTCTACCGGCGAGACATTTTATGGACGCCGCGGCGGTGGCGCTTTCCTCAACGGCCGGCCCATCAAGACAAGCCCGACGAAGAGCCTGACGCAAGGCTCGGTCGGAACCGGCTTCTCCAATCGTCGTGAATCGCGCACCGTCGCCAAGCTGATCGATCTCCTGCTTCAGGAGGGCGGCGTGTTTTTCCGCAATGCATCCGGTGCGCTTATGCTTGCCTACGTCGCCTCGGGCAGGCTGCTCGCCTATGTCGAGGAGCATATGAATGCTTGGGACTGCCTCGCCGGCATGCTTCTGGTCGAAGAGGCCGGCGGGTCGGTCGTCACGCCCGACCCGAAAACGGTTCTCGAGGAAGGAACACTGGTCATCGCGGGCGGCAAGGGCGTGTTCGACAAGGTCCACGCGCTCTGCAAAGAGGCGTTCAGTCTGTGATCAGCACGGGTCCGCGTTCGGGAAAGCCGATGCTCACCGGCTGCCCCGCTCGAAACGCGGTATCGACATCCGGCGAGACCACGAAGACTTCGCCGAATTGCGTGGCAATTACGAACTCGAGGTGGCTGCCGACATAGGTCACTTTTTCAAGCGTCCCGGGCAAGGCGCCAGGCGCATTCGGCTCGCCAATCTCGAGGCGGCTCGGTCGCGCCGCCAGCATGGCCGGCCCCAGTTTGCGGCCGCGAGCCGGCAGCTTCAGCACGGCAGGTCCCAGATGCACGGTGGCGCTGTCGCCCTCGACCGACACGACCTCGCATTGGAACATGTTGGCTTCGCCGATGAAGTCGGCCACGAAAGCATTCGCGGGCTGCTCGTAGAGGTCGCGTGGCGTGCCGTCTTGGGCAATCACCGCATTGTTCATGACAATGATGCGATCGGAGACGGCGAGCGCTTCCTCCTGGTCGTGGGTGACATAGACGACCGTCAGGCCGAGTTTCTGCTGAATCTCGCGGATTTCCTCGCGCACGCGCCGGCGGAGCTTCGCATCCAGGTTCGACAAAGGCTCGTCGAAGAGCAGCACCTGCGGCTCCAGGACCAGCGCCCGCGCCACCGCGACACGCTGTTGCTGTCCGCCCGAAAGCTGGCTCGGCAGGCGGTCGCCGAAATTGAAGAGGCCGACCAGTTCAAGCCCGGCTCTGGCCCTCCCGGCCGTCTCCTTCCTGCCGAATCCGGAAAAGCCCAGGCCGTATTCGACGTTCTGGGTCACGGTCATGTGCGGGAAAAGCGCGTAGGATTGAAACACCATGGAGACATCACGATCGGTAGCCGGCAGCCGGGTGACGTCGGCGCCCCCGATCAGGATCTGGCCGCTCGTTACCATTTCCAGTCCGGCTATCATGCGCAAGGTGGTCGTCTTGCCGCAGCCCGACGGTCCAAGCAGGGTGACCAGCTTCCCGGCCTCGATGAACAGCGAGATGTCGTTGACGGCGGGCGCCTTGCTCTTGCCGTAGATCTTGGTGACATTCCTGAATTCGACTGAGGCGGCATTGCCGCGAATTTCGGCCATCATCCGCCTCCCGAGATCGCCGGCTGTGGACGCGCCACGACCGCCTGGCTGACATTGGTGCGCGACTGCGCCAGATCGCCGTCGAGACCGCGCCGGCCGATCATGCGGCTGCCAACGGCAAGCTGCATCAGACCGATCACCGCCAGCATGACGCCGATAAGGACGGCGGAATAAGCGATGGCGACGCCATATTCGTTATTCTCGACGCGGCCGACGATATAGCTGGTCGACATGTCATACTGGGCGCTGACCAAGAAGATGATGGCGCTGATGGCGGTCATGGCGCGAACGAAGGAATAGACCAGCGCGGCAAGGATGGCCGGCCGCAGCAGCGGCAGCACCACTTTGCGGAAGGTCTGCCAGGAGTTGGCTCCCAGAGTGAGGGACGACTCGTCGAGGCTGCGGTCGATCTGCGACATCGACGCGACACCGGCGCGGACCCCAACCGGCATGTTGCGGAAGATGAAGGAGAGCACCAGGATAATGCCCGTGCCGGTGAGCTCGATCGGCGGCACATTGAACGCAATCACGTAGGAGACGCCGATCACGGTGCCGGGAATGGCGAAGGACAGCATCGTCGCGAATTCGAAGGTGTCCTTGCCGGCAAAATTCTGGCGGACCAGCAAATAGGCGGTCAAGAGTCCGATGGCCGCGGTCAGCGGCGCGGAGATGACAGCTATTTCCATGGTCGTCCAGAAAGAACTCCAGGCCGACCCGCGCCAGTGGATGCCGAACTCGTTCCAGCCGATGGAGAACGCCGTCACGTAGTGTTCAAAAGTCAGAGAGAAATCCACCCCCCACAGCTTGACGAAGCTGCCGTAGAAGATCGTCACGTAAATCAGCAAGGTAAACAGCGTCCAGACGGCGGCGACCGCGAAGACGACGTTGCGCAATTTTGCCGGCAGATGCGAGTGAACGCCGGCGTCGCCTTTGCCGGAGACGGTCGTGTAAGACTTGTTCCCAAGCCAGAATCGCTGGGCGTAGAATGCCCCGAGCGTGAAGAACAGGAGCACGAGCGCGAGGATCGCCGCCTGCGCCTGGTCGTATTGCGCGCCGACGATGGCGAAGAAGATCTCGGTGGACAGCACATCGAAATTGCCGCCGAGCACCAGCGGATTGCCGAAATCAGCCATGCTCTCGATAAAGCCGAGCAGAAAGGCATTGGCCAGGCCCGGCCGCATCAACGGCAAGGAGACGGTGATGAATGTCTGCCAGCGATTGGCGCGCAGGGTCTGCGCGGCCTCCTCCATGGATGGGCTCACACCCTCGACCACACCGATCATCACCAGAAAAGCGATCGGCGTGAACGCGAGCACCTGGGCGATGAGCAGGCCAGGCAGGCCGTAGACCCATCGCGTCGGTTGGACGCCGATCAGCTCGGCGAAACCCAGATTGATGGCGCCCGAGAGGCCGAACAGAAGGATGATGGCGAGGCCGATGACGAAGGGTGGTGTGATGATCGGCAGCACGGTCAGCGCGCGCAACAGCGCGCCGTAGCGAAAGCCGGTACGGGTCACCACCAGGGCAAAGACAAGGCCGAGCGCGGTGGTCGTCACGCCGACGAGCACGGCGAGAAGGAGCGAATTCCAGGCGACGCCGCAGCGCGGGCCGCCGGTGAGGCAGCCGAGGCTCCAGAGCCGGTCGCTTGAGAGTTTCGCGAGAAAGACGGGAAGCGAATAGTCGCCCTCTTGCGTGAGCAGCGCGCTCCCCAGCATTTGACCGATCGGCATGAAGATGAAGACGGCGACAACAGCGACAACGAAGCCGATCGAGCCGGCGACGAATTCGTCGCCTGCCACCGCGCCGCGAGCCGCAAGCCCGAGGGTGAACAGGAACAGGAAAGCGCAGCCTACCAGCAGTGCTCCCCAGCCCATGCCAAACTGGCGGTCATCAAGCTCGCCAAACAGCGAGGTCAGCCATTGCCACTGGAAGCCACGCAGGCCAATGCCGAAGCCTTGAAGCAGGAAATAGGCGCCGCCGGTCGCGCCGACGGCGATCAGCAAAGAGCCAAAGAAGGGATCGGACTTGCGCCGCCGCCATAGCAGGAGCGGCGCGAGAAGCAGCGGGCCGATAGGGGCGAGCCAGAGTTTGTCGCCTTGCAGCACAAGGAAAAGCGCCGGCGCTACGTCATCGTCAAGCGGATAGCCGTCCAGCAGCCAGGACAGGGTGAAGAGATTGCTGTCCAACCCGTACCAAGGCAGCAGCGCATAGCCGAGCAAGCCGACCGCCGTCCACAGGACGACGGTCGGGTGAAGCGCGCTCGTGGCAGTGCGGACGCGCATGATCACTGCGGCAGGGTCGAGACCTCCGTATCCCACTTCTGCAGCAGGCGCTTGCGCTCGGCGCTCGATCCATACTTCTTGAAATCGTAGTCGATGAGCTTGATGGTCGACAGGTCGGGCGACAATTCGGACGCGGTGGCGTTCTTGTTCGACGGCAACTGGAACGACTTCACGTCCTTGGCCTTCGACTGCATCTCTGCGGTCAGCGCCCAGTCGTAGAACTGCTTCGCCGCTTCCGGGTTGCGGGCGCCCTTGATCAGCGACATCGAGCCGATCTCATAGCCGGTGCCTTCGCAAGGCGCCACCGTGACGATCGGGAAGCCGGCTGCCGTCTGCGTCACCGCATCATGCATGAAAACGATGCCGATGGTCGTTTCGCCGAGACCCGCGGCCTTAATCGGAGCGGAGCCGGACTTGGTGTACTGGTTGATGTTGGCGTGGAGCGCCTTCAGGTACTCAAAACCCTTGTCCTCGCCCATCAGCTGAACCATCGTCGCGAGCATTGTATAGGCGGTGCCCGATGAGTTCGGGTTGGCCATCTGGATATGGCCCTTGTATTCCGGCTTGGTCAGATCGGCCCAGCATTTCGGCTCCGGCAGGTTGCTCTTGGCCAACAGATCCTTGTTGTAGCCGAAGCCGAGCGCACCGGAGTAAACGCCGATCGTCTTGTTGTTGGCGGCTTCCGCCTGCTTGATCGCCCAGTCGTGCAGTTCGCCGCGCATCGAGGACATATATTCCTCGGTCAGTCCTTCCTCGGCGGCCTGGAGATGAGGATCGCCGGTGCCGCCCCACCAGACGTCGCCCTTTGGGTTTCCGGCCTCGGCGCGCACCTGGGCATATGTCTCGCCTGAGCTCTTGCGGGTCATATCGACGGTGATGCCGGTCTTTTCCTCGAAGCTAGTCTTGATTTGCTGGCACCAGGCCTCGTCGGCGGCGCAATAGAGGGTGAGGCTGTCGGCGTAAGCCGAGCTGGCGGCAGAGACGAGCATTGCTGCCGTTGCCGCCAGACGGACACAGGTCTTTTTCATGTGCGAATCTCCTCCCATTGTTTCGCCGTCTAACAAGTATCAAGCCTTGCTGCGGCGGCAACCAGATTGGGAGCTTTTGCGCCAATTTGCAAATCGAGTCGGCGGCGGCTGGAACAGCGGATCACACGTGGCGAAGAAGAAAAACCGATCAGGCAGGTTGGGGCAGTTCCGTTCCCCTCCAACACGACCAGGTCGCCCCGGTCTTTCGCAGATACGGCCAAACCGTCACTAATTCAGCGCGGCCCTCACGCGCTCCGCATCGCACTGCTTCATGCGAAACATGCCGGTATTGGTCTTGGCCTGCTCGACCGTCATGCAGACCGGCAGCCCGGCCTTGGCGGCGCTTTCGGCCAGTAGGGTTTCGTCCGAGAAGGCTGGATACGGAAACATGCTCTCCGCCGTCCAGTCGGGCTTCATTCGCAGCACCTTGGCCACGGCCTCGGCTGCTTCCTGGCTTTTTCCGAGTTGCGCGGCGCTCATGGCGACAAACGCGGCCTGGCTGGGAGACTCGCCGAACTGCTTCGCCGTCGTGTACGCTTCATCGAACTGGCGCGCCGCGAAATAGGTTTGCGTGATCGGAAAGTTCCACCAGGAGGGATAGCGCGGGTTGAGCTTCAGCGTCCGTTCCACAAGCTCCAGGGCGCGCTCCGTCTGCCAACCGGCGTAAGTCCAGGCCAGCTGCATCATTGTGTCGGCATTATTAGGACCAAACTGCAGCGCGAGCTTCTGATAGCGTTCAGCCTGTTCGCTGTCGTTCTGGTAGGCGTAGGCCACCGCCATCGTGAAATTTGCGGTGGAGTCGTTCGGGTCGAGGGCGAGCGCTCTTTCTGCATACTTCCGCTGGGCATCGACCCATGCTGGAAAGTCGATGACCGAGCCGATATCCATCTCGATCGCATAGGTGATCCCCATGTCGCGCACCAGCGGCATGAAATCGGGAGCGAGCTTCAGCCCTCTCTCGAAATACGCCCGCGCCTCGAGCTGACTCGCCACGGTCATCCTGTGCTTCGCTTCGATGCCCAGCAGCCAGTAATCATACGCATTGAGGCCAGTTGCATTCTTGCGTCGCGCCAGCGTGCGCTCGGCCTCCGTCACCTGACCTTGCCAGCCGGTAAGCGTGGTCGCAATTTTCTGCGTGATCTCGTCTTGGACTTCGAGCAGCTCCGCTGCGAGGCGATCGTAGCGTTCCGACCAGACATGCGCTCCTGTTTCGGCATCGATCAGCTGTGCCGTCACCCGCATGCGGTGCCCATCTACTTGCAGGCTGCCTTCCAGCACATATTTGACGTCAAGCGCTCTGCCGACCTCGCGCACATCGTGCGCCTTGCCGCGATAGAATTCGGCGGAGGTCCGGGCTATGACCGATATATCGCGGTAGCGGGCCAGATCGGTGATGATGTCTTCAGTCACGCCGGTGGCGAAACGGTCCCACCTCTCGTCGCCGTTGATGTTTTCGAAGGGCAGCACGGCGATAGCCGGTGCCTCGGCGCCAGATTTCGTTGTCGGAAGGAGATAGGCGGCGGCTGCACCGATCAGGATCATGAGACCGGCGGCGAGGCCCAGCCAGGATTTGCTGCGTAGCCAGAGCAACCGAGCGCCGGCAACTTTCCTGCTATCTTCGACCGCCTTTTCCGCCTCCAGCACATAGCCGCGCTTCGGCAGCGTCCGGACGATCTCGTGCCGCTCGTCGCCGAGCGCTTTCCTGATCTCGATGACGCACTGGACAAGGCTGTCATCGGTGACGGCGAGGTTTCCCCACACCGCCTGCATCAGTTCATCCTTGGTGACGATTTTTCCTGGCCGGGCGGCCAGCACCTTCAGCACCTCGGTGGCCTGCGGCCGCAGGGCTATAATATGCCCGCTCTGGTCCGTGATGGAGCCGCGCTGAAGGTCGACCGTGCGGCCGTTCAGGCGAATCGGCGTCAGCGCCGAACTGTCCATCGGAACGTTCCCCACGGGGGCGAGGCCGGTTGGGTCTCTTTGTGGTCAATCTACAGCAAAGGCCGCCGTCATTCCAGCAATCGTCGAGGATTTAGTCGGCGATCGGAAGATTTCGTCGGATTTTCGTCGGCCCATCGTGCTGCTCTCGTTACGAATGGCGCCGTCGGGCTCATCCTGCATGGAGTCGAGAAAAGAGGCGGAACGCAACGATTGTCTGTGTGCGTCCGCCTCTCCGGCGGATGGAGGAAATGACCATGACCAGACCTTTCGCAGCATTCGCATTCGCCGGCCTCGTCTGGACCGGGACCTCGGCTGCGGCCGAACTGGCGCCAGGCAACGGGCATAGCGTTCATCTCGCCGCCTTCGACGGCGTCGTCTACTATACGGTCGAGCGGGACGGCTACCGGATCGTGACAACTTTGGCATCCGGAGCAGACGCGCTGCCGCTGCGGGTGATCTCCACGCTCGCTCCCGGGCAGCGCACGACTATTTCCGTGCCCCAGTCGGCGGGCCAGCCGTCGATCGATTTCGAGATTCTGCGCGATGGTGATGCGCTCGTTGTCAGCGACGTCATTCCCGCTGCGGTGGTCGATCTCGTGGACGTGGCGCCGACCCCGCCGGCGTTGGGGAAGTGAGTGCTGCCGTAGAGTTCGAGGGGGAGCGCGCGGGTTCGTCGTGTATGCTTCAGTAGCTCTCGGACCGTCCGCTCGCGAGCGGCTTCGCTACCGCGGACCTACACCGCGGTGGGACACGACCGATTTGAGTTGTGTTTGACACGCGGGGACCAAGGCAATAGCGTGCTTGACTGGTATCAAAGGTATGCCAAGTGATTGGTGTTCAGATCAAGCAGCGGAAGCTTTCGGACGAGGTCGCAGAACACCTCGAGCGGATGATCCGCAAGGGAGAACTGGCCGAAGCCGAGCGGCTGCCGTCGGAACGGGAACTCATGCGGCAATTCGGGGTTGGGCGCCCCTCAATCCGTGAGGCGCTGCTGCATTTGAGCAAGATGGGCCTTGTCGAGGTGAGATCCGGCGAGCGTGCCCGCGTCACCCGCCCCACGCCCCAATTCGTACTCGACGCCCTCTCAGGCCCGGCGCGGCACATGATTTCGGCCCCGGGCGGGGTTCAGGACTTCCAGAGCGCACGTTTGTTTTTCGAGGTCGGGCTTGCCCGCAACGCCGCCGTGAATGCCAAGCCAGAGGACATTGAAAGCCTCAAGGCGGCGCTAGAGATGAACCGGCAGTCGATCGGCGACCTCACGCGCTTCGAACGCACTGACGTGGACTTCCATTACGTGCTGGCGGTGATCACCCGCAATCGGATCTTCACAGCTATCCATGCGGCGTTGGCCGAATGGCTGCTTGAACAGCGGCGGACGACTTTGGCCGAAGGTGAAGACCGCAAGGCCTACCAGGCTCATCGCGAAATCTTCGAGGCGATCGCCGCGCGCGATCCGGACGGGTCCGAAGCGGCAATGCGCAGGCATCTGGAATACGTGTCGAGGCGCTATCTGGAAATCGCGAGGCCCATGTGATGACCAGCTTCGTCGTCTGGGTCGATTTTCGCCTCAAGCCGGGCGCCCGAAACAGCTTCCGAAAGCTCGTCGACGCCAATGCGACCGCGTCGGTGCGCAACGAGATCGGCTGCCGCCGCTTTGACGTGACGGAGGCGCGCGGCGAACCGGACCGGGTCGTGCTCTACGAGATTTATGACAGCGAGGCTGCCTTCGACGAACACTGCCGGACGGCTCATTTCGATGACTTCAACACGCACAGCGCGCCGCTCGTCGACACCAAGTCGGTGACGATCTGCGATCTAGTTCTCGAGGCAACGCCTTGAACAAAGCATAGCCGGATTGTGCTCTTTGGGAGAAGGGGAGGAAATGCATGTCAGCGTCTAGTCTCAAGGGGTTGGCTGCGCACCGACGGGTCAAGCTCGGCACGCTCGTCGCCGAATTCGCGACGCCGGGAATCGGGCACATTCTGAAATCCGCCGGCTGCGACTTCGTCTTTTTCGATATGGAGCATTCGGGCTTCAGCCTGGAAACGGTGAAGAGCGCGATCCGCTATTTCGAGGCGGCCGACCTGCCGGTTATGGTGCGTGTGCCGTCGCAGGACTATCATTTCCTCGCCCGCGCCATGGACATGGGGGCTGAAGGTTTGATCGCGCCGATGGTGAGTACGGTCGAACAGGCGCAGCACATCATCAATTCGATGAAGTACCATCCTGCTGGCGCTCGCGGCGTAGCGCTCCAGATCGCGCATGACCGCTACCGTCCGGGCTCGGTCACAGATAAATTCGAAACGGCCAACCAGCGCTCGGTGTTCATCTGCCTGATCGAGACCGCCGACGGCGTCAAGAACATCGACGGCATCGCGGGACTGGATGGGGTCGACTGTCTGTGGGTCGGACATTTCGATCTGTCGGTCTCACTCGGCGTTCCCGGCGACTTCGCCCATCCCACCTTCACCGCGGCGATGGACAGGATCGTTGCCGCCGCCAAGAAGCACAACAAATCGCTTGGACGCCTGGTGCCCAGCGTCCAGCAGGGTCACGACTTCTACGCGCAAGGCTTCGATTTCATCTGTTATTCGGGTGACGTCTGGGTGCTGCACGATGCGATGGCTGACGCGGTCTCGAAGATCCGGGCCGGGTGCGAGTGAGGCGGAGGAGACGATGGCCAACGCAATGTTCAGGGTGGCGCTCTCCGGTGATTTCCGCAAGCCGGACGGCGCGCCGACCTATCCCGACTTCGACCTGGAGCCGCTGCGCAATGCGCCCGGCATCGAGATGGCGTTCCTGGAATCGAACAGTCCGCTGCGCGGCGATCAGCTTGAGGACTTCGATGCACTGATCCTGCTCACCCATCGCTTCGATGCGACCAGTGTCCCCAAGAGCGGCCGCCTGGCCGTCGTTGCCCGTTTCGGAGTCGGCTACGATACCGTCGACGTCGAGGCCTGCACCGCCGCCGGCATCGCCCTGGTCATCACGCCCGATGGGGTGCGGCGGCCGGTCGCCGTATCCGTCATCACCTTCATGTTGGCACTGACCGGCAAACTGCTCACCAAGGACGCGCTGACCCGCAAGGGGTCTGCCGGGTTCAATCAGCGTTCGGAACATATGGGCGTTGGACTCGTCGGGCGTACGTTGGGGTCGCTCGGCATCGGCAATATAGGCGCCGAGGTCTTTCGCCTGGCCAAGCCCTTCGACATGAAATTCGTCGCCCATGACCCATTCGCCGACAGCAAGGTCGCTGCCAACCTGGGTATCGAACTGGTCGGGCTGGAGGATTTGTTCCGCCGCGCCGATGTGCTGTCGGTGAGCTGTCCGCTAACGCCTCAGACCCTCCACATCGTCAATGCCGAGCGGCTCGCCCTGATGAAGCCGACGGCTTACCTGATCAACACCGCGCGCGGTCCGATCGTCGACCAGGAGGCGCTGACGAAAGTGCTGCAGGAGCGCCGCATCGCCGGCGCCGGGCTCGACGTGCTGGAGCAGGAGCCGCCGGATGCCGACGATCCGATCCTCAAGTCCGACAACGTTATCCTGACGCCGCACGCGCTCTGCTGGACCGACCAGTGTTTTGCCGGAAACGGTGCTGCGGACGTCAAAGCGGTCATCGAGGTGCAGCACGGCCGCGAGCCGCGCGGCGTGGTCAATCGCGAGGTGCTTTCAAGCGAGGCATGGAAGAGACGGATGGCCGGTTTCGCCGCCCGCTTCGGGACATAGGAGTACGAGCATTCGGCGCGCCGCCGCGCCTTCGCGGCGGCTTCACGAGAGGAATGCTCGACCGCCGCGCCCGCGGACGAGTGAAGGCAAACGAAAATGGGAGGACCAAGCACTATGAACGATCATGAAAAACGTGACTTTCAGGCAGGCCTCGAAGCAGAGGTCGACGCCTTTATGCGCGGCGAAACCACCCGCCGAACTTTCATAACCCGCTTCGGCCAAGTGACCGGCATGCTGGCGGCGTCTGGACCGATACTCGCCATGATGACGGATTGGGCGCTGGCGCAGCAGAAGCTCGAACTGGCAGACGCCGCTTCACCGCTCGGCCAGGCGCAGGCGGCGGCCATGAAGGCGTCGATGGAAGGCCCTGCGGATGGTTCCGCCTTCCGCGCCGTCGAGGCGGCCAAGGCGCATTCGGGCGTCACGCTGAACATGACCTACGAGGCAGGCCTGCAGGCCCTCGATCCGCGCAATTTCAGTGGACCGATGTGGGAGCAGCTTACGGGCATGAAGTCGAACGTGGTCGAACTGTCGAACCCGGACCAGTACTCCAAGGCGGTCGCCGAGCACATTGCCGGCTCCGGCGCCTATGACGTCCTCGACATCTCGCCAGCCTGGACGCCGTCGCTAGCCGATGGCGGCGTCATCGCACCCCTCGACGATTACATCGCCAAATACATGAACCCGGCCGACCTCGAGGACTATCATCCGCTCTACAAGGCGCTGCCGACCTACAAGGGCAAGATCTGGGGCTTCTTCGACGACGGCGACATGTTCGCTCTCTACTATCGCAAGGACATCTTCGAGGACCCCAAGATGGTGGAGGCCTACCAAGCCAAGTTCAACGCCAAGCTGGCGCCGCCGAAGACCTGGGAGGAATATGCTCAGATCGCCCAGTTCATCACCGACCAGATGGCGCCGAACGTTTATGGCGCAGGCCATTTCCGCAAGGCGGGCAGTCCCGGCAACCAGTTCGACTTTCTGCAGCAGTACCGCGCCAACGGTGGAAAACTGTTCGGCGACGACATGAAGGCCGGCTTGGTTTCGGATGCCGGTGTGAAGACGCTGCAGAACATGATTGCAGCCAATGCGGCGTCAATCCCCGGCAACAATGAACTCGACGCCGTCTCGCTGTGGGCGGCGTTCCTGACCGGCAAGGTAGCGATGATCTACTCCTGGCCGCCGTCTGGCCGCATGGCCGCGAACTATTCGCAATCGGCCACCGCAATCAACTTCATCCCGCAATCACAGATCGCCGGCAAGGTCGGCTATGCGGTCGTGCCCGGCAACCCTGAACATGCAACCGGCTACAACAAGGCGCTGTCGGCGGATTCGGCGAACCCCGAAGCGGCCTACCTGTTCATGCAATGGGCCTGCTCGCCGCCGGTCTCGCTGGCGCGCTGCATGCTGCCATACGCCCTACGCGATCCCTACCGCATCTCCCACTTCAAATCCGAGCTTTACGGCGCGCTGTTCCCGAGCGCCAAGGAGTATCTGAGCAATCTCAACAACTCGGCCAATGTCGGCCTCCTCGACCCGATCATGCCCGGCGCGCAGGACTATTTCCTGAGCATCGACCGCATGTGCACGGCTGTGTGGGCCGGTGCGGATCCGAAGGCGTCGCTAGAAACAGCGGCGGCCGAGTGGAATGAGACGACCGACCGGCTCGGCGTCGATTCGCAGAAGGCATTCTACACCGAGTTCCTGAAACTGCCGGGCGCTACTGCCGACAATACGGTGGAGAAGCTCGGCATGGCGGTCAGTCTCTGAGCTCGGCCTGCATCAGGGACGCCGGCCGGTATTCTTGACCGAAATCGGTGTTGCGGGCGCTTGGTCCGCAACACCTCGTCGCAACCGCCAGGCAGGTTTTGGGATGTCATCGATGCAGCATACCGCAACCATCAGTCGCTTGAAGGCCGCTGGAGCCCCGCCACGACTGTCGGGCTTCGCACAATGGGCGGACCGCCACTTCAAATGGCTGCTGGTGGCGCCCGCAGTACTGCTGATCCTGGCGCTGTCGGTCTATCCGCTGCTGTTCTCGCTGGTCGTGTCTTTCATCAATTATGATTTCCAGGTGCCGGGCCACGCCTTTGTCGGATTGAAGAATTTCGAGCGCGTCGTGTTCGATCCCGTCGCGCGCTGGTCGCTGTTGCTGACAGCGTGGCTGTCGGGGATCAGCGTCGCTATCGAATTCGTTCTCGGCCTTCTGGTGGCGCTGACCATGGTTCGCAGCTTTCCGGGCCGCGGCGTGATCATGTCGATCCTGATCGTGCCGCTGTTCATCAGCCCGGTCATCGTGGGCCAGGCCTGGACGCTGCTGCTGCAGCGGCCTTTCGGGCCGACCAACTACATTTTGACGCAACTTCTGGGACAGGAGGTGACGATCGGCTGGATGACCGAATCGCCATGGCTCTACGTTTCGCTGATTATCGCCGATGTTTGGCAGTGGACACCGTTCATGTTCGTCATCCTGCTCGCCGGGCTTACCGCCATTCCCCCGAACCTTTACGAGGCGGCGGAACTCGACGGGGTCAATGCCTGGCAAGCGTTCTGGGCGATAACCCTGCCACATCTTGCGCCAATGATGCTGCTGGCGTTGACCTTTCGGCTGCTCGATGCAATCCGCATGTTCGATACTATTTTCATCATGACCGGCGGCGGGCCAGGCACGCGGACCTACACCGCCTCCTACTATCTCTACACCGTCGGCTTCACCCAGTTCCATCTGTCGCAGGCGACTGCCGGAAGCTGGTTGTTCCTGATCTTCACCGCGCTCGTGGTAATGCTGCTGGTGCGGCGGCTTTTGAAGACGGAGCCGGTCTGATGGCGGCCGTCGCGCCTGTCCGTCGCCCGAAACGCCGGTCGATACCGGTCGGCCGCATCCTGCTGCTCGGCTTCTTCCTGGTCTTCGTGTTGTGGCCGCTCTACTGGATGTTCAACACCTCGATCAAGCCGAGCGACGACTATCTCACCGTGCCGCCGGTCTGGTTCCCAACCGCACCCACCCTTGTCCACTATGAAGCTGCGCTGTTCGCCTATCGCGGCCTCGACGGGCTGATCAACAGCCTGATCATCTCGCTGTCGGCAACGGTGCTCTCGGCCCTGTTCGGCACGCTGATGGCTTACAGCCTGGCGCGCTACAACACCGGCGGCCAGCATCTGTCGTTCTGGGTGCTGTCGCAGCGCTTCCTGCCGCCCATCGGCATCGTGCTGCCGGTGTTCCTGATCTACCGCGGCGTTGGCCTCTACGACACGCATATCGGCCTGATCATCGCCTATACAGTGTTCACGCTGCCGGTGTCGGTATGGATGATGTTCGCTTATTTCCGCGGCATGCCGAAATCGATGGAGGAGGCGGCCCTTGTCGACGGCTGCACGCGCTGGGAGGCGTTCTGGCGCGTCGCCGTGCCGCTCGCCGCGCCAGGCATCGTCGCGGCGGCGGTCTTCGCCTTCATCGCCTGCTGGACGGAGTTCTTCTTCGCGCTGATTCTGACCAGCCGCACTGCTTTCACGCTGCCAACGGTTTTTCGCGCCTTCATCGGTTTCCAGGGCGCGCAATATGGCGAGGCGGCAGCCCTGGCCATCGTCTCCCTCGTGCCGTCGATCGCGCTGGGAGTACTTGCCCAACGACATCTCGTGCGCGGGCTCACGCTCGGCGCTGTTCGCGGATAGAAAGGGTCGGTATGGCCGAAGTCAGGATCACCGGCTTGCACAAGCGCTACGGCGCCTTCCATGCCGTGCGCGGCATAGACCTGGACATGCGCGACGGCGAGTTCACCGTGCTGGTCGGCCCATCCGGCTGTGGCAAGAGTACGCTGCTGAGGACCATCGCAGGGCTGGAGGAGAGTTCGGAAGGCACGATCGAGATCGGCGGCGAAGTGGTCAACGATTTCCGACCGCGCGACCGTGACGTGGCGATGGTGTTCCAGGACTATGCGCTTTATCCCCACATGAACGTGGCGAAAAACATTGGCTTCGGCCTGAAGGCGCGAAAGATGCCGAAATCGGAGGTGGAGGCGCGCGTCGCCGAGGCGGCGCGCATGCTTGGCATCATCCCGCTGCTCGGGCGCTTTCCGCGCCAATTGTCCGGCGGGCAGCGCCAGCGTGTCGCCATCGGCCGCGCCATCGTCCGCAGCCCGCGCATTTTCCTGTTCGACGAGCCGCTGTCCAACCTCGACGCGCAGCTTCGCGACGAAATGCGCGGCGAGATCAAGCGCCTTCACCAGGACATTGCCACAACGATGATCTACGTCACCCATGACCAGATCGAAGCGATGACGCTGGCTGACCGCATCGTGCTGATGCGCGACGGGATGATCGAGCAGCAGGGCGCGCCGCTCGACCTGTTCGAGCGCCCCGCCTCGACCTTCGTCGCTGGCTTTCTCGGTTCGCCGCGCATGAGCTTCCTGCCGGGCACGCTGAAGTTGGACGGCAGCGCTGCCGCCATCCGGCTCTCCGAGGCGCTGCTTCCGGTCGCCCCCGGCAGGAGCCTGAATGGCGCCATTGACGGACAGGCGGTGCTGCTTGGACTGCGTCCAGAACATCTGACGCGCGCTCATGCTGCGACACCTGCGCAGGGCACGTTTCGCTACGACGCAACGATCGACCTGCTGCAGCCGACCGGCTCGCGCAGCTATGCCACTTTCCGCTTGGCCGGCGCGCCGGTGATGGCGGAACTGCAGGCGCACGACGTCAGTCGTCCCGGCGAGAGGCTGCCGATCGACATCAACATGAACCGGGCCTCGATTTTCGACGCCAAGACCGAGAGAGCGATTTGACCACGGCAGCATCTCGAGCAATCCGCTTATGTGGGACCGAACAGGTCGATCCGCAGTTGCGGACACTGCTCGCGGGACCCTTGTCGGTCGAGTTTGACAATGGGGCGATACGCTATGTCCGCATCGGCGGGATCGAGGTTCTGCGCGGGATCTCATTTCTCGTACGGGACGAGAACTGGGGAACCGAGACGCCCATTCTCGATGACCTCCAAATCGATGAAAAGCGGGATGCGTTCAGCGTCGCCTACCGTGGAACATGCGCCGGTGCGTGCGGTCGGCTGGTCTACCAGGCGCGGATCGCAGGCGGGAGCGACGGTGCGCTGTCGTTTGTGGTGGAGGCAGAGCCCGAAACTGACGTATTGACCAACAGAACCGGCTTTGTCGTGCTGCATCCGATCGAGGGTTTGGCCGGCAAGCCGGTAAAGGTGCTGCACGAGGACGGTCGCGAAAAACTCTCGCTTTTTCCGGATTACATCGATCCCAGATGTCCGTTCACCGACATTCGCGCGCTTTCGCACGAGATCGTGCCTGGGATCTGGGCCACATGCACCATGGAAGGTGACGCCTTTGAGATGGAGGATCAGCGCAATTGGTCCGACGCCTCCTACAAAACCTATGTCCGTCCCCTGCGTCGCCCGTGGCCCTACAGATTGCCGAAAGGCGAGAAATTCACGCAGGCCGTCCGACTTCAGCTGTTGGGAACGCTCCCTCCCGGGTCTTCCAAAAAACCCAATCCATCCATCAACCTGACGATCGGCAGAGCCATCGGTCGAGTGCCCCGCATTGGCATCGGCGTCGCTGCCGACGAGGCGAAGCACGCGCTTGAAGTCCCCGAGTTCACTCGACGATTGGCTCCGCGGTGGATGGTCTGCCAAGTCGATCTCCGGTTCGGGCACGGCCAGGATGAACTTGAAAGTTACACCGCCCTGGCACAATTGACCGGCGCTGGCGTCGTACTTGAGGTCATCACCAAGGGCACGCTCGATCCCTTCGGTGAATTGGCGCCTCTCGCGGATGCTGTCCAAAGCCTTCGCCTCAATCCAGAAGCTGTCTCCGTCTTTCCGGCGCAGGACATGAAGTCGGTGCAGCCGGGAGCACCGTGGCCGGCGATGCCCACCTTCGAGCAAAACTACGCCGCCGCCCGCCGGGCTTTCCCGGGGGTCCCGCTGGGCGGCGGCATGGCGGCATACTTCACCGAGCTAAACCGCAAGCGTCCGCCAAACGGAGCGCTCGACTACGCAACCTTCACTACCTGTCCAAACGTGCACGCAGCAGATGATGTCTCCGTGATGGAGACACTTCAGGCTATCCCCCATCTGATCCGCTCTACCCGTGCTTTCATGGGCGACCGCTTGCCTCTGCGTATAGGTCCCAGTCAGCTAGGCTGCCGCGAGAACCCCTACGGCAAGTCCACTGCGCCGAATGAAGCGAACGGTCGCGTCTGTCTGAGCCGCATCGATCCTCGGCAGCGCGGCCTGTTCAATGCGGCCTGGACAGTCGGCTATTTCGCGGCCTGCGCGCGCGAGGGAATCGAGGCCGTCGCATTCGGCGACGTCACCGGCCCGTTCGGATACGTCTACAGAAAGGCCGATTTCGTGCAGCCGTGGTTTGACCAACAGGATGGCCGAATGGTGTATCCCGCTTTCCATGTCATGGCAGGCCTATCAAAACTCAGCGGGGCCACCCTGCTATCCGTGGGAACTTCCGGAGCTGACAGCATCGCGGCTATCGCGGCCGAAAAAGCCGGGCGCACGACGCTGTGGCTCTCGAATCTGACTGCCAGAAAGCAATCAGTGCAGCTTTCGGATACGCCGATCAGCGCCCGCATTGCTCTTCTTGCTGCCGAACAGTTCGAGCGGGCGGCAGCCGATCCGAACTTCATGGAAAGTCCCGGAAGACGGTTGGATGACCGATTCATCTCTCTTGACGCCTACGCCGTGGCGCGAGTCGATCTCCACCGTTCGTCTTCGACAGAGCCCGGTGGACGGTAGATTGTGGGGGAATGTAGCCGAGAACAGAGTCAACGTCCGCTCTGGCGTTCAGTGTCGGATGTCCGTTATGGCGCTCTTTGCTAGTTCCCGCCGACCAGTTCAAGCAGCAAGGTTCTCGCCTATTGGCGGCAGCCAGGCTGATTGAGTTTGAGCCCAATCTTCGAAACGCTGCCCTCAACATTTTGAATGGCTCAGCGCCCCGGGCATGCGGCGGGAGCACCGTCGCGCCACGCCACGCGGTTCAACGCGCCGAGGGGATAATAGCGTCACACTTGTTACTCCCACTGGTCGTTTTCCGGTGCCAAACTATTTTAGGCCCAACAACCAGCGATGAGCAGCGAATGAGCCGTGCTTCAGCGACGCGGGAATTCGCCCAGATCAGGAGGAAGCCATGACTTCAGCAGCCAAGAGCGAACGGAAAAGCGGACAGACTGCCATGCGCACACCACCGGTGGTGTCGCCGCAGGAGTGGGAAGCGGCCCACGCGCAGCTGCTCGTGAAGGAAAAGGCCCAGACCCGCGCCCGTGACGCGCTGGCCGCCGAGCGGCGACGGATGCCGTGGATGGCGGTGGAGAAAAATTATGCGTTCGAGGGGCCCGACGGGAAGGTGACCCTGCTCGACCTGTTCGACGGTCGGCGTCAGCTGATCGTCTACCGCGCCTTCTTCGAGCCGGGAGTGTTCGGCTGGCCCGACCATGCCTGCCGCGGCTGCTCCATGGTGGCCGACCAGGTCGCCCACCTCGCCCATCTGAACGCCCGTGACACCACTCTCGTCTTTGTCTCGCGTGCGCCGCAGGCGGATATTGCGCGGTTGAAGGCGCGGATGGGCTGGGAGATACCATGGTTCACCCTCACCGACAGCTTCGACGCCGATTTCGGCGTCGACGAGTGGCACGGCCACAACGTGTTCATCCGCGACGGCGACCGCGTGTTCCGCACCTACTTCATCAACAACCGCGGCGACGAGCAGATGGGCGGCACCTGGAACTATCTCGACATCACGCCGCTGGGCCGGCAGGAGGTCTGGGAGGACTCGCCCGAAGGCTATCCTCAGACCCCAGCCTACAAATGGTGGAACTGGCACGACAGCTACGCCGCGGATCCGGCAGCCGACAAGAAGTGGGCCGAGGTGTCGGAGGCCGGAGAGGCGGCGTTCCGGGAGGCGAGCACGAAGCAATGAGCCAGACCTGATCCGCTGAGATCGACGGCGGCGGCGTCGAAACGCAGGAATCCTGCTCCCAGCGGCGCTGGCGCGGCGGCTCATGAGCGACCCCTGCGCTGTTGCCGCGTTGTTCCCCCAACCGGACAACCTCGGAGAGCGTCCGGCGGTAGTGCTGGATCAAGTCCATTGATCACGGCCGATTCACGCTGTTCGTCAGCCCATTGACGTACATGACCAGGTTCAGCGGATCGAACCTGAGGCCGTGGAACTTGGCCGCGAAGCGCCCGCCGCGGTCGATCACGTGCGTCACCAAGCCATGCATCTGCTGGCCGCCTTCGAGCGGATCGAAACGGACGTTGTATTGCTCGGACAGCTTGCCCGTCGCATCCTCCGCCTGCCCTTCGCGGGTGGTCAGGAAGGTCCAGTTGCGCGGGTCGAGCCCGTGCGCTTCGCCGCATCCCTTCATGACCTCGGGCGTGCTGACTTCGGGTCTGTCGTCACCGTCAGGAACTGCACCACGTCCTTCATGGGCGTTTCGTTGACCATCGCCTGGACGCGGGCGATCAGGTCGGAGTGCAGCGGACAGACGTCGGTGCAACTCGCGAACACGAAATTGAGTACAACGACCTTGTCGGCGAAGTCCGAGAGGCGGACCGGATTGCCCTCGTCGTCGGCCAGATCGAATCCCGGCGCTGCGGGAGCGTCGATCGCCTGGAAATACTTCTCTCGCTGCCCATAAGCCTGTCGAGATCGGCGCCCGGATGATGGGCAAACGCGGGAAGCGCGAGGACAGACGTGACGGCCATCGCGGCGAGAAGTGTTTTTCTGTTCATCTCCGTTCTCCGGTTTGGTCGAGTTCTCGTACGATGATCTCTTCGAAGAAGGAAACCATCTCGGGGGTGTCCCATTCGGCGGGTCCGGCGAGCCGCGCGAGCTCGTTTCCGTCGGGGCCGATCAGAAGCGTGACTGGCAGGCCGAACAGTCCCAACGCGCGGATCGCAGTCCCGTCCTGGTCGATGAAGACGGGGAGCTTGACCCCGATCTCGTCGAAGAACTTCCGGACTGCGCCGGCTCCCGCTCGGTCCACCGAAAGGGCGACGACATCGAATCCCTCGCCGCCGAGCCGCCCCTGAAGGCGGTTGAGCGTGGGCATTTCGGCCCGGCAGGGCGCACACCAGGTCGCCCAGACGTTGAGCAGCACCATCTTGCCGCGCCAATCTTCGAGAGATTGCGGCTCTCCCGCCTCGTCGGCGAGGATGAGCTCGGGCAAGGGCTGCGGCTCCTCGCGCAGCGGCATCACTGTCGGTTCCTGCGCGTGCGCGTTGCCCACGGCCACAACGACGGTAAGTATCAGCGCCGACAGGATCGTCTTCACTGCGTCTTTTCCTGCTCGCGGCGGCTCATCTCCGACTGGTAGGCGCGCTCCCGCTCCGGCCATGTGCTCTTGATGAAGGCGAGAACGGCGCGGATCTCCTCGTCGCTCAAAATGTCCTCGAATCCCGGCATGTCGCTAGCGTACCCGTTGCCCACCACGGCGGCTGGACCCTCTTTGGTGATCCGGAACAGCACCCCGTCCGGGTGGTGCCAGGTGTGCCCGGACGCATCGTGCGGCGGGGCGGGCATGCGTCCCGAGGGAAGCTGCCTCTTCCAGTCAGGTTGGCCTTCGAGGCTGGCCCCGTGGCAGGAAGCGCAGTTCGCGGAATAGAGCTGCCGTCCCCGCGCAATTGCCGCGGCCTCGCTTGCTCCGAACGACCAGATCAAGGCGAGGGCGGCAACTCCCAAGAGCGCCGCGAAGCCAAGGATAACAGCCTGCCTGCTCATTTGCGGCCGCTGAAGAACAGGTACTTCACCAGGGCCGCGCCCGGCAGGACGAGCACCGCCACGAGCAGGAGCCAGCCCAGCCCCATGCCCAGCATCATGCCGCCCATGCCTTCCATCATTCCGCCGTCCATCATTGTCGGCTCCTTTTCCGCGTCTCGTTGCAGGCCTATTCCCGCGCGTATACGCCGCCCACGCTGCCAGACTTGGTGATCTCCAGCATCTCGAACGGCGCTTCCTTGGTGCCGCTCATTCCCGGCGAGCCCATTGGCATGCCGGGCAGCGTCACGCCCTTGATGTCGGGCCGCTCCGTGAGCAGCTTCTTGACCGTGCCGACGGGGACGTGGCCGCTGACGACGTAGCCGTCCACGAATGACAGGTGGCAGCCCTGGAATTCGTCCGCGATGCCTGCCTCGCGGCTCATCTCGGCGAGGTCGTGGGTGGCCTTGCTGGTGGCGGTGAAGCCGTTCTCCCGCAGGTACTCGGCATAGCCTTCGCAGCAGCCGCACTGCGGGTTCTTGTAGAGGGTGACGTCCTTCTCGCCCGCGAGCGCCGGGACGGCAGCCCAGACGAAGGAAGCGAGGGCGACGGCATTCAGGATAGTACGCATTTTCGGTTCTCCTTTTGAGGGATTGGTCAGGCGACGCGGAAGACGCCCATCATCCCGGCGGCCTGGTGTTCGAGTATGTGGCAATGGAGCATCCAGTCGCCCGGATTGTCGGCAACGAGGGCGATCTCCACCCGCTCGCGCGGAGACATGAGCACCGTGTCCTGCCACTCGCGGTGCTTGCTCGGCTTGCCGTTCCGGGAGATCACCCGGAAGGAATGGCCGTGCAGGTGGATCGGATGATGCCAGGCCGTCGCGTTGGTCATCGCGATGGCATGGCTCTTGTCCCGCGCAAGCGTCAGCATCGGGTCCATGACGTGCCCTTCCGCCGCGATGCCGTTGATGAACCAGATGCCGCCGGAGTGCATCATATTCATCATGCCGCCCATGCTGCCCATCATGCCGCCAACGGCGCCGGGGGAATGCTTGCGCGTGTCGCCCATGCTGCCGCCCATCTCCTGCATGACCATGGCTCCCATCATGCCGCCGTTGAAGGTGACCTCGTGCCGGACGGCCGATGCAAGGTCCGGCTCCGGCAGCGGGTTGGGCGGGAGGGCGACAGGCCAGCCGGGAGCCGCCTGCCTGAGCGGATTACCGGCATAGGCTAGGTCGACCAGGCGGTATTCGAGGCCCTCGTAGAAGCGGTCGATCACGGAAACCCGGCTTCCGGCGTCAGCCGTCATGTCGAGGATGAGGTCGGCGCGCATCGCGGGCCCCAGCACGACCAGTCCGCCTTCTGGCGCATGCGGCTCCACTGGCTGCCCGTCCAGCGCAATGACGGCAGGCTGATGGTTCCCGAAGTCGAGGCCGAAAATGCGGGCGTTGGCGGCGTTGATCAGCCGCAGCCGGATGCGTTCTCCCTTTCGCACCTGAAAGACATCCGGCACGCGGCCATTGATCGTGACCGTGTTTCCGACCCGGCCGTTGTGCATCATGTCATGGCGGTTGCCGAAGTCTTCCCGCATCTCGGCGGTTTTAGTCAGCCGCCAGTCGGACAGCACCCATGTGACTTCGCGGTCGACCCGGATGGGATCGGCTTCCTCCACGATCAGCGGGCCGTAGAGGCCTCTGCCGACCTGCTCGAAACTGCGATGGTGCGGATGGTACCAGAAGGTGCCTGCGTCGACGGCATCGAACTCGTAGGCATAGGTCTCGCCGGGCGCGATCGGCGCCTGCGTGAGGTGCGGCACGCCGTCCATCGGGTTCGGGACTCGCAAACCGTGCCAGTGCACCGTCGTCTCTTCGTTGAGTTTGTTCTCGACCGCGACCCGCAGGCGTTCTCCCTGGCGGATGCGAATTTCCGGACCGGGCAGGCTGCCGTCATAGCACCAGATGGGGGTATCGCCATGCGGCTCTGGCGCGATCTGGGCGCGTCCCGGTCCGGCGCGGATCCGGAATTCGCGAAGGCCTGGGGCGGCGTCGGATTGCGGCGGAAGCACCACGCCCGCCGAAACGGCGGCGGCCGATGCGAGGAAGGTTCGACGCGTCAGCGCCGGCACACGTGGATAGAGCATTTGATCAACCATCCCGGAATAGGCTCTTGTGACGCGCGGACGTAGCCGGCGCGTCGACGGGTCGGTCGCGAGCGGATGCCGCGGCCGTGTCAGCTCAGGAAGGTGGTTCGGGGAGGATAGGGCTCAGGCGGACCGGTGCGGCCGTCGGACGGTTCTCCGGGAGGCAAGGATACGATGCCGGCGAAATGTCGCAGCTCGGCCGTGGCAGGCGTGCAGATCGCGACAAGCGAGGTAACGCAGAACTGGCCGCATGCCGACGTCTGGCCGTCATCGCCGGGACAGTCCTGGCAGTCGGGCATGTCGCCGTCCATCTCAGCCATCGACATCGTCAGGGACATGTCGGTCAAAGCCGCGGCATGCGCCGCCGTGCTGAGGGCGAAGGCCGCGAGGAAGACGACTGCGAGGATGCGGACGAACCTGCTCATTGGGTAGACAGTAGTCCTGGCTCTGCGCCGTGTCCAGATTCGGTCGCAGGTGAACCATGACCGCCGCAAACGGATGCCGACGGGAGGCGATTTGTTGCAGGCTCCATTGGATGTCGGACTAGGTTCCGGAAATGGTCTACCGTGAGATCATAACCGCCTTTGGTGCGTTGCGCTGGCTTCTGGACCGCGGCGGCCGCCTATCTGTTGTGGTGGGGGAACGTCCAGCGACGGGCGGCCTTCCATCCCGGCCATTGTCGATCACCGGCTGATTGAGTTTTGACCCTAGTCCCGCCAACAGCTGCTTGATCTCTTTCCGGATTTCCTTGGATCGCCGCGCGAAACGATGGCGATGATCGCCAGTAGTTCGGCCAGTTCGCGGCGGCGGCGCAACCGGCGAACAGCTGATCTCCCCGCGTCCAGCCTGCTCCCAGCATGCAGTCGACGATCGCCTGAAAGCTTGGCTCCATCGTCTCCTGGCAGTCGATCTCACGGTCGGATTAGTCGCCCTGTCCTTCTCGCTCGGTTCCGCCTCGCCGATGTCGAGCTGCGGTATTTGGGCGACAGCTATCGGGAGCGGCTTCGATAGGAGAGACCCCAGCAATTGGATGCACGCATTCGGCTGGGACAAAGCCGCTGGAAGCGGCGACGATCGCTTGCAGGGCTCAGATCGCTCCGCCGCCATTCATGCCGACTTGACGATCGACAATGTGCGTTTGTAGGTGGCCGGTTTCGTGCGGAAATTCGCGGCGGGAGCAGGTCGGCCGACGTGAAAGCCCTGGATCTTATCGATGTCGAAGTCGCGGATAAGGGCCAGCTGCTCGTCGGTTTCCACCCCCTCGACCAGGATTTTATGGCCGCGATTTCGCACCAGGGCAATAATGTCCTGCAGCATCGCCTTGCCCCTTGGGGTGCCGCAGTCATGCAGGAACGAGCGGTCGATCTTCACCGTATCGAAATCGATGAGACGAAGCCATGAGAGACCCGCGAAGCCCGTCCCGAAGTCGTCAAGCCATACCCTGACCCCCAACAGCTTCAGGTCGCTGATGCAGCGCAGAATGTCGGAGTGCATCTCCATCTCCAGCCCTTCGGTGATTTCGAGGGCCAGCCTGCTGCCGGCGATGCCGGTCTCGCTCAAAATCGTCGCAACCGAAGCTGCGAAGCCGGGCGTCTTGAGCTGAATTGGAGAGACGTTGACGCTGACGACACGGACGTGATCGTCCGCCAGGAGTTCAGTGCACACTGTCCTTATGGCCCAGCGCCCGAGTTCCAGCACCGCGCCGGTTCGTTCCGCAACAGGAATGAACAGGCTCGGCGGAACCGATGTGCCGTCCAGCATTTTGAGGCGCATCAGAGCCTCGACGGCTTCAACCCGGCCAGACGCCACATTCTGGATCGGCTGATAGACGAGTGAAACGAGATCCTGGCCGATCGCGATCTTCAGCAAGGCCGCAATATTCTCGCTCTCGTCGCTGCTCTGGGGATCGTTTGGATCGAACAGCCAGGTACAATTGCGACCGCCTGCTTTTGCCAGATAGAGCGCACGATCGGCCTCGTGGATGATCTTTTCCAGCTTGGCGCCGGTCTGCGGCCTGGTGAAGGCAGCGCCAACGCTCACTGTCACCACCGAGGTGCCGTCCCTGCGCTGCTGGTGGGGAAGCGCGAGGTTCTCCACCGTGCTTCGAATGGCTTCCGCAAGACCTGCAACCTGTTCCCTTTTCTCCATGCGAGCCAGGACGATGAATTCTTCCCCGCCGTAGCGGCCGATTGAGCCATTGTGCTGCTTGATCATCTCGGCAAGGGCATTGGCGACGAGTATCAGGCAGCGGTCGCCTTCCTGATGTCCGTAGTAGTCGTTGAACCTTTTGAAGAAGTCCACGTCGATGAGGATCGCCACAAAAACGCTGCCATGCCTTTGCCAGTCGCTCCAGTAGTCGCGCAGCTTCTCGTCAATCGCCCGCCGGTTCTCCAGACCCGTAAGCGGATCGGTTCTCGACAGACTCAACAGCGCCTGGCCGCGCTCGGTGGCTTCCTTGTGCTGGATTTTGGCTTCGAGGGCGTTGAGGAAGACGTTGTAACGTTCCTCGTTCAGCTTCCAGTTTACGTAGGATGTGAATGTGAAGCATGAGATGTAGAAAGTTCCAAAGACCATTTTGTATGTCAATGTGGAAGGCACAAAGTAGTTTACAATATACAGTATCACCAGTATTATACTTGAAGTCACTATAGACATGCTGAATTTAAACGTGAAAAATAGATTGGCGCTCATCATAAAGATGGTGCCGAAGACCATATAATAAGAGACGCTTTCCTTGTCCGTGCCAAACACCGCTGGGGACAACCAACCGATATAGCCAAAGATGATGGCCGCAGCGCAAGTCACGTCAATCCATTCCGTGGCGACCCCGCGGCGAAGTTGTGCTTCCAGGGTCAACAGCGCCGTCGCTCCGACCGCGAAGCGTGCCATGATCGTATAGAGCGCGACATCCGGTATCAGCAGCAGATCCGTTGCCGAAAACAGCAGATAGATGGCAACGGCGATCCAAAGCCCAGGCCTGGCGTCCATTCTTCGCTTCGCCTGGCCTTCCTCCCGGTAGAGTTTGCGGAGCTCGTCGGAGCGCGGCTCGTAGCGCCGCTCAAGCGGTTCCGCATGGGCCATATCGGCCAATGCGGATGACGCGTATTCGTTCGTCACCCTAGGCCCCATTTGAACGGGGCTTTGTATGCCGAACTCATTTCTAGCTTCTGCCCCCACGCCGGCCGACTCCTCGGGCGCGACAGCGAATTGCGGCGCCTCGCAAGCAATATGCAGTCGCGCAGATAGGTTTGCGTTAACTCGTATCGGGAATCCGGCCCGCAAGGCGTCCAAAAAACCAAGCATGGTTCGCGGGAATTTAACGACACTGCTAAAATGCCTGACATGTGTCTTGGCAAAGATAAAATTTTAGGCAATATCTAACTATATCTAGTTAAATCTGATTATGGAGTTCTGCGGTGGCAACAATCCTCGATGGCAAAAGTCTGATTACTGCCGAGATGATCGCCGCCAGTCTCCCTCGAAGAAAGCTCGAGCCTCATAGCGAAGCGTTCGAAACCGCCCGCGTCGAGCTTGCACTCATTCTCCACATCACGCACCAGCAGATCGAGCAGCAGAAGGACCCCGCGGAGGTCATTCGCCGTCTGATGTCGCATCTCGAAGCAATGCGTATCAAGGTTCATCCGGACGTTTGGCAAGCATTGATACCGGTGGTGCGCAACCACCCGGTCCTGGAGTACTTTCTTGAGGATCCGCTCACGCGGTGGTCCCACGACAAGCCCAGAGGTTATTCCGGCGACGCACAGTTGCTCGACTACATCTATTGTGATCCGCACGTGGCGGAGAGCGTGGCAAACGCCTCGGAGGTCGGCAAGGCGCTCTACAGGCATACCAAGGATGTGCCGTCGTGCGTCGCGGCACGCGAACGACGCGATCTTTTGACCCGATATGTCGATGAGATTGCGACCAGGAATGGACCTCAAACCGAGGTCCTGGCGATTGCGGCCGGCCATTTAAGGGAGGCCAATCGCTCGGCCGCCTTACAGGAGGGCCGTCTCAAGCGCTGGGTTGCGCTCGATCAGGATCCTCAGAGCGTTGGATTGATCACGCGCGACTTTCAGGGCACTGCGGTAGAGGCCATCGACGGCTCGGTGCGAACCATGCTCACGAGAGGCCACAAGCTTGGCAAGTTCGACTTCATCTATGCCTCCGGCCTTTACGACTACCTTGCGCACAACGTCGCCGTGAAGCTCACGAAAACCTGCCTGCAGATGTTGAAGCCGAACGGGACATTCCTCTTCGCGAACTACGCCGAGGGCAACCCTGACGCCGGCTACCGGGAGACGTTCATGAACTGGGTGTTGCTGCTGCGGTCGGAGGCCGATATGTGGAACATCATCAATGCCAGCGTCGACCGAAACACCGTCGAGGCGCAGGTGTTCTTTGGCGAGAACCGCAACGTCCTCTACGGCGTCATCGAAAAGCGCGGATAACGACCGCCCGGGCTGCAAGCTTGTGGCGGTTGGCGGCAGCCAGTCCGATTGCGTTTAATCTTCGAACGCTGCGCTTAACGTCTCGAATGGCGCCAGCGCGCCGCGCACTTGGACGACGGCCGCGGCGACGCGATGCGCGCGCAGCACCGCCTCGGTCGGGGCATGGCCGGCAAGCCGGGCGGCGAGATAGGCGCCATTGAAAGAATCGCCGGCGCCGGTGGTGTCGACCGGGGCGGCGACATGCACGGCCGGAACGGGTTGCAGGGTCCCGCTTGTGGCGATCAGCGCCGGTTCCTCACCGTTCTTGACGACGACTTCGCCGACCAGCTTTTGCAGCCGTTCCGCGGTTTTCTGCGGCGCTGCGTCGCCGAACAGCATCTGCTCGTCGGGAAAGGTCGGCAGCGCGATGTCAGTGACTGCCAGCGCATCGAGGATCGCGCTCTGTGCATCCTCGCGCCGGCGCCACAGCCGCGGCCGATAATTGGGATCGAAGGCGACAAGCGAGCCGGCGGCGCGCGCCTTGGCCACCGCCGCCAAAAGTGTCTTGCGCGCGGCGTCGTCCAGAATTGCCAAAGTGATTCCGGAAAAGTAAACAAGCGCCTGATTTTCAAGGCTTTTCGCCAAAGCGGCCGCGTCGGAGGCAAGCTGCCTCGCGGCGGCGTCGCCGCGCCAGTAGGTGAAGGAGCGTTCGGCGCCGGTCAGCGTGATTGCATAAAGGCCAGGCCGGGCGCCTGGTATAATCGGGCTGGCGCCGATGCCGATGCCGTTTTGCGCGAAGAAATCGATCTGGTCGCGCGAGAACGGGTCGTCGCCGAAGGCCGACACATAGGTCGCCGGCCGGTCACCGCTCAGCGCATGCAGCGCCCACAGCGTGTTGAATGTGTCGCCGGCAAAGCCCATGCGCCAGTTCGGCCCGGCCTGGCCTGAAAGCTCGAGCATGCATTCACCGATCGATGCGACGCCGTTTCCTGCCATGTATCTCTCCTGTTGCATGTCGCCCACAGCTTGCGCGGCGGTTTTGGGATAACGACATGCACAAAACCAAAGACCGGTGCTGTAGCTTTTTGCGGGCGCCAGCGCCATGCTTGGCGGCAGCGGATTTTGCGCCGGCGGCGTTTTCTCAGCGGCGCGGCGGGACGCGATCCGCTCAGTGAGACGTTATTTCTGGAAGAGGAACCGGTTTGGCATCGTTATGGCGCTACGTTCTGGCAGGTGTTGGTCTGGCTGCCTTGCTGGCCGGCATTCTCGCCGCCGTCTATCTGACCGCGCCGCAAGCGCCTCGGCTCGCCGGCTCCGAGATTGCCCGTTCGAAAGAGACGGCGAACGGCCTGTTTATAGCCAGTTTCGAGCCGGAGCGGGGCGTTGTCCGTCAAGGCGAGCTGCAATCCTGGCTGCTGACCCTGAAGACAAATGCGGGCACCCCGGTGGAGGGCGCTGCGATCTCGATATCCGGCGGCATGCCGCAGCACAGGCACGGTCTGCCAACCAGCCCGCATGCGACCGATTATCTGGGCGACGGCCGCTATCGCATCGGCGGGGTGAAATTCACAATGAGCGGATTGTGGCAACTGCATTTCGCCATTTCCGCGGCGGCCGGATCCGACACGGTGGTCTTCAATGTGTTGCTCTGAGCGCTGGAGCAAGATGAACCGCTTTCCGCGACTTTTCGCGCTGCTGGCGATGGCTGTGCTTGCCGGCTGCGGCAAGCCTGAGTTTTCCGATGCCGAAAAGAAGACCATCGCCTCGCTGGCGCTGTCAGCCCTGCCGCCGCTGAAAGCCGACACCACCAACCGCTTCGCCGACGTGCCGGCCGCCGCCGCGCTCGGCGCGACGCTGTTTTTCGACGCCGGGATGAGCGGCGACGGCAAGGTTTCCTGCTCGACCTGCCACAAGATCGACCGGCAGTTCCAGGACGATCTGCCGCGAGCGGTCGGTGTCGGCCGCACCAACCGACGCACCATGCCGCTGGCCGGCGTTGCGCATGACGCATGGTTCTTCTGGGACGGGCGGCGCGACAGTCTTTGGGCGCAGGCGCTGGCGCCGCTGGAAAATCCCCTGGAGCAGGCTGGCAACCGCGCCGCCTACGCGCATTATATCAAGGCGCGATTCGGCGAGCGCTACGAGCGCATCTTCGGGCCGCTGCCCGACCTTTCAAATGTGCCGGCCAATGCCAGTCCGCTCGGCGGCGATGCCGAGAAGGCTGCCTGGAATGCAATGTCCGGTGCGCAAGCCGAGGACGTCAACCGCGTCTTCGCCAATATTGGCAAGGCGATCGCCGCCTTCGAGCGATCGGTCGCGCCGCCGCAGACGCGCTTCGACCGGTTCGCCGCCGCTTTGGATACCGGTATACAGGCACTGCCAGGCGACGACGCCTTGTCGCCCGAAGAAATCCTCGGGCTAAAACTGTTCATCGGCAAGGCCAATTGCGTGACCTGCCATAACGGGCCGCGTTTTACGGACGGCGGTTTTCACAACACCGGCGTGCCGTCGGTGGCGAACCTGCCGCCGGATCGCGGCCGCATAGACGCGGTACGCCAAGTCGAGGCCGATCCGTTCAACTGTTTCGGCGCGTTTCGCGATGGCGACGCCGGCGCCTGCGGCGAGCTGCGCTTCATGGTCAAGGCCGGGCCGGAACTCGTGCGCGCCTACAAGACGCCGTCGCTGCGCGGCGCCGCCACCCGTCCGCCCTATATGCATGCCGGGCAGTTTTCCTCGATCGAGGAGGTTGTGGCGCATTATTCGAAGGCGCCTGCCAGCGTCGAGGGTGTATCCGAGATCCACCCGCTGCAGCTTTCTGACCGCGAGCGCGCGGCGCTGGTGGCGTTCTTGAAGACGCTGGCGGAGTGAAGGGACCCAGCTGCTCGGTAGCGATCCTTCGCGCCCCCCTCTGTCCTGCCGGACATCTCCCCCACGAGTGGGGAGATTGGCTGTCCCCTCGGCTTTCGCCAATTTTCAACATTCAAGGAAAGGGGCACTGTCGCCGAAGCCGCCGATCTCCCCCCAAGTGGGGGAGATGTCCGGCAGGACAGAGGGGGCGCTGTCCCGCCGGCATCGAAGGTTCTTACCGCACCAGCGCGCCTACCGATCCTTCACCGTCTCCATCGCCACGAAGGTCGAGGTCTGGGCGACGTGGGGCAGGGCGGAGATGCGCTCGCCGAGCACGCGGCGGTAGGCGGCGATGTCCGTGGTGCGGACTTTCAGCAGATAATCGAAGCTCGACGCCATCATGTGGCATTGCTCGATCTCCGGCACCGCCTGCACTGCGCGGTTGAAGGCGTCGAGCGCGGCCGAGCGGGTGTCCGACAGTTTCACCTGGACGAAGGCGACATGGCCTTCGCCCATGCGCTCACGGTCGACGATCGCCTGGTAGCCTCGGATGATGCCGTCCTTTTCCAGCCGCTTGACCCTCGCCTGCACCGGCGTCTTCGACAGGCCGACCTTTGCCGCGAGTTCCGACATCGAAAGCCGGCCGTCGCTGCCCAGCGCCGAAAGGATGTTCCTGTCGATGCGGTCCAATTGGTCTTCTGTCATCAAATATATGGTCAAATTGGAGGAAATTTGGCCGAATGATAGATCAATCGACCTCTCCTGTCGATTTCTTTGGACCGATCGAAACTACGCTTTGTGCTAGCTTGCGTCATTCGGTCCGGTGATCGCCGGACCGCTCACTGATGCTCGCTCAACAGGACAGTCATGCCAGCGCTCGAAGCCATCCGCCAGCAGATCCGTGCCAATTACTTGCCTGAGGAAGACGAGGCCGTGAAGCGGCTGGCCGAGGCGGCAGGGCTTTCGACGAAAGAGCGCAAGGCAATCTCGGCCCGCGCCGCCGATCTGGTGCGGGCGGTGCGCGGCTCGTCCGATCCGCGGCTGATGGAAGTCTTTCTGTCCGCCTACGGCCTGTCCACCAAGGAGGGCGTCGCGCTGATGTGCCTGGCCGAAGCGCTGCTGCGGGTGCCGGACACCGAGACGATGGACGACCTCATCGCCGACAAGATCGCGCCGCACGACTGGTCGGCGCATTCTGGCGGCTCGAGCTCGATCTTCGTCAATGCGTCGACCTGGGCGCTGATGCTGACCGGCCGGGTGCTCGACGAAGGCGAGGACGGCATCGAAGGCACGCTGCGCGCCATGGTGCGCCGGCTGGGCGAGCCGGTCATCCGCAGGGCGGTCGCCGCCGCCATGCGCGAAATGGGCGAGCAGTTCGTGCTCGGCCGCACCATTGCCGAGGCCGTCAAGCGCGGCCGGCCGATGACCCAGAAAGGCTATCTCTATTCCTTCGACATGCTGGGCGAGGCGGCCCGCACCGAGGCCGACGCACTGCGCTATCTCAAGGCCTATGCCGACGCCATCTCGTCGCTCGATGCCGGCGCCAACGGCCCCGACATCCGCCAGAATCACGGCATCTCGGTCAAGCTGTCGGCGCTGCATCCGCGCTACGAGGCGACGCAGAAGGAAAAAATGCTGCCTGTGATGGCCGAGCGGCTTTTGTCGCTGGCGCTGGCGGCGCGCCATTCGCGCATGGGCCTCAACATCGACGCCGAGGAGGCCGACCGCCTCGACCTGTCGCTCGAAATCATCGAGCGGGTGCTGGCCGAGCCGGAGCTTGCCGGCTGGAACGGCTTTGGCGTCGTCGTCCAGGCCTACGGTCCGCGCGCCGCCTTCGTCATCGACTGGCTCTATGCACTGGCGAAGAAGCACGACCGCACCATCATGGTGCGGCTGGTCAAGGGCGCCTATTGGGACACCGAGATCAAGCGGGTGCAGGCGCTCGGGCTCGACGGCTATCCGGTCTTCACCCGCAAGGCCAACACCGATGTGTCCTACCTGGCCTGCGCGAAAAAGCTGCTGTCGATGACCGACCGCATCTATCCGCAATTCGCCACCCACAACGCCCACACCGTCGCCGCCGTCCTTTCGATGGCCGGCGATCGCGACTCCTTCGAGTTCCAGCGCCTGCACGGCATGGGCGAGGCACTGCACGAGACGGTGCGGCGGGCCGAGGGCACGCGCTGCCGCATCTATGCCCCGGTCGGCGCGCATTCCGACCTGCTTGCCTATCTGGTCCGCCGGCTGCTCGAAAACGGCGCCAACTCCTCCTTCGTCCACCAACTCACCGACGAGGAGGTCGAGCCGGAGGATATTGCTCGCGACCCGCTCGAAACCGTCGAGAAACAGGGGCCGGCCGCCAATCCGGCGATTCCCAGCCCGTCGGCGATCTTCGGTGCTGCCCGCCGCAATTCGAAGGGGTTCGACATCACCGATCCGGTGACGCTGGCGGCGATCGACAAGGCCAGGGCTGCATTCGTCGGGCCGGACCGCTGGCGCGCCAGGCCGATCACCCGTGCCGCCGGCTACGGCAATCAGCGTCCGGTGGTCAATCCGGCAAAACCCGACGAGGTGGTCGGCACGGTCAGCGAGGCAACCGCCAAGCAGGTTGCGACCGCCGTGCGCATCGGTGTGGAGGCGCAACCGGCCTGGGCGAAGCGCGCCGTCGCCGAGCGCGCCGCCATCCTCAACCGCGCAGCCGACCTCTATGAGGCCAACGCCATCGAATTCTTCGCGCTCGCCACACGCGAGGCCGGCAAATCACTGGCTGACGGCATCGCCGAAGTGCGCGAGGCGGTCGATTTCCTGCGCTATTACGCGACCGAGGCGGCCAATACCGAAACGGGAACCGAGGCGCGCGGCGTGATCGCGTGCATCTCGCCATGGAATTTTCCGCTCGCCATCTTCACCGGCCAGATTGCGGCAGCACTCGTCACCGGCAATTCGGTCATCGCCAAGCCGGCCGAGCAAACACCGCTGATTGCCTTCCGCGCGGTCGAATTGCTGCGCGAAGCCGCCGTGCCGGAAGACGTCATCCAGCTTCTGCCCGGCGACGGCCCCTCGGTCGGCGGCCCGCTGACCGCCGACCCGCGCATTGCCGGCGTCTGCTTCACCGGCTCGACCGAGGTCGCCAAGCTGATCGAAAAGCAGCTGGCCGAGACTGCCGCGCCCGACGCCATGCTGATCGCCGAGACCGGCGGGTTGAATGCGATGATCGTCGATTCCACCGCGCTGCCCGAGCAAGCGGTGCGCGACATCCTGGCCTCGGCCTTCCAGAGCGCCGGCCAGCGCTGCTCGGCGCTGCGCGTGCTCTATGTGCAGAAGGACGTCGAGAAGAAGATGCTGGAGATGCTGAAGGGCGCCATGGAAGCGCTCAGCCTCGGCGATCCCTGGCGGATCTCGACCGATGTCGGGCCAGTCATCGACGAGGAGGCACAAAAATCGATCCGCGACTATTGCACTGAGATGGGCCTGCAAGGCCGGCTGATCGCCAAGCTCGAAGCGCCGAAGGATGGCCGCTTCGTGGCGCCGCATGTGTTTCGGGTCAAGGGCATCGAGGACATCGAGCGCGAGGTGTTCGGGCCGGTGCTGCATGTCACCAGCTTCGACGCCGACGATATCGACGGGGTCATCGCCGCGATCAACCGCAAGGGTTATGGCCTGACCTTCGGCCTGCACACCCGCATCGAAGGCCGCGCCCAGCATTTCGTCGACGGCATCCATGCCGGCAACATCTATGTCAACCGCAACCAGATCGGCGCCGTGGTCGGCTCGCAGCCGTTCGGCGGCGAAGGACTTTCCGGCACCGGGCCGAAGGCCGGCGGGCCGCACTATCTCAGGCGGTTCCGCAAGGGGCCGCAGGCGGGCACGCCTGTTCTTGACGGCCGCAAGGTGACGGCGACCGAACTCGCCGACAATCTGCCAGACCCGGCGCTCGGCGGCTGGTCGACGCGGGCTGACCGGGTGGCGGTGCTGAGGAAGCATTTGCGCGGCAAGGGTGCCGCGGCCATCGGTGCTGCCGCAAGCATCGATTTCGGCCAGGTCGATTTGCCCGGGCCGACCGGCGAGGCCAACACGCTGTCGCTGTCGCCGCGCGGCCGCGCGCTGTGCCTCGGACCGGACGCCGACACGCTGCTTGCCCAGACTATCCAGGCGCTCGCCGCCGGCAATGCGGTGCTGGCCGTCGCGCCGGGTGCGCCGGCAGCACTGTCATCACTGACCGGCAAGGGCCTGCCGCTGGCGGCAATTGACGGCCGGCCCGACCCGGTCGAGGCACGCGCGCTGCGTGTCGACGTCGTTGCCTTTTCCGGCACGCCCGAGGCCGCTCGCATCGTGCGCAAGGTCATCGCCGACCGCGCCGGCCCGATCGTGCCGCTGGTCAGCGAAGTGCTCAACCCGGCCGCCTATGCGCATGAGCGCGCCGTCTGCGTCGACACCACGGCCGCCGGCGGCAATGCCAGCCTGCTGGCCGCGGCGTAGGGTCGGCCGGGTGCGCTCATCTCGGGCAGGGCAATCACTTCAGGTTTGCGCTGCCGGCGAAGCTGCCGATCTCCCCCCTTGCGGGGGAGATGTCCGGTAGGACAGAGGGGGGTGTGAAGGATCGCCAACTTTCGACTTTAGCCACTCCCAACCGGAAATTCGCCTGAGGGCGTGGCTGTGACAGTTTGATAGGTCGGCGGGACAGCACCCCCCTCTGCCCTGCCGGGCATCTCCCCCACAAGGGGGGAGATTGGCAGCTTCGCCGACGGCGCCCTATTTCGTCAGGCGCCGATCGGCAAAAGCCCAAGGGAGCCATGGGTCGCCTGAGACTACTCACGCGCCCTCGACGACCGAAAAGCCCTCGAACTGCGGATGGCCGAGATAGTGCACCTTGGTGGAGCCGGCGTTGCGGTGCGCGGCGCGGAAATTCTCGGATTTGGTCCAGGCGACGAAATCCTCATGGCTCGCCCACACGGTGTGCGAGGCGAACAGCGTGTAGCCTTCGGCCTCGTTGACCGGACCGCGCAGCAGATGAAATTCTTTAAAGCCTTTCATCTCCGAAAGACTTGAATCACGGTTCTTCCAGACGTCCTCGAAAGCGGCTTCCGAGCCATTCTGGACCTTGAAGCGGTTCATGGCGATGTACATTGGCTGTCCTTTTCGGGATTGGTGAATTGTGACGGTTGATGGTGGCCGAAACGATGAGGCGCAGGCTGTTAAAATGGACCGATCCGCGCTTTAAACACCCAACTTGACTTGCCGGTTTCGCTTGGAATGGGAGGGAACGGCGCCTGCTTGCGCACCAGTGTTAAAGCGAATTGGTCAAGCTCCGCAGAACCTGAGCTTTCGGCAAGCTGTATATCGCTGATGCTGCCGTCGGCCATGATAACGAAAACGACCCTGGCATTGTTGCGAGCGCTGGCCTGTATCGCTTTCGAAACACGACGGTTGGCGCGGGCAAGCTTCTTCTGAACTTCACCGCTGTAGCCGGATTCTATCGCATTGCCTGCCGCTGCCTGCTCCTTGCCCTTGCTGGAAGTCACCGCGTTGCTTTCCTCGCCATCCGCCGCGCCGCGGGGATCGATCGTCTCGCTGGCTCCGCCAAGACCTGGTGTCGCGCTCGGCCTTGGCGTCGGGATCGGCGGCTGCCCGATATCGGCAGGAGGGGCCTCGGTGTTTTCGGCCGGAGCAGCCGGCTCTGCCGGTGTTTCGATCTTCGGAGCCACGCTCTGCTCGTCCAGGCGTGGAGTGTCGGCCATCAACATGTCTGGCGCGGCAGTGGATTGCTCGACAATCTGCGGCAAGGGCGGGGGTGGTTGCGCGGCCATTTCCCTAATCGGCCGGTCCCCGGTGGGCCGGTCGGCAGGCGGCTCTGGCTTGATCTGGGGCTTGACCTCAGGCTTGGCTGGCCGCGGGTCGGGCACCAGGGTGACGTTCAACGCACCCTGACTATCCAAGGCGCTGCCGACCACGTTGGGGCCGGTTTGATCGGCGCCTTCCACTTCGATTGCGTCCCCGGCATCAAACGTGCCGGCAGGTGCGACGAGAAAAGCGGCCGCCACCGCCGCATGAAACAGGCAGGAGGTGACGATCGCCGCCGTCCAATTGCGGCTCATGGCTGACGGTCGGGCCGGCGCAAGCGGTCCGGTCGGCGCAAGCGCCAGTTCGCCATCGGCGTCGGGGAGGGGACTGATGTTCTGCATGGCTCGCGGCGAGACCTGCCGCAACCGGCGCGGACTTGTCAAATCAACATCATTTGCCCTGGCGGCAACAGGCCGGCCTCGTACCCGCTTCCAGTCTGCCTTCTCAGACCCCGAAGGCGATGCCGGTCTTGGTCTCGGTCTTCAGTCCGCGCATGCAAGCGTCCGGCTTGATGCCGGTGCCGGCGCATTCGGTCGAGCTGTTGATCAGCACGCGGCTGACCTTGGCGCAGTCGGCGCCGGCAAGATCGAAACGCGTCACCTTGGTCTTGCCCGCCGGCAGGTCCTTGAAGTCGAGCACCGTCAGCCGGTCGACGACGCCGGCCTCGTTGAACAGCGCGATCTCGAACGCTGCCTTCGAGAGGTCGGCGCCGAGCGTGTTGTTGACCACGAACGTCAGACGGCAGCCTTTTTCGGAGGCCTGCGCGCCATTAAGCTCAAGCGTGAGAGCAGGGGCCGGCGCAGCCTGTTGCGCCCACGCCGGACCCATCGCAAGCGGCATGGCAAGCACCGAGGTCAGCAGGCGAAGCGATGCCGTCAAGCTTTTCATTGTCGTCAGCCTCCAAATCGCATTGTCGCCGCCAGCTTCAGCGTGACGCCGGGCTCGTAGGCCGCGAAGACAGGCTCCGGAGGCTGGCCAGACGTGGTGATATTGAGCGGGTTGGCATATTTGACATCGAACAGGTTGTCGGCACGGAAATCAATCTTGAAATTGTCGCTCGCCTGGTAACTGACAAAGACATTGACCAGCGTATAATCGTCGGCGATCGGATTGCCTTTCGGTTTGCCATTGTACTGCACTTCGCCACCAACGGTGAGCTTGTCCTCCAGGAATCGCAACCCAAGCTGTGCTGTGACCTGTGAGGACGGGATGGTAAGCAGCTCAGCCCGCTCGCCATCGTAGGAAATCGTGTGACCATCGATGATCGACGCGGAAAGCCCGACGAAACCCCAGCCGGCGTCATAGACGCCTTCCATTTCAAAGCCGCGGATCCTGGCTTCTGCAAAGTTCTGGTACTGGAAGCAGATCGGGATGCCGGGGCCGAACGGGCAGCCGCTGGTCGGGTCGAATGCCGATAGCGTTACATCTGCTATGTAGTCTTCGACGTCGTTGTTGAAGTAGGCGGCCTTGAAGCGAAACACGTCGCCGGCTTCGAGGATGTCGTCGCGCTTGTAGTTGACACCGAATTCGACGGTCTTGCCGGTTTCAGGCTTCAGATCGGGATTGGGAAGGAACGGAAAGCTGACGCCTGCCGGATGGTTGCCGCTGATGAGGGTTTCCGACAGTGACGGAGAGCGATATCCCTCGGCATAGGTGCCGTAGAATTTCAGTCCCGAAAGGCCGGCGGTTTCGAACGGCGAAACGCCGACGGTGATGCGCGGCGACAGCCGGTCGCCGGCGGTTTCGCCGACATCGCTTTCCAGCTTGTAGCTGTCGTAACGCAGCCCGGCGATGATTTCGAGCCAGTCCCAGGTGAGTTTGTCCTGGATGTAGGCGCCGGAAACGTTTCGCTTGCCCGAAGGGGTATAGAAACTGGCGCCGCCTGCGGCGCCACCCGTCTCGACATCGTCGCCAACCCAGTCGCCGCCATAGGTCAGTTCGTGCGCAATGCCGGCGGTCTCGAACCGCGAGGTGTCCAGATGTCGATGCCCGAAGTGCCGACATCGAAAGTCGACATCGAGCCCGCCGGCAGGACGATGGGAAGACCGGTGACCGGATCAAAGCGGTTTTGCGCAACCAGGCTCGTCATCTCCATGTTGGTCTTGTTGTAGGAGGCGTTGACGTGGAGATCGAGCCAGCTCTTGTCCTCATCGGTGATGTTGTAGCGCGCCGTGAAGGTATTCGCCTCGAGGTCGACGTCATTCACCGGCGTGCCGCCGCTGACCTCGTTCCAGCCGTCGCTCGTGCCATTCCAGCCCAGCTTCAGTTCGCTGTTTTCGCTGGGGCGGATGGTTGTTTTCAAAAGGCCGCTCAAGACGTCGAAGCCGGTGCCGTCGACCGTATCGCCGCCGCCATCCTTGTAGTCGTCATAGTCGCGATAGACGATGTTGCCGAGGACATCCCAGTTTTCGTTGAAACGGTAGGCGCCGGCAGCGCTGGTCGTCCAGCCTTCGCCGTTGCTCTCATAGCGCCCGGTCGCGGACGCCGCCCATGTCTCGCCGTCGCGAAGATAGTCGTCCGCGTCCTTGGTCTCGAACAGGACGACGCCGCCAATGGCGCCCGAGCCATAGGTGTTGGCGACCGGGCCGCGAATGACGTCGACGGATTTGATGAGTTCCGGGTCGATATAGAAGGTCGATTGCGGGCCGTGGTCGGAGCGCTGGAAATTCTGCCGCGCACCGTCGACGATCACCGCGACGCGGCCGAAATCCTGCAAGCCACGGATGTTGATGCTGGAGGAGACGCGCCTCGCGTCGGCCTGGACCGCTACACCCGGCACACCCAACAGCATCTCGTTGGGCGTCGTCGCCATGCGGCGTTGCAATTGCTCCTGATCGACATGGCTGACCGAAGCCAGGGAATCGATCGCCGTCTCGCCGGTGCGGCTGACGACCAGGATCTGGTCGAGCAGCGTTGCGCCTGCCGCGGCCGGCTGTTCAGGCGCCTGCGCCTGTTCGGCCTGCTGCCGATCTGTTGCAGTTTGGGCGGCCTGTTGAGCATTGGCCGACGGGGTAAGCAGCGCGATCGCCGCAGCGCCCGCCAGCAATGCCGCCATGCCCTTTGCCATCGATCGATGCGCCGGACCTCTATGCCCCGGATCTGGGCTGCTATTCGCCAGACCCAGCCGTCCCCAATTCCCCAACCCCATGCCCCAACTCCAAAAATCCTGGTTCGATGCTGGCAGGCTTAATGCGCCGGCATTTTTCGTCGTGTCCGGCTTCTTAAATCTTGACTCATCTAGTCCGGTATTGCACTGACTAGTAAACATGAGTATTCAAGTCAAGAAATGAATCGGCATTTCACGCACCGCCGCGCCAGCCGACCAGGCCCGGCCCAGGAAAGGGATCGAACCAGATGAACACGCACAATCCCAAGGACTTTCGGCCCAGTGACTTTCGCCCCAATGACTTTCGCGATCGCGTTCGCCGTTCCGACGACAATTCGGCTCGTTTCGATCGGGTCCCGTTGACGGTGAGGACCCTGTCCAGCAACGCGCTGTTCCAGGGCGAGCACGAGATCGGCATCGAGCATCACGGAGCGCTCTACCGGCTAAAAATCACCCGCCAGGGCAAGCTCATCCTCAACAAGTAGGTAATAAAAATATGAACCAGCGCGTAAGGCCCGCGCCGCACGAGATCCGGCGGGCGCGGGCAGACAATCCGAAGACGCGCGAGCGCGATCTCGCCGCCCAGCTTAGCATTTCGGAGGCCGAGCTGGTCGCCGCGCATTGCGGCGACGGCGTCCTCCGCGTCGAGCCGCGCGTCAATGATCTTTTGACCGGCCTCGAGGCCGTCGGCGAGGTCATGGCGCTGACGCGCAATGAAAGCGCCGTGCACGAGAAGATCGGCGTCTACGACAAGGTCGTGACCGGCAACCACAATGCCATGGTGCTCGGCGAGAACATCGACCTGCGCATCTTCCCGAAAGCCTGGGCGCACGGCTTTGCCGTCGAAAAGCGCGACGGCGGCGATATCAGGCGCAGCCTGCAGTTCTTCGATGCGGCAGGCGAGGCGGTGCACAAGGTGCATCTGCGGCCGGCGTCGAACCTCTATGCCTATCAGAAGCTGGTGGCCGAGCTGGAATCGCCGAACCAGGAGTCGAGCGTCGCGATTTCAGAGGAAGGGTCGGTCTCAGAAGCCGGGCCTGAAAGCGAGGCCGAGGCTTCCGCCGCTTCCGCTGACGTCGACGATCTGCGCGACCGCTGGAGCCGTCTGACCGACGTGCATCAGTTCTTCGGCATGCTGAAGACGCTGAAGCTCGACCGCCGCCAGGCGCTGCGCATGGTTGGCCAGGATTACGCCTGGCTGCTCGACCACGATGCCGTCAGCGCCATGTTCCATCATGCCGCCGAGGGCGAGATGCCGATCATGTGCTTTGTCGGCAATCGCGGCTGCATCCAGATCCATTCGGGCCCCATAAAGTCGATCAAGCCGATGGGGCCGTGGATCAACGTGCTGGACGAGACCTTCCACCTGCATCTGCGGGCCGACCACATCCAAGAGGTCTGGGCCGTGCGCAAGCCGACCAAGGATGGCCATGTCACGTCTCTCGAAGCCTATGGCGCCGACGGCAAGATGATCATCCAGTTCTTCGGCAAGCGCCACGAAGGCGAAAGCGAGCGCGAGGACTGGCGGTTTCTGGCAGAGAACCTGCCGCGCATTCCAAGCCCGACCGCAGCCTGAGGACAACGACAATGGCTGCTTTGCTTGAACGGGCGCGTGTTTTTGGAATGGCGCTTGGGGCCACGGTGTGCCTTTGCGTGGCCTTCGCGCTGCCGGCCCGCGCTGCCGAAGGCACGGAGGTCTTTGCGGACCCGTCGAAGATAGCGGCCATCGGCGGTTCGATCACCGAGATCGTCTTTGCCCTCGGCGAGCAGGATCGGCTGGTCGCGCGCGATTCGACCAGCCGTTATCCCGAGGCGGCGCTCAAGCTGCCTGACGTCGGCTATATGCGCCAGCTGTCGCCGGAAGGCGTGCTGTCGGTCAATCCGTCGGGCATCCTGGCGCTGCACGGCAGCGGGCCGAAGCAAGCCGTCGACGTGCTGAAGAAGACGAGCATCACGTTCATCGAGGTGCCCGAGCGCTACGACCATGAAGGCATTCTCGAAAAGATCCGCATCGTCGGCAAGGCGCTTGGCGCCGACGCCAAGGCCGATGCGCTGGCAGCCGAGATCGATGCCAAGCTGAAGGCCGCCGAAAAGCAGACCGCTTCGATCAAGGACCGCAAACGCGTCCTGTTCGTGCTGTCGATGCAGGGCGGCAAGATCCTCGCTTCCGGCAGCGACAGCGCGGCCGACGGCATCATCAAGCTTTCGGGCGGGGTCAACGCGGTTGACGGCTTCACCGGCTACAAGCAGTTGTCCGACGAGGCTGTCATCACCGCCTGGCCCGAAGTGATCCTGATGATGAACAATGCCGGTCCCGGCGTATCGGACGACGAATTGTTCGCGAACCCGTCCATTTTGTCGACACCGGCGGGTGCGGCGCGCAAGCTGGTCCGCATGGATGGCGGTTATCTGCTCGGCTTCGGGCCGCGCACCGCCGACGTCATCCGCGACCTTGCCGCCTCGCTCTACGGCGGGCAGGCCGCGGACTGAGCGGGCGCCCGATGGTGGATCAATCGATCGCTGGTGCGGGCACTATGGCGACAGCATCCGACGGCGACCGTTCGGGGCGCGCGCGCATCGTCATCCTGGCTTTGTGCCTCGGACTTGCCGTTGCCGTCCTGTTTTCGCTGACATCAGGCGCATCGGATGCCTCGGCCGTCAGCGTCGTCGGCGACTGGCTGTTGGGTGCAGCACCCGGCAATGAGGCGCTGAGCGCGCGCGACCGCCTGATCGTCTACGACATCCGCCTGCCGCGCGTCACGCTCGGTGTGCTGATCGGCGCAGCACTGGCCGTCTCCGGCGCGGTGATGCAGGGGCTGTTCCGCAACCCGTTGGCAGACCCCGGTCTCATCGGCGTTTCGGCCGGAGCGAGCCTCGGCGCGGTGTCCGTCATCGTGCTTGGCGCCACAGTGCTGGCGCCGATAACTTCGATGCTGGGCACACTCGCTCTGCCGCTGGCGGCGTTCTCCGGCGGGCTGGCGACGACATTGGTGCTTTATCAGGTGGCCACCCGGCGCGGCCAAACCTCGGTCGCCACCATGCTTCTCGCCGGCATCGCGCTGGCGGCCTTTGCCATGGCGCTGACCGGTATCCTGATCTTCATGGCCGACGACCGGCAGTTGCGCGACCTGACTTTTTGGCAGCTCGGCTCGCTCGCCGGCGCGACCTGGCAGAAAATCGGCTCCGTTGGGCCGGTGATCGTGCTGGCGTTGGCGGCGATGCCGTTCCTGGCGCGCGGCCTCAACGCGCTGGCGCTGGGCGAAGCCACCGCCGGCCATCTCGGCATTCCGGTTCAGCGGCTGAAATACACGGCCATCATCGGCGTCTCGGCGGCGGTCGGGGCGTCTGTCGCCGTCAGCGGCGGCATCGGCTTTGTCGGCATCGTCGTGCCGCATCTGCTGCGTTTGGCTATCGGCCCGGACAATCGTTATTTGCTGCCGGCCTCGGCCCTGCTTGGCGCTTGCCTGCTGCTGCTGGCCGACGCCGTCGCCCGCACCATCGTGGCGCCGGCCGAGCTGCCGATCGGCATCGTCACCGCGATCGCCGGCGCCCCGTTCTTCCTCTGGATCCTGCTGCGCAAGCGTGGCGTCATCGACCTATGAGAGGCGACCTGTGAGAGGGTTTTCATGATCGAAGCGCGGGATGTCTCGCCCGTGTGCTCTGCCAGGTCTGGGCGCCGGTCGTCGGCGGCAAACCGCGCTATCTCTTCCTCGACGAGCCGGTTTCCAGCCTTGACATCAAGCACCAATTGATCATCATGAACATCGCCCGCGATTTCGCCAGGCGGGGCGGCGGCGTTGTCGCGATCCTGCATGACCTCAATTTGACGGCGATGTATGCCGACCGGATCTTCGTCATGCACGCGGCAGGCTTGCCGCCACCGGCTCACCGCAGGACGTGCTGAGCGACGATCTGATCGAAAAAGTATTCGATTGCCGGCTGCGGGTCGGCGTGCTGCCGGCCGGAGACATGCCGTTCGTGCTGCCGCAGTCAGCGGCTTAGGTCGGTCTGATAGTCAGCCGGGCTGCAACCAACGCGTTCCAACTTGCAAGGGTCGGCGCTGCCCCTCATCGCCCTGCCGGGCACTTCTCCCCGTATAGGGACGGGAGAAGGGGCTGGCCGCAGCCCCGGCGGCCTTCTTGCAACGATGGAGAATGGCGAAATCGGCGATGAAGCGGCCCTCTCCCCGTCACTATACGGGGAGAGGTTGCCGGCAGGCAGGTGAGGGGCAGCGCAAACCCTCGGGGTAAAGCGCAAATTCAGGCGGCCGGCGCCCTTTGCACCAGCATGTCGATGCCGAGCAGGTGGCGCACGTTCGGGCGCGCTGCCACCATGTCGGCGATCGTATAGCGCTCGAGCACGGCGAAGAAGGCGTTGAGCGCCTCGCGCAGCGACGAATTCAGTGCGCAACTGTCGACCAGCGGACATTCGGCGGCGTCGTTCTCGAAGCATTCGGCCATGGCGAAGCTCTCTTCGGTCACGCGCACGACGTCGAATAGGGTGATCGATTCGGCCGGGCGGCCGAGCCTGACGCCGCCGTTCCTGCCGCGCACCGTCTCGACCAGACCATGCTCGACCAAAGGCTGCAGGATCTTGAAAAGAAAGAGCTCGGACACCGAATAGGCGGCAGCGATCTCCGGGATGCGGCTCAGCCGGTCGTTATTCGCGGCGCAATACATCAGAATGCGCATGGCGTAGTTGGTCTGGCGTGTCAGCCGCATTTTGTCCTCACGAAGCAATAGCTCAGGCCTAATATGGCCTATACCTTGGAATAATTCCAGACAAGCACCGCATGATAGTTGAATATCTTTATCATGTTTGTGTGGGCGGTCGTGCAACCATGACCCTGATATGGCGCGCATTCGGGCGGGCGGATCACTAAGTTAAGTCCGCGACATCGACCAGGAGCAGTTCATCCATGCCACAATCATCACCGGCTTTGGCATCCACCCGGTTCGATGCCGACGCGGAGGCCAAGCTTTCGGCGCTTCGGCGCACAAAATTCGTCGCCACCGCAGCGCTCGCGCTCTGCGTCGTCATCTTTGCGGTGGCCAAGTCGTTCGAGGGCCATTATCCGTGGCTGGGTTTCGTCGCTGCTTTCGCCGAGGCGGCGACGATCGGCGGGCTGGCCGACTGGTATGCGGTGGTGGCGCTGTTCAGACGGCCGCTCGGCCTGCCGATCCCGCACACCGCGATCATCCCGGAGAACCAGAACCGCATCGCCGATACTCTCGGCCGCTTCATCGAGGTGAATTTCCTGGCGCCCGAGCCGGTGCGCGAAAAGCTTGCCGAGGTCGATTTTTCCGCGCTCGTTGCCGACTGGCTTGCCGACCCCAACCGCGCCGCCGATCTGTCGCATTTCGTCGGCCGGCTGGTGCCGCAGACACTGGCGGCGATCGAGCAATCCGGCCTGCGCGGCTTCGTCAGCAGCCGCATGCTGGAGCAGATCGAAAAGGTGCCGCTGGCGCCGCTCGCCGCCGAGTTGCTGTCGGCGCTGACCGATGATCGCCGCCACCAAAGACTGTTCGACGAATTCACCAAGGTCGTCGGCCGCTTCCTGAGCGACGAGGCGGCGCTGGCGACGATGCGCGAGAAGATCCGCGAGGAATTGCCGTCGCTGTTCAACCTGTTTCGCGCCGACGCGTATCTGCTGAAGAAGATCGTCGCCTCAGCCGGTTCGTTGCTCGACGAGGTGCGGGCCGATCCCGACCACCCGATGCGCGCCGAATTCGACCGTTTTGTCCTGAGCTTCGTCGAGCGGCTGAGGACATCCAAGCAATACGCCAAGCGCGCCGAGAAACTGAAGCGCGATTTCCTCGCCCGGCCGGAGCTGAAGGCGCTGGCCGGCGACATGTGGGAAAGCCTTAGTGTGTTCATCGAGCAGGACGCCAAGGCGCCGAATTCGATGATCCGCGCCCATCTCGCCAGCATGTTCGTCGAGGTCGGCCGCCATCTTGCCGGCGACGCCCAGATCAGGGCCGACATGAACCAGGGGTTTATCGTTGCGCTGTCGTCGTTCGTCGAAAGCCAGAAGAGCGGCGTCTCGAAATTCATCGCCGATCAGGTCAAGCGCTGGGACCTTGCGCAACTGACCAGGCTGATCGAAATGAACATCGGCAGGGACCTGCAATATATCCGCTTCAACGGCATGGTCATCGGCGGCCTGGCCGGCGTCGTGCTCCACACTTTGGAACGGCTGTTCCTCGTCGGATGAGACGCGATGTGTGCGCGGCCGAATGGACCGCGAAGCTCCGCTGTTCTATTGTTTCTCTTCAGCTGCCGAATTCGCAGCAACAGAGGAAAACCACCATGGCAAAGCGACCGGAATCCGACACCTTCATCGACATGTTCGGCAGGTTCGGCCGCGACCTGAAGCTGCCGAACGTCGATGTCGAGGCGATCCTCAGCCATCATCGCAAGAACCTCGAGGCACTCGAAAAGTCGGCCAGGGCAAGTGCTGCCGGAGCGTCGTCGATGCTCTCCAGGCAACGCGAGATGCTGCAGGACACGCTGCACGAGATCGCCGACATGGCACAGGACTACAGGGCGCCGGGCGATCCTCGGGAACTGATGGCCAAGCAAACGGCGTTCGCCAGGAAATCCTTCGAAACCGCATTGAAGAATGCCGGCGAGGTGGCCGAGCTGGCCAGGAAATCCGGCACCGAATCGGTCGAGATCCTGCGCGAGCGCATCAAGGAGGCGATGGAGGAAATCCGCAGCGGCTACGACAAGAAGTAGGCTGTTTCCCAAGCCGCCGGACTTTTCTGTCGTCATCCCGGCTGGCGAAAGCCTTGGTGTTGGTCCCGCCGAGGCGCACAAAGTTCCTCTTGCTCGATAATCCTGTTGCCAGCTCTACACCGGCACTGGCGCGATCCGGTCGAGGATATCGCGGCGGAACACACTGAGCGAATTGACAGAGGCGGCCGGTTCGTGGTCCGGAGGCAGGGCAAGCGATCGGGAAAGCAGGAATGACGCAAATACGGCTGAGGCCGCCGCCGACCTACGAACAGCTCAGGACGATGACAGGGCAGGAGCTTGGCGTGTCGGACTGGACGACGGTCGACCAGAGCCGCATCGACCAGTTCGCCGATTGCACCGGCGACCGCCAATGGATCCACGTCGATCCAGAGCGGGCGAAGCGGCAGAGCCCGTTCCGCGCCACCATCGCGCATGGCTATCTGACGCTGTCGATCATCGGCGCGCTGGCGCTCGACATGGGCATCGTGCCGGAAAACACGCAAGCCGTCTTCAATTATGGTTTTGACAAGGTGCGGTTCCTGGCGCCGGTCAGGGCCGGCGCGCGCATCAGGCTGCGGATCACGCTGTTGTCCATGGAGGACAAGGGCCCCGGCCAGTATCTGATGAAGGCGGCCAACATCGTTGAGATCGAAGGTGAGAAGAAGCCGGCGCTGACCGCCGAAACCCTGGTCATGCTCTATGAGCGGCGGCGCAGGCGGGCAGGGCCGTGAGGAGAGCCAAGCGCCAACTGCGCCAAACTTCGGCCCCCGTGCAAAGCCCTCACAAGGGGAGAAGGGACAGTGCGGGAAAATTAACGCGACATCGCCTCTTCAAGCGTCCTGAAAATTCTCTCATCCGCCGACTGCGCGACGTTGAAGCGCAAGAAACGGCTGGCGGTTTGGGACAGGCTGAACGCATTGCCGGGCGCCAGCACGACATTGGCCGACAAGGCGCGACGGGCTATTTCCGCTGCATCGACGCCTTCCGGCAGTCTGCACCACAAGAACATGCCGGTCGGCTGGTCGATCCACGGGGTGATGCCGATCGCCTTCAGGCGGCTGCTTGTCTCAGCCATGGCGCGGGAAAGCCGCGTTCGCAGCAAATCGACGTGCTTGCGATAGCTGCCGTCCTTCAGCAGCGTTAGCACCAGTTCGCCGGCAAGCCGTCCGCTGCCGAAGGACGTGGCGATCTTGAGATCGGTCAGCCCTTCCATCCAGTCGCGCGGAGCCGCGATGAAGCCGCAGCGCACCGACGCCGAAAGCGTCTTGGAGAAGCTGCCGATATGGACGACGCGACCAAGACCGTCGAACGCCGCCAGCCTGGGTGCCGGGGTGTGTTCGAAGTCGGCAAAGATATCGTCTTCGATGATCGTCAGATCCGATTGGTCGGCGAGCTTGAGCAATCGGTGGGCGACGACCGGCGACAGAATTGAACCCGTTGGATTGTGAAGCGCGGAATTGGTGATGTAGAGGCGCGGCCGGTGCTCGACCAGCGCCTGCGCGAACAGCTCGATATCCGGTCCCGATGGCGTATAGGGAACGCCGACCACCTTGGCCCGATGAGCGCGCAACAGGGCATGGAAGTTGAAATAGCAGGGGTCGTCCACCAGCACCGTGTCGCCCGGTTCGAGCAGGAACCGGCACAGGAGGTCGATGGCCTGGGTGCCCGATTCCGTCAGCATGATCTGGTCGGGAGACGCCTCGATGCCGTGCTCTGCCATGCGCCGGGCGAGCAGATGACGCAGCGGCGGCAGCCCGAGCGGGGTGCCGTAGTCGGTCAGCGTGACATCTTCGCCGCGTGCCATTGTCCGCAGCGCCCGGCGCAATCCGGCCTCCGGCATCCACGCGGCCGGCAGCCAGCCGCAACCGGGTTTGAGCACGCCGTCGCCGGCTTCCAGCGACTGGCGCGAAACCCAGAGCGGATCGACGGCACGGTCAAGCCTGGGGCCGATCTCGGCCAGCGACAAGGGAGCCAACGGTCCGGCGGCATAAAAGCCAGAACCTGGACGCGAGCGGATGATGCCTTCTGCGGCAAGACGCTCATAGGCTTCGACCACTGTGGATTTCGAAACCTGCATGGTTTTCGCGAAAGCCCGGATCGAAGGCAATCGTGTTCCCGGTGTCAGGCTGCGCGCGGCGATCCTGTGCCTGATCGTCGCCATGACGCTTTCGACAAGCGTCCCGCTGCCCACATGTGCCGTCGTCTCCTCGTCCATCCGTACTGCTCAATCTGCCATAACAGTTTCATCAAACTGTACCTCATTGTCTCTGGCGGCGCCATAGGTCCGGCCCGATAGAGGGCGAGAACATCAGGAGCATGCGATGGACAAGACGGCGGGCGGCTGGATCAACGGATTCGTGGGCGTGCTGATTTTCAGCGGATCGCTTCCGGCAACGCGGGTTGCGGTGATGGATTTCGATCCGGCCTTCCTGACCGTCGCCCGCGCTGCCACGGCAGGCATCCTCGGCCTCGCGCTTCTGCTCGTCTTTCGCCAGAAGCGTCCGGAACGGCAGGATCTGTTGTCGCTGGCCATCGTCGCGCTCGGCGTCGTGGTCGGCTTTCCGCTGCTGACCGCGCTGGCGCTCAAGCACGTCACCTCGGCCCATTCCATCATCTTCATCGGCCTGTTGCCGCTGGCGACCGCGATCTTCGGCGTCATTCGCGGCGGCGATCGCCCCAAACCGGCCTTCTGGCTGTTTTCATGCCTTGGCAGCGCCCTTGTTGCCGGTTTTGCAGTGACCCAAGGCGTCTCGGCCTCGCCGTTTGGCGACATGCTGATGCTGGCGGCAATCATCGTGTGCGGACTGGGCTATGCGGAAGGCGCCGCGCTGTCGCGCAAGCTTGGCGGCTGGCAGGTGATCTCATGGGCGCTGGTGTTGTCGCTGCCGGTCATGCTGGCGCTGACGCTCATCATTATGCCACCGTCGCTCGAAAACGTCGGCCAGGCCGCGTGGATCGGCCTGGCCTATGTCTCGCTGTTCAGCATGCTGATCGGTTTTGTGTTCTGGTATCGCGGGCTGGCGCAAGGCGGCATCGCCGCGGTCGGGCAGTTGCAGCTTCTGCAGCCTTTCTTCGGCCTCGGCCTGGCGGCAATGCTGCTGCACGAGCAGGTCAGCCCCGCCATGATCGCCGTCACCGCCGCCGTCGTGCTCTGCGTGGTCGGTGCGAAGAAATATGCGAGATAGGCGCCAGCCCTTCTTCCTTCTCCCCTTGTGGGAGAAGGTGGATTGGCGCGCAGCGCCAAGACGGAAGAGGGGTGCTGGCCGGCGTGCTGTCGGTGCCAAGCTGGAGCACCCCTCATCCGGCCGCGGAGCCTGTCCTCGGGGTTGCCGGAGGCAAGACCCGTGGGCGGCCACCTTCTCCCAAAAGGGGAGAAGGGAGAGCCGCACGGCTAGAACTTCGTCACCACGCCGATGCCGATGCCTTCGAAGCCGCCCATCGCCATCAAGGCCGCGGGCGCCTCATCGAGGCTGATCCGCTTGCCGACCAGCAGTTCTGGTTTCAGCTTGCCGGTGCGGATCATCTCCATCATCGCCTGGTAGCGGTAGGCCTGCATGCCGTGGCTGCCGCGGATTTCGAGCTCGAAGGCGATCACCTTGTCCATCGGGATCTGCGGCCTGGCATGATCGCCGAGCATCAGCCCGACCTGGACATGGCGGCCGCGCCGGCGCAGGTTCGCGATCGAGTTGAACGACGTCGTCGGATGGCCGAGCGCGTCCATCGACATGTGCGCGCCGCCATTGGTGATCTGCTTGACCGCCTTGACCACGTTCGGCGTCCTGGCGGCATTGATCGTCGCCACCGCGCCGATTTTTTTGGCGAAGTCCAGCTTCTCGTCGGTCAGGTCGATGGCGATCACGTTGGCGCCCATGGCGCTGGCGATCATGATCGCCGACAGGCCGACGCCGCCGCAGCCATGCACGGCCACCCATTCGCCTGGCGTCACCCGGCCCTGGTCGACAATGGCGCGGAACGAGGTGACGAAACGGCAGCCAAGGCTGGCGGCGGTGGCGAATTCCATCTCGTCCGGCAAGCGGACCAGATTGGTGTCGGCATGGTCGATGGCGACATATTCGGCGAACGAGCCCCAGCCGGTGAAGCCGGGCTGGGTCTGGTGCTCGCAGACCTGATGGTTGCCGGAGCTGCATTCGAAGCAACGGCCGCAGCCGACGGCGAACGGCACGGTGACGCGCTCGCCGGTCTTCCAGCGGGTCACCTGGCTGCCGGCGGCCACCACGACGCCGGCAAGCTCGTGGCCCGGCACATGCGGCAGACGGATGCCGTCGTCGTGGCCCATCCAGCCATGCCAGTCGCTGCGGCAGAGCCCGGTCGCCTCGACCTTGATGACAACGCCGCCCGGTGCCGGCTCCGGGTCGGCAACAGTCTGGATCGTCGGCATCTCGCCGAATTTTTCGAAGACAACGGCTTTCATCGGCAATTCCTCATAATTGGATAGCGCTGCTATTCGGCATCGATCTGGTTCTCCGGCGCGGCCTTTTGGAAGGCCGGCAGCGCCATGCAGGCGGCGTGGATGCGTGTGACCGTCGGGTAGGGCGCTATGTCGACGCCGAAACGGGCGTTGCTGGTGACCTGCGCGGCCAGGCAGATGTCGGCCAGCCCCGGCGTGTCACCATGGCAGAACGTTTTTGTTTCAGGCGATGAAACAAGAATCTTTTCAAGCGGCTGGAAACCTTCGTTCACCCAGTGCCGGAACCAGTTGGCGACGTCCTCGTCGCCGGCGCCGAACAGCGTGCGCAGCGAGGTCAGCACGCGCAGGTTGTTCACCGGATGGATGTCGCAGGCGACCATCTGCGCCAGCATCCTGACGCGGGCCCGGCCAGGCGCGTCCTGTGGCAAAAGCGGCGGTTTGGGCCTGGTCTCGTCGAGAAATTCAATGATCGCCAGCGATTGCGTCAGCAGCGTGCCATCGCCCAGGATCAGCGCCGGCACCAGTCCTTGCGGATTGACCGAGAGATAGGCGGGCTCCAGATGCTCGCCGTGGCGCAGATGATGCGGCACATATTGGTAGGTCAGGCCCTTCATCTCCAGTGCGATCCGCACCCGGTAGGAGGTGGAGGAGCGGTAGTAGTTATGCAGGACGAGGTCGCTCATTCCTGCACATTCGGCCGATTTGGACGACCGAGCAAGGCATGGTCGTCCGGAAATTGCCATCTCCGCCCTTCGGCCAGCGATGGCGATGTACTATTTGCCAATAATCTGGCCATGGTCGCTGGGCTATTCTATCCTGCCCTGAACTGAAACGAACGCCATGACCGCAGTCAACGATCGCGCCCGGTTTCTGATCATCGACGACCACCCGCTGTTTCGCGAGGCGCTGCACAGCGCGGTGCAAATGGCCTATCCGGACGTCGACACCGTCGAGGCGCGCTCGATCACCGAGGCGTTCGAGCTCCTGGCGGACGCCAAGCCGTTCGATCTGGCGCTGCTCGACCTCAGCATGCCCGACGTGCATGGCTTTGACGGACTGCTGCAGCTTCGAACCCGCTATCCGCGCCTGCCGGTGGTCATCGTTTCGGGGCATGAGGAGCCAAAAATCATTTCCGAGGCGCTGTCCTATGGTGCTGCCGGCTTCATCCCGAAATCGGCGCGCAAGAGCGATCTGGCCGCCGCCATCCGCTCGGTGATGGAAGGTGCGATCTACGTGCCCGAAACCTATGAGGGCCAACCACCGGACGCCGACAGCACCGACCGCGCCGAGATGGTGCAGCGGCTTGCCAAACTGACGCCGCAGCAATTGCGGGTGCTGCAGATGCTGCGCCAGGGCTTGCTCAACAAGCAGATCGCCTACGAGCTGCAGGTCGGCGAAACCACCGTCAAGGCGCATGTCTCCGAGATCCTGCGCAAACTCAACGTCTACAGCCGGACGCAAGCCGTCATCGAGGTTTCGAAGCTCGACAGTGCCGAGCTGTTTCGCGGCCAGGCGGGGTTTTAGGCGTGCCCGTCAGGGTGAATAAACCGTCACCGAGAACTTACCTTTTCCGTCCAAGGACGAGAAATTACGGTGACAGCGCACCATTTTCTTGTCGCTCGCGGTCTTCTGCCAATGTCTTTGGGATCAAGCCAAGAGATGCGCCAGCAGGGCGCGTAGCTGCGCCGGTTTCAGCGGCTTGCGCATCAGCTCGATGCCGGCGGCGCGGGCGGCTTTGGCGACGGTCTCCGAACCGTCGGCGGTGACGATCAGTGCCGGCACGGCGCGGCCGAGACAATCGCGGACCTCGGCGATGGTCGTGGTGCCGAGGTCGCCGCCGTCGAGATGCTGGTCGGCGATGACAATGTCCGGCACCCAGTCCGTATCGCCGAGCATCTCGAGCGCGGCATCGGTCGAGGTGGCGGGGCGCACCAGGCATTGCCAGCGCTCGAGCAGGGATGTCATCGCCTGCAGCACCTCGACGTCGTTCTCGACCAGCAGCACCTTCGTGCCGAACAGACCGTAGCCGCGCGGCCGCTCCATGTCGGCGCTGCTTGCAATGGCATCGACGCTGGCGCCGATCCCGACCGGAACGTCGATGTGGAAAATCGTGCCGTGCCCGACTTTCGACGAAAACGTCACGGGATGGCCGAGTGCGGCGGCGATGCGGCGCACGATGGCCAGGCCCAGTCCCAGCCCACCGCCGGCTAGCCCGGCATCGGTCGGGAACGTGCCGCGGTGGAACTCCTCGAACACCGCCTCGCGCTGGTCGTCGGGGATACCGCAGCCGGTATCGGCGACATCGATGCGGATCGTGTCGCCGCGATGCCTGGTGCCGACCAGCACGCCGCCGGAGCGGGTGTAGCGCAGCGCGTTGGAAAGGATGTTCTGCAGGATGCGGCGCAGCAAGGTGCGGTCCGAGCGCACGACGGCGTTGACCGGCCGAAATTTCAGCGTCAGGCCCTTCAATTCGGCGACCGGCAGGAAATCCGAGCGCAGCGACGAAAACAGCACCTCCAGGCTGACGTCGCCGATATCGGGCTGCACGACGCCGGCATCGAGCTTGGAGATGTCGAGCAGGGTGCGGAGCAGATCCTCCATCGTCTCCAGCGAGCGCTCGACCTGCCGGACCAGTTTTTTGCCTTCGTCGCTGGTCTGCACTTCGGCCAGCGCCGAGACGGAGAGATGCGCGGCGTTCAGCGGTTGCAAGACGTCGTGGCTGGCGGCTGCCAGGAACCTTGTCTTGGACAGGTTCGCCAGTTCGGCGTTTTCCTTGGCCGCGCTCAAATCGATGTTGGATTGTTCCAATCTACGCAGTGTCGAGTGCAGTTCCTCGGTGCGCGTACGCACTCGATTCTCGAGCGAAATCGCGGTCTGGAACAGCGAGAACGCGTTGCCTTGCTGATCCATCGAGCGCTCGACGCGGCTGACAAGGGCTGCGTTGATCTTCTTCAGCTTCTCCAGGTCGTTGATGTCCCTGAGCGGCATAAAACCTCTTACTCCGCCGCCTGCCGCTCTCCGAAGGCGATGCCGGTGAACGTCTGGTTCAGATGCATCGACCGGTACTGCTCGCCATAGGTGCCGAAGCCGATGACGTTGTTGACCTTGTAGAGTTCCGAAATCTCCCGAAAGACCTGGCGGTTGCGCGCATCGAGCCTGCGCAGCACGCAGTCAAAAGCGAGGATCATGTCGATGCCGCCAAGCCTTTCCTCGACATCCCTGAAGGCGGCACGCGTCGATTCAACCATGTTCTTGGGTCGGGCGATGGACAGGACGACGCCATCGTCGATGGCGCAGAAGAACGACAGCGAGCCGTCCGCGTGCATTTTCTGGATCGAGCGGCAGTAAAATTCGCCGCCGACTTTCACCACCACCGGGTGCGAAGCGAAACTCAGCGGCGTCAGCATCTGCGGGATGACGCCGACCGAGGCGGCATATTCCTCGGCGGCATTGGTGGCGTTGAATTCGCGCACGGTGCGGTGATCGGGATCGGACGCGGTCACCACCAGCTTCTCGTCGGTGGGGACGAAATTGTCGGTCTTGAACACGTGGAAAGGAATTTCCGTGGTGATCAGCACGATAATGGCGCAGTCGCAGGCAACCTTGCCGTTCGAGATCAGCCGCGTCGTCTCGAACTTCAAATCATCGCCGGCCGACCCGCCGATCAGTGGAATATCGTCGAGCCCCCAATGGATGGCGGAGGTGACCGCTTCCTCGGCATAGGACAGCCCGTCGATCAGGCAGAGCGCGAAAGTGGTGTCGGCTCGCTCGTGCCCGACGCGGCCGCGTAACGAACGCCTCAGCGCCTCGACTTCGCCGGTGATCCCGTCCATGCTCGATGACGACAGATTTTCGACCATGGTGCTGGCTGCCGAAAAAGATGCGGAGGGAAGCAGCATGGCCATGACCTGGCCGTCCTCCAGGCCTTTGGGCGTAATCTCGCCGGCCGTCGAGCAGCCGGCATAGCGGAGTGCCGGCGCGTGGTTGTTCAGCGCTTCCGAAAGGGCGACGGCCTCAAGCAGGCTTTGCGAGAAAAACAGCAGGGCAAATCCAGCGTCGATGGCCGCGGCTTCCACTGCCACCGCCCGCGCGAACGCATCCGCGTCGGGTTCGTCGGTGGTGAGAACCGATAGGCCGCATGCATAGCGCGTCCGTGAACTGGCCAGCGGCTTCCTCCTCTATTTCCTCCGACGCTTTTTTTGTGCGCGGCTGTTTTTTTGTGCTCCTGTCGCGCCGGCGTCGAAACCATTGTTGTCTTCAAGTGCTACTTTGGCAATGAGCCAACATGACGGAATTGAATTTTCTACTGTTTTTGACAGCATCGGCGCTCAGAAACGTCAGATCCAAAACCACAGCGGAAGGGAGTTATCCATGGACGCCCAGGTCAGGAAGCTATTCGAACGCTACGAGCGGCTTTTCCGGAAATCCCTCGCCGGTGATGCCGACATGGACGAAGTCACGTCGGTCTATGCTTCCGCCTTCATTGCGGCGTCGCCTGCCGGCGTCATGGTCGGGAAGAACGACGACCAGCTCAAGCAGGCTATGGAACAAGGCTATGCTCGCTATCGAGCGATCGGCACCAAGGAGATGCGAATACGCGATGTTGGCATTTCGCCGATAGACGAGCATCATTGCGTTGCCCACGTCGCCTGGACGTCGATCTTTGCGCGCAAAGGCCAAACCGACGTCACGATCGATTTCGACGTCCACTACCTCGTGCAGAAACTGGCGGGAGAGCCTAAAATATTTGGCTGGGTGTCAGGCGACGAGCAGGAGGTTCTCAGAAAGCACGGCATCGGCTGAAATCGGCCTGGCCAGCACCATTGCCGCTGATGGCCGCAAGGCGGCATCGCCAGGCGACCATGGTTTCGCTTCGCTCGGCCGTTTGCCTGTCTTTGCGTGACCGAAAGTACAATAGGCGGATTTTCGGCCGAACTGCATTCTCGCAATCTCGGCATTCCGCGGCACTATTTCCCGTGCTCTTTGCGGTATAAGAATAGCGGACAGATGGAGGGCTCGGGCACCACCGACGCCAAAAACGACCAAGGTAGCACCCAGGGAGGTTTCATGTCGGAGATATCATTGACGGTGAACGGAAAGCGGGTCAGCGGCGCTGCCGAAGACCGGACGCTTCTGGTTCATTTCTTGAGGGAGAATCTCGGCCTGACCGGGACGCATGTCGGCTGCGACACCTCGCAATGCGGCGCCTGTGTGATCCATGTCGACGGCAAGGCGGTAAAATCCTGCACGATGCTTGCGGTGCAAGCCTCCGGGTCGAGCGTCGTGACCATCGAAGGTCTGGCGGACGGCGCCGACCTGCACCCGATGCAAGCGGCGTTCAAGGAGCATCACGGCCTGCAATGCGGTTTCTGCACGCCCGGCATGATCATGGCGGCGACCGACATGGTCAACCGCCATCCCGAAGGCCTCGACGAGGCCACGGTGCGGGCCGAGCTCGAAGGCAATATCTGCCGCTGCACCGGCTACCACAACATCGTGAAGGCGATCCTCGCCGCATCGGAGACGATGTCTTCGAAGGGCAAGGCCAGGCAAGCTGCATGAGGGCAGTAAGGGAGTAGGGCAGTAAGGCAGTAGGGGAATTCGGCTCAAATCCCTACTGCCCTACTGCCTTACTCCCCTATTCCCCTACTTTTTCGGGAGGAATTTCTGCGATGGGCATTGAAGGTGTTGGCGCTCGTGTAGCGCGCAAGGAAGACAAGCGGTTCATTACCGGCGCCGGGCGCTATGTCGACGACATGGTGGTTCCCGGCATGAAGCATGTGGCCTTCGTACGCAGCCCGCATGCGCATGCTGAGATCAAGAAGATCGATGTCAAAAAGGCGCAGGCCATGCCGGGCGTCATCGGCGTGCTAACCGGCAAGGAGCTCAAGGCCGACGGCATCGGCAATCTCATCTGCGGCTGGATGATCCATTCCAAGGACGGCTCGCCGATGAAGATGGGGGCGTGGTCGCCGCTGGCCTTCGACAGGGTCCGCTATGTCGGCGATGCAGTGGTCGTCGTGGTTGCCGAGACCAAGGGCCAGGCGCGCGACGCTGCCGAGGCGGTCGACATCAGCTACGAGGAACTGAAGGCGGTCGTCGACGCTCCGAAGGCACTCGAAAGGAGTGCGCCACAGATCCATCCGGAAGCCGACGGCAATCTGATTTTCGACTGGGAGCTCGGCGACAGCGCGGCGACCAACGCGGCGATCAAGGCGGCTGCCCACATCACCCGCATGAAGATCGTCAACAACCGGCTGGTGCCCAATGCGATGGAGCCGCGCGCAGCGCTTGGTCACTACGACAAGGCCGAGGACCACTATACCTGCTGGACGACCTCGCAGAACCCGCATCTCGCGCGCCTGGTGATGAGCGCCTTCTACAATGTCGCGCCGGAAAACAAGCTCCGCGTCATCGCGCCGGATGTCGGCGGCGGCTTCGGTTCGAAGATATACATCTACCCGGAAGAAATCGTCTGCCTGTGGGCCTCGAAGAAGACCGGCGTGCCGGTCAAATGGGTGGCCGACCGCACCGAGAGCTTTCTCACCGACGCCCATGGCCGCGACCATGTCTCGACGGTCGAAATGGCATTCGACAAGGACAACAGGATCACCGGGCTGAAGGTCGACACCATCGCCAATCTCGGCGCCTACATGTCGCTGTTCTCGTCATGCGTGCCGACCTATCTCTACGCGACGCTGTTGTCGGGCCAGTACGACATTCCGGCGATCCACGCCAATGTGCGCGCCGTCTACACCAACACCGCGCCGGTCGACGCCTATCGCGGGGCAGGGCGGCCGGAGGCCACCTATCTGCTCGAACGCACCATGGAGACCGCCGCACGCGAGTTGGGCGTGTCTCCGGCGGAACTTCGCCGAAAGAACTTCATCACCGCGTTCCCGCACCAGACACCGGTCATCATGAACTATGATGCCGGCGATTATGCCGCTTCGCTGGACGCGGCGATGGCCGCTGCCGATTATGCCGGTTTTTCCCAGCGCAAGGCCGACGCTGCCAACAGAGGCAAGCTGCGCGGCATCGGCATGAGCTGCTATATCGAGGCCTGCGGACTGGCGCCGTCGGCGGCGGTCGGCAGTCTTGGAGCGGGTGTCGGCCTTTGGGAAAGTGCCGAGGTGCGCGTCAACGCCGCCGGAACCATCGAGGTGCTGACCGGCTCGCACAGCCACGGCCAGGGCCATGAGACAACCTTCGCGCAATTGGTCAACCAGCGCTTCGGCGTGCCGATCGACAGCGTCTCGATCGTCCACGGCGATACCGACAAGGTGCAGATGGGCATGGGCACCTACGGTTCGCGCTCGGGCGCCGTCGGCATGTCGGCCGTTGTCAAGGCGCTCGACAAGGTCGAGGCCAAGGCCAAGAAGATCGCCGCCCATCTGCTCGAGGCCGACGAGGGCGACATCGTCATCGAAAACGGCGCCCTGAAGGTCGCCGGCACCGACAAACAAGTGCCGTGGTTCCAGATGGCGCTTGCTGCCTACACCGCCCACAACCTGCCTGGCGGCATGGAGCCGGGGTTGAAGGAGACCTCATTCTACGATCCGTCGAACTTCACCTTCCCGGCCGGCTGCTATCTCTGCGAGGTCGAGATCGATCCCGAGACCGGCGTGACCGAGGTCGTCCAGTTCGTCGCGGCCGACGATTTCGGCAACATCATCAACCCGATGATCGTCGAAGGCCAGGTGCATGGCGGCGTCGCCCAGGGAATCGGCCAGGCCTTGCTGGAGGGCACACGCTACGATGCCAGCGGGCAGCTTTTGACGGCGAGCTACATGGACTACGCCATGCCGCGCGCCGACGACCTGCCGTCGTTCAAGGTCTCGACCTCGAACACGCCGTGCCCGGGCAATCCGCTCGGAATCAAGGGCTGCGGCGAGGCCGGCGCCATCGGCTCACCGCCGGCCGTGATCAACGCCATCACCGACGCCATCGGCATCACCGATATCGCCATGCCGGCATCGCCGTCCACGGTCTGGGCAGCGATCCGGGGAACGAAACATTGATAAGCAAATAGCGAATAGGGAGTAGCGAATAGGGAACAAAGTGCGTGCGAAGGGGTAGGCCCTACTCGCTACTCACTACTCCCTATTCGCTCCTTTCCCCCGAAGGGAGAAAGACAAATGTACCCAGTCAACTACCACCGAGCCGCCTCCGTCGCCGAGGCCGTCAAGCTGCTCGAGACCGGCGATGCAAAGCTTTTGTCGGGCGGCATGACACTGATCCCGGCGATGAAGACGCGGCTTGCCGCACCGTCCGATCTCGTCGATCTTTCGCGCATCGAGGAATTGAAAGGCATTGAGGTGGCGGGCTACACCATCACCATCCACGCCGCCACCACGCATCACGATGTCGCCAGCGACGAGAAGCTGAAGAGGGCGTGTCCGGCGCTCGCCCATATGGCGTCCCGGATCGGCGATCCTGCGGTGCGCTACAAGGGCACAATCGGCGGCTCGATCGCCAACAACGACCCCGCCGCCGATTATCCGGCGGCACTTCTGGCCCTCGACGCCACCATCGTCACCAACAAGCGCGAGATCGCCGCCGACGCATTCTTCACAGGCCTGTTCGAGACGGCGCTGGAGGACGGCGAGATCGTCACCGCGGTGACCTTCACCGCGCCGGCCAAGGCGGCCTATGAAAAGTTCCGCAATCCGGCATCGCGCTATGCGATCGTCGGTGTGTTCGTGGCCAACGGCGCGGACGGAGTCCGCGTTGCCGTGACTGGGGCCGGCGACAGCGGCGTCTTTCGTTCGAAGGAAATCGAGGCGGCGCTTGCCACCAATTTCGACGCCGCCGCCCTCAACGGAGTGAAAGTGCCGGCGAATGATTTGATGAGCGACATCCACGCCTCCGCCGATTATCGCGCCAATCTGATCGTGGTGATGGCCAAGCGCGCAGTGGCCGCCGCCAACGCATGAAGGAGGGGAGTAGGGGAGTAGGGGAGTAGGGGAAACCGCAACTGGCAGGGCAGCGCCGTCGCCTCAGCCGGTGATCGGCCTGGTATAATAGCGCACCGCCTTCTTGCCGCCGTGGATCACCGCGTCGCCGACCTCGACGAAGCCGAGCGCGGCGTGAAAGGCATCCGAAGCCGGGTTGGGCGGCTCGGCATTCACCTCGCAGGTGACGATGGTCTGGCCGGCACGCGAGACATGGTCGAACAGATCCTCATAGAGCCGCCGGGCATGGCCGCGGCCACGCGCTTCTTGCGCAACGACGACGCGGTCGACATAGACGAAGCGCGGATAGCGCTCGCGGAACCACAGGAAGTTCGGGCTGTCGTAGCGGGCGTCCTGGTCGAAGGTCATGATGAAGGCTTCGAGCGCGCCGATGCGGCGCGCATAGAACGCCTCGCCGAGCAGGAAGGACAGGCGTCCTGGCTCAAGCCACGACAACTCGGCCGCGTGTTCGTTGTTGAGGGCGAGGATGGCGGTCTCGTCCTGCGGCGAAACCCGGTCGATCGGCAGGCGTGCCCGTTTGTTTTCTTCCTTCGCGATCATGCTCTCGCCGCCGCAATCGTCGCCGCCACCAGCGCCGCGTCGGTCACCGTGTTGCGGTACTCGCGGTCGAGGTCGGTGCCGCCCATGCCAACCCGCGGATTGCGGTAGCGCATGGCGCTCGGCACGTCCTTGAGTGCGGCGAAATGCATTTCGGTCAGTCCGGTTCTTTCCCGCACCTCGGCGATGTTGTTCGGGTCGAGCCCGCCGCAGCCGAGGATGATGATGCGCTTCCCCGCCTGCCGGACGAGGGCCGCCAGCAGGGCCACGCCCTCCAATGCGGTGTCGCGCTGGCCGCTGGTCAGCACGCGGCCGACCTTGCTGCGGATCAGCGCTTCCAGCGCATCAGTTGGATCGCGCGTCATGTCGAAGGCACGGTGGCAGGTGACGTTCAAATGCCCTGCCGCCTGCACCAAGTCGCTCATCCGCCTTTCGTCGATGGTACCGTCGGCATTCAGGCAGCCGACGACGACACCGGCCACGCCAAGCTCGCGCAACGCGCTGATATCGGCGAGCATCGAACGGTACTCGGCGTCGCTGTAGAGAAAATCGCCGCCGCGCGGCCGCACGATGACGTGGAATGGGATCGTCGCCAGTCCGACGGCTGCGCGCACCATGCCAAAACTCGGTGTGATGCCGCCCTCGACGAGGCTGGCGCAGAGCTCGACCCGGTCGGCGCCGGCGGCTTGCGCGGCGAGCAGGCCATCTATGCCTTCGACGCAGATTTCGATCAGCGGCAGGCGAGGGCGTTCGGTGTCGGTCACAGGGCGATCCGTTGCTGATTCAAGATTTGCAGCCCTTAGCATCGGGCTCCGTGCCGCAAAAGCCGGAACTATTGGCTCAACGCGACGGGTTGTTGCGGTTTGCAATGCGGCCAATCAACGCCTTCAACCGCCTCAACGCCGCCACCCGGCAGATGGTCGGCGCCTGGGGTGAGCCGGACCGGCTCGCCGATATGCGTCATGGCTGGTTTCGCGGCGGCGCATCATATTCGCAAATTGTGGGCGTTGGCGCGGACGAAATCGATGAACGCCCGCAGCTTTGGCGGGACGAGGCGGCGGCTGGGATAATAGAGGTGGAGCGGTTCGTAGGTGGGACAGAAAGGCTCCAGCACCTTGACCAGCGCGCCTGAGGCGAGAAGCGGCGCAGCGAGGCCTTCGACAGCAAAGGCCAGGCCAAGCCCTTGCGCAGCGGCGGTGATGCAGAGCGGCAGTGTGTTCACGACCAGACATGCGTCGGGCGTGAACTCGACCTGGCGTCCATCGACAACAAACTCCCAGGGCGAGATGGCGCGGGTGCGGGTGAAGGCGAAGGCGATGCAGCGGTGGGCAGCGAGGTCGGCGGGTCGTTTTGGCGAGCCGTTACGCGCGAGGTAGTCGGGGCTGCCCAACACCACCGTCTGCAACGGCCCGCCCAGACGCGCGCCGATCATATCCTTCTCGAGAAGCTCGCCGATCCGCAGGCCGGCATCGAAGCCCTGCGCGGCGATATCGACGAAATTGTCGTCGAAGATCAGGCTAAGCCGCACCTCCGGGTAGGCATCCATGAACGGCCCCATCAGCGGCTCGATCAGCAGCGGCGCGGCGATCCACGGCAGGCTCAGGCGCAGCGTGCCGGCGGGGCGGTCGCGGGTCTCGCGCAGTGCCGCGCCGGCCGCCCGGATCTCCTCGGCCGCTGGGCGCACGTGGTCGAAATAGTGGGCGCCGGCTTCGGTCAGGCCAACGCTGCGGGTCGTGCGGTTGAGGAGCCGCACCCCGAGACGCTCCTCGAGGCCCTTGACCGCCTCGCTGAGCGAGGCCGGGGCGACGCCGAGTTCGGCAGCGGCGCGGGTGAAGCTTTTTGCCTCCGCGACCTTCACGAAGGCGACGATGCCGCTGAACTGGTCGAGTCGCATTGTGAGGATATTCCAAATAGCCTTGTCGAACTCTACGGGTTTTTCCGGTGAACCAAAAGCGTCATGTTGGTCCGACGAACGGGCTTCGCTGTCGCGACGGCCCGAAAGGCAAGGAGACAGGACCGATGACCAGACTCGCTTCGCTCGCCGCCGGCGCTCTCCTGGCGGTGTCCGCCGCCCCCGCCAACGGCGGCCCGCAGGAAGACCGCAACATCCAGTTGATCAAGGACTATTACGCAGCCTATGCGACAGGGAACCCGGAGGCGGTTCGGCCCTTCCTGGCGGCCGACATCGTGTGGCGCATTCCCGGCCACCATCCGCTAGCCGGCGACAAGCGCGGGCCGGAGGAAGTGGTCGCCTTCTTCCGTGGCCTGGCCGACGGCAAATTCAGGGCTGAGCCGATCTTCTTCCAGGCGCAGGGCGATCTCGTCGTCGACATCCATCGCGGCTGGTCGAACGTCGGCTCAGGTCCCGAGATCGACCAGCTTTTCGCCCTGATGTTTCGCATCAGGGACGGCAAGATCGCCGAGGCGCAGAATTTCTTGACCGACATGTACCAGTCGGACACCTTCTACTGGACGCACTACAAGCTGAAGCCACTGCCCGGCCGACTGACGGATGACCGCTGAGACGGCGGCCTTTATCCGTCGCGCCGCGCTTTTCGTTCCCGGCCAAAGGAGATTTACGATGTTGAAAATCCTGACGCTGGCCACGGCAACCGCCGCTGCCCTCGGCTCAAGCGCCTTCGCCGCATCGCGCGTCGAGCGCGTTGCTTTCGCCTCGCACGGTGAGCAGATCGTCGGCGATCTCTATCTGCCCGAGGATCTGGACGCGAAACCTCGGCCCGCGCTGGTCGTGACCGGCGCCTGGATGACGGTGAAGGAACAGATGCCGGCCCGCTACGCCCGCGAGCTGGCCGACCGCGACTTCGTCGCATTGACCTTCGATTTTCGCGGTTGGGGCGAGAGCGGCGGCGCCCGCCGCCAGTATGAGGACCCCAGCGCCAAGGTCGCCGACATCGAGGCGGCGGTCGCCTATCTCGCGGCCCGGCCAGAGATCAGCAAGGACCGCATCGGCGGGCTCGGCATTTGCGCCAGCTCCGGCTACATGGTCACTGCCGCCGCCAAAAATGCCGCGATCAAGTCGGTCGCTTTGGTCGCGCCCTGGCTGCACGATGCCGAGGTGGTCGAGCAGACCTATGGCGGCAAGGACGGCATTGCCAGGCTTGAAGCCGTGGGCGATGCGGCCGAGGCCGCCTATCGCCGCACCGGCAAACAGGCTTTCCTGCCCGCCGCCAGCCTGGCCGACGAGCGGGCGATCATGTTCAAGGTGCCTTACTATACAGAGGCTGGTCGCGGCATGATCCCGGCCTGGCGCAACGAGGCCGATCCGGCCTTCTGGCGCGGCTGGCTGACATTCGATGCGACCCAGGCTGCCCGGCGCCTGCATCAGCCCTTGCTGATGGTGCACAGCGAGGCGGCTGCCATCCCGCAGGGCGCGCACAAATTTTACGGGCGGCTGACCGGGCCGAAGCAGGAGCTGTGGCTCGACAACGTCACCCAGTTCGACTTCTACGACCGCGCTGCGCCGGTGAAGACAGCGAGCGACGCCGTTGAGGCGCATTTCCGCGCCACGCTGGGCGGTGCAGGGGAGGCGGGACAATGAGCCCCGTCACCCGCCGGTTTGTTTTGGCCTCGGCAGTTCTTGCCGCGACGCTTGCCGCTCTGCCCGCCTTGAGCACCATGCAGTCCACGGCTGCGCTGACGAGCGAAGACAAGACCGCCATCGCCGAGGCGGTGGCGGGGATCGGCCTCTATGCCGATTTGCGCGAATGGGATCGGGTAAAATCCTATTTCACGACCCGCGTCACGACCGACTATACCAGCCTTTTCGGTGGCGAGGTCGCGACCAGCGACCGCGACGCGCTGATTGCTCAGTGGCAAGGCCTGCTACCGGGCTTCGACGCCACCCAGCACCTTATCACCAACATCGTTGTCGAAGGCGCGGGCAACGACGTGGTCGCGCGCAGCCATGTTCGCGCTACCCATTGGATCAACACACGGTTCTGGACGGTCGGCGCCAGCTATCTGCACCGGCTGGTGCGGACGCCCGAAGGCTGGCGCGTCAGCGCCATCTCGATCCATCGCTTGTACGAGGAGGGCGACCGCGCCGCGCTGGCCGCCGCTGCGGACCGGGTGGAGGCGGCGGCGAAATGACAACGCAAGCTTGCGTCGGGAATCGGCGCCGACATTGGTGGTCCGGCCACTGCCCGATCATTTCATGTCGATGTGAACTCGTTTTGGTTCGGGAGCTTTGCCTCTCCTGAACATGCCCGGCGTCATGCCATGCATGGTCCGGAACGCACGGGAAAGATGGCTCTGGTCGGCGAAACCTGACGCAATGGCGGCCTCGGCGAGGCCGAGCCCCTGTTCGATCAAGGAGCTGGCGCGACGCAGTCTCCGGTCGCGGATATAGGCTGCAGGCGTCAGGCCAATCGCCTTCTTGAAATCCCGGATGACCTGAAACCGGGTGACGGACGCGGCGTCGGCAAGCCGCTGCAGGTCGAGCTGCGAGCCAAGGTCGCTTTCGACAAGCTCCTCGTAGAGCGAGAACCTCCGTCGCGATCCCGAGCCTTCGATCTCCTTTACCCGCCCGCTGCAATCGCCATGCCGAACGATGAGATGTCTCAAGGCGACGAGCAGCGACGTCTCGGCTTGCGTCGCGTCCGGTGAGGTCGAGCTCTGGTGCGCTGCCATCAACGCTGCGGCGAGATCGCTGTCTTCGATATTCCGACGTGAGAAGACCGGAGTGTCAGCCCTGCCCAGCTCGTGGGCGAGGCCCGCCATCAGCGGCACCGGGGGATAAAACGTCCGGTAGGCCCAGCCTTCATCCGCACCTTGTTCCCCGTCATGCCACTCCTCGGGATTGACGACAGCAATGGTGCCTGCCGGAGCGACTATTTTGTGGCGCCCGATGCGGATGCGTTCGCAGCCAGCCGTGATCAGCGCGATCACATAGGTTGGGTGCGTGTGCAGATCATAGCGATGCTGCGTGAAGCGCGCCTTGAACAGGCCAAGCTCAGGGAAGCTGGGGTGGCGCCAGTATTTCCTGGTCTCTGTCGCGTCCACGGCTTTTGTCCCTGCAGCGGTCAATCTGGTTCAAGACGCCTGTTATGCGGCCTTCTAATCGTGATCCAAACCGCCCTTTGCGGCTTGGAAGGAGAGCATCATGCCGCATAATGACCCGATCGCCGCTCTGACTCCAGAGGTCATAGCCTGGCGGCACCACATCCATTGCAAGCCCGAACTCGGATTCAAGGAATATGAAACGGCGCGTTTCATTGCCGAGAAACTGCGCGCCTTCGGCCTCGACGAGGTGCATGAGGGGATCGGCGGCACCGGGGTCGTCGGCGTCCTGCGCAGCGGCACGGGCACACGCGCCATCGGCCTTCGCGCCGAGCTGGACGCGCTTCCCGTCGTCGAAAGGACCGGCTTGCCCTATGCGTCCAGGAACGAGAGCGTGATGCACGCCTGCGGCCATGACGGCCACGCCGCCATGCTGCTCGGCGCGGCCAGCCTGCTCAGCCAATCCCGCGCCTTCGACGGCACCGTCTACTTCGTCTTCCAGCCAGCCGAAGAAAACGAAGGCGGCAGCCTGCGCATGATCGAAGACGGCCTGTTCGAGCGTTTCCCGGTCGAGGCGATCTATGCCGTCCACAACTGGCCGGGCCTGGAGCAGGGGACGATCGCCGCTCGCGCTGGAGCACAGATGGCGGCCGTCGACAATTTCGAGCTGACCTTCGAGGGTTTTGGCGCGCATGCGGCCATGCCGCAGCTCGGCGACGACCCGATCCTGGCCGCGGGCGCCTTTGTCCAGGCGGTTCAGCGTATCGTCAGCCGCTCGGTCGATCCGCAAACCGCGCTGGTCGTCAGCCTCACCCAGATCCACGGCGGCAAAGTCGGCAACATCGTGCCGGGCAGGGTCTGGCTGCAAGGCACCTGCCGGTTTTTCGAGCCCGGTCATTCCGATCATTGCGAGAAGCTGATCGGCGAGATCGCCCACGGCATTGCCGCAGCCCATGCGCTCAAGGCCACGCTCGACTACAAGAAGGGCTATCCGCCGCTCATCAACACGGCTGACGCCACGGCCCGCGCCATCGCGGCAGCCGCCGCCACCGTCGGCAGCGAGAACGTCTCGACCGAGTTCAGCCCGAGCCTCGGCTGCGAGGATTTCGCCTTCATGATCCGCGAGGCTGGCGGCTGCTACGCGTGGATCGGCGTCGGCGATGTCGGGCCCGGCGAGGGCCTGCACGGCGACCGCTACGTCTTCAATGACGAGATCGTGCCGACCGTGCTGCGCTACTACGTCAATCTGGTCGAGCAGACGCTTCCCGCCTCGTGAACCGTCAGAGGGAAAACTGACGGCTCAGCGGGAATCGATCTGAATGCGATTCGTGGACGATAAGCCGGGAAGGGGTTAGGGCGAACCAACCCGACGCATCTCAGCCGGCTGTGGCCACGAGTTGCATTACGCGGACGGGATTTTCAAGCACTGTCTGTGCGGTATCGGCCTGATTTTCATCGACCTGCGCCATCACGAAAATGACGCCTTGTTCAACCTTCGGCTCACTCGGCTGTCTAGCAACATCGGCAGATGCCTGGAGAAGCCCACCAGCAAAGCCGCCGCAGGCCCCACCGACGAGAATTAAGCCAGCCACCGCTCCGACAGGATCAATGCCGGTGGCCTCAAAAGCACCCAGGCCGATTAACAGACCAGCGGCCGCGCCAAGCGCGGCACCGCCCGGACCACGCAGGACAGCCCTGATTTCGTCGTCGTAAGGTCCGATGACGCTGATCTGTTCTTGAGAAACTCCTGCCGCCTGAAGCGCGGCAACGGCACGCGCTGCCTGGGTCGCGGGAATCGAAAAGTCTGCTGATTGTTCGCATTTTGACACTGCCCATCGCATAGTCGCCCGCCCCGCAATTGGGAGCGGCGGGGGGGGGCGCCCCCCGCGGTGGGGGGACGGTAATATATTGGGGGGGGTGGGTGTGGGGGGGGGAAAAAAAAACGGGGGGTTGTAAAAGCCCACCTAGCGG